>JACRKL010000079.1 GCA_016219835.1 Candidatus Woesearchaeota archaeon
GAGCCCAGGAGGATGTGCCGTCACTGTTGGTTACAATGACCTCAACTCAATGATCCGCTATATTGAGAACCAAGCAGAACACCATAATGTTGTGTTTGTCTAATGGAAACCCCACCCTTTAGGGTGTGGGAGGAGGTCATCAGATACCAGTGATCTATGTTGTCTATGCCTCCACCATCTTGGTGATCCCGCATGACGTGAGGATCATCTTTGAACACCAGCGATGACATGAGTTGGTAGGCAAAGAAAAGTTCTTCCATCGGAAGCTTCTTCAGGTCATGGTATCCTTTTTCTTTTGGGCTCGTTCTCCAAGCAGCGGTGACTGCTTTGGTGAGCGATGCTTCAAGATCAGGGTAAAGTTGCTGGAATCGTTGGAAGCAGGAACGTGAGCGGTAGTGAGCTATGAGACTTTCGTCACTCGTGTAATCCAGAAACATCATGAAGAAATTATTGAGGAAATAGCCCTCTTTTTTCCAAAAATCTTCTTCATCCCTAAATTCCCATTGGGGTGCTATGCGGTCAAGCCACGGTCTCCAAAAATGGTTAATCCAATGAAACTCTCTCTCACTATAAGATTCAGGATGCGTGAGGAATGGCCGGTCCTCATACCCATACTCCAAGAATGGCTTTCCTATTTTTTTCTCAAGATCCCGGCCAATGGTGTAGCATATGGCTGCAATAAATGGGCGAGGGACATGACCCCCTATTATCCTGGGATGATTCTGCGGAAAACTGAGATAGCCTTCTTTTCCCATAAGCACATAGTTTCCTGAAGCAATGATAGATGGAGCTTCAATCTGTTCAAAGGGAGGAATGGGAATTGTAGAATAGGGAATTTGGAATTTATCGAGAACTTCACGCTGATCGCCTTCAGGAGTTGGACATGAATAAATCGAAATTCTATGTCCTTCTGCCTTAAGAACATAGCTATGATTCACCATCCAATTATCCTCACATTCCAAGCCACCGATGCGGAATTCGAGCAGATCGTTGGATAAAGGGTTATTTGGTTTCATGCTGCATCGTCCCTTTATGATAATGGATGGATGCACTTAAACATCGCCTTCCCCCTAAGGGGTAGGCAATAGCAATTATTATATATTCACCCGCATTCCCTGTCGCTATGCAAACAAAAGTCCTCCATGACATAGGCTTAACTGATGGAGAGATCAAAGTCTATCTTTCGCTCATCCAATTAGGGCCCTCTACCTCTGGACCGATTACCGACGCTTCCCGTGTTTCGAGATCCAAAATTTACCATGTGCTTGAGCGGCTGATGCAGAAAGGGCTTGTCTCGTACATAGTGAAAGAAAAAACGAGATATTATCAGGCAGAAGACACAAAAAAGCTTCAGCAGTATCTCGACCAGAAAGAGAAGGAATTCAAAGAGCAGCGTGAGGAGATTGATCTGCTTATTCCTCAGCTTGCATTGCAGCAGCATATCGGGAAAAGGAAAAGTGAAGCACAAATTTACAAAGGATTCAAAGGCATCCAAACGGTGCATGAGCATATGTATCAAGTGCTCAAGCGTGGTGACGATTTCTTTTACCTCGGCATTCCCTCATTTCAGGAACAAATACATCACCTCTATTGGCAGCGAGATCACAAGAGAAGGGAAAAAGCTGGCATCAAGAGCAGAGCACTGTTCAATCAGAAAACGGAGAGGAGTGTTCTTGAAAACAGAAACAGCTATCGTTATTCAGAAGCACGCTATATGCCACTCCCGCTTGAAACACCAGCATGGATCATGGGCTATAAAGATCGAACGGTCATCGGGTTGCAAAGCGATGAAGGCATGGCTGTCGAGATCATCAATCAGAAGATCGCTGATTCCTTCAAGGCATATTTCGACGTGTTGTGGAAGATGTCGAAGAAGTTTCAGTGAATGCTGAAGTTCTTTCAGGTTTTCTTCACATACTCATATTAAGGCCATTCTCTCTTATTTTTCCAGAAAGTATATATAGGGATATACAGGTAGATCCATTTGAAAGACATTTACTACAATGGCCAGGAAATTTGGATAACGAGCCACGCTATCATTCGTGCACGTCAACGGCATATTGCCTATCCCGATCAAGTCTATCATGCAATCTTGACCGGAAAAGTAGTGCATTTTGCAAAACACGGCATCAAATTTATCAAACCGACTAAGCATGGGATCATCATTTGCATCGGTGAAGATCTTGGCGATGCCGTGGTGATCAAAACCATTGAACGAGGAAACTAACATGAAATGCCCGCTCTGCAAAGGACGTATGGAAAAAGCAACTGCTGCTATCGAGGAAGATAGCATCTCCTTCGAAACATATCGCTGCACTTCCTGCGGCGAAGAACTCTTAAATAAAGATCAGCTGAAAGCTCTTGCTAGCAAATATCGACATCTGCGAAAAGCAAAGCCCATTCACTTTGCAAAATGGGGGAATAGTCTTGCTGTTCGTATTCCGCAGAAGATGGTTCTTGAACTCAACTTACAAGAAGGAACTGAAGCTCTTATACTTAGAGAAAAGGAGGGATTAAAAATCATCGTTGGATGAGATACTTCTTCAGCAGTTCTAAACTCCTTCTCCTATGCAAGTTAGGTCCCTGCATCTTTTCTTTCAAGACGCCATAGGTCTGCTTCTTTCCTTTCGGAATGAAGATAGGATCATGCCCCCAGCCGAATTTCCCGGTTTTCTTGAGGGCAATCGTGCCTTCATCTTTGCCGATGAAAGAGATCGGCTTCTTGCCAGGCTCGCAGAGTGCGATGGCAGAAAGATAGTATGCTCTTCTGTCTTTCGTGCCTTTCATCAACTTGAGAATGCCATCCAAGCCAATACGTTTGTAGCAATACGCAGAGCAGGTACCGGGAAATCCGCCCAGCGCTTCGATGAAAATGCCGGAGTCTTCAACGACGACTTGCTTCTGAAATTTCTCTGCTAATTGTTTGGCGGACATTTCTGCAATGTCCTGATTGCTGTCGCTTCTCAATTCAGGATATTCGAGATCAAGATGGTTGACCGTAACTAGTGGCTCTAAGATATATTTGAACTCCTTGACCTTGTTAGGGTTATGGGTGATGAGGGTGATGGTTGGCATATGAGGCAAAAGAGAGCTGTTTGTTTTTCAATGTTGTGGAAATCGGGCACAATGTTTATAATTTTAATTGCGGTAGTGTTAGTAAATGACTGACAGAAAGATTTTTATTCTTTGAAATATTTGGTGTGCGTATGGCACCAAAACTCATCTGCACAAGCTGCAACAGCAGCAATATCGTTATGAATGGACTTACTTCTGCCAAGAAGCAGAA
>JACRKL010000080.1 GCA_016219835.1 Candidatus Woesearchaeota archaeon
CTGCTTCTTGGCAGAAGTAAGTCCATTCATAACGATATTGCTGCTGTTGCAGCTTGTGCAGATGAGTTTTGGTGCCATACGCACACCAAATATTTCAAAGAATAAAAATCTTTCTGTCAGTCATTTACTAACACTACCCTATTTATGTGCTTTGCTCCATGTTTGCCCATCTGTTTAAGGTAAACATCCAACTTTTTTCTAATCTCAACTTTCAACTCTCCAGAAAACGAAAGCCGCTCGATTTCAGCATCCCAATCCACCGAAGGCATCGTCAGTAGATTCCCCGAAAACGTCCTTCCTGCATTCTTTGCTTCTGCAACGATCTGCCTGCAAACCTCTGAACCAAAAAACTTGACCGCCTGAAACTTGGAAATGCTGTTCGCTCCTGCTTGAAGAAAAAAAGAAACACTTTCTGCCCGATCATCCCATATGCCAGCCTGAATATCAAGCGTTGGAACAGCAATTCTCAACTGAGCAATCCACCATGCCTGCTCTTCTTTAGTCGGAGGAGGCGTGTGCTCGTAGATGGTTCCTTTCGTGGGAATTAATCCATAAAGATGAATCTTATGGATGTCATGCTTCTTGATAAAATCAACGAGCAGCGGAAAATCTTCATGCGTCTCACCCATGCCAACGATAAACGTCATCGCTCGCTTCAGGGAATATTGTTTTGATAGCTCAAACATCTTTTCATACGGAGCAAGCGGTTTGGATGGGCAGACTTTTTTGTGCAACACCGGATTGACCGTCTCGGTAGAGCCAACGATGCCTTTGATGTAGGGCAGATATCGTTCCAGCAATGGCTTGGGTATGGGCCCCACCGAAAGCCAGAGCTTCTCTCCAACGATTTCATAAATCCCTTTCAGCAGAAATTCCAGTTCATCTGGCTTCAAGACACCAATGCCTCCGGTGACAAAGCCAACATCCCAGTGTAGGTGTTTAACAAGCAGGGATTCAGCAAAAATAGAAGATATACTGCGCTTGGTTTCTGTTGGCTTCTTGCCAGCAGGCTGCGTGCTCATGTAACAAAATACACAATCGCCGATCGTACAACCCCAGCTGAAGAACAGAGCTCGCTCAAAATTCGTCTCCATCGGAAAATGCGCTCGGTAGATCAACTGCGCTTGCTGCATGAGGGAATGAAGATCATCCATCCCGATGGAAAACGGGCGACGATATAAAAGGGTTACGGCTGTTCAAATGCACTTCATGCCGATGCCTTCCAGATCAGCTCGAAATATTCCTTGAAGCTCTTGGCAACGATCGGGTTCTCGATAACAATAGCGAGCAGCAGTCCCTTGGTCACGAAGATGATCGTCTTGTCGTTGTAGATGTTCACCCACATCGGCGATTCAAGGCTTTTGGGAAGATAACGTACTTGTGTATACTTCATCGACTCACGGAGTTGAGCATACGGTTTTGCATCCTGCTTGTAAATGCCCCTCAGCTTAATGCACAATTTCAAACGCCGACGGTGGAAATCGAGAAAATACGGCTCAAATTCCTCGTGAGCTTCCTTGGGAATACCAAGCAGCACAAACTCTTCCCCGCGCTTCAGTTCCTTGAGAATGTCCTCATGCACCGCCTTCAGCCCTTTATGACCTTCATAGAGATGAACTTCATAGTTTTGCTGTTCCTTCTGTTTTTCAAGCAGTGAAGGAAGCAAAGCAAGCAGCCTTCGCTTTTTCTCCTCAAGAAAGTCCACGAGATGCTCCGGATTCGTCGAACGGTAATAGTTTCGCTTCCCCTTCTTCACATAATTGACCAAGCCTTTCTGGATCAGGTTGTTGAGGCAGAGATGAACAACAGAATTCTGCATCTTGGTTTTTTTCTTGATCGGACTTGCGCTAACTTCACCGAGCCCTAGCAATGCAACATAAATTTTGATCTCTCCTGCGGTAAGTCCAAGATCTTCCAGAACATCCAGCTCGAGATTCTCCATTGTCCACCAAAAAAGGAGGACATATATATAAATATTGTGTAAGATTATTCCGACTATGGATGAATCAAGAGAAGAACAGACTACTACGAAGGTAAGCAACGGCATCGCATGGTTAATCGACCAATTTTCTTACATGGAAAGCCATCAGGGATCATTCAGCAGAACCATTGACACAAGCAAGATAGAAGCATGGGTGCAGAAGCAGCCCAAAGGTGTGAAAGATGGGCTTGAAGTCATGGGCAGAACACTGGAAGATATCGCCGATGATGTTGCTCTTACACCACAAGAATACCTCTCATGTAATGAAGCATATCTGCCACTGAAGAAGAGCATTGAACAGAATCCACGATTCAAGAGATACTTTGCATATCACGAGTATAGGGAAGGATTGGGAGGGAAAGAAAAGGCAAGAATAGGAACGCAGTTTAGATATTTTATTTACCAAACGATTGAAGAGCAGAGGCGAATAGAGGAAAACAGCAATGAAAAAAATATGCGTCTCAACTACCAGCGTATCATGGTTGAGCCCGACATCTTCCTCTCCGAAGCAACCTACCACCTGAGGAAAAAAACGGAAAAGGATTATCCGAGAGAAATGAGAGAACTCAAACATGGAGAAATCGGGGAGAGAACCTATGGATATGAAATAACAAAACTGGTAGCGGATGAAGTATTGAGAAAAGGCGGCATGCTGTTGCGTGCTGATCTTGTAATTCCTTATCTTCTTGACCGTGAGAAGCGTTACGCCAGAAGTGGCAAAAAGGATGAGGAAATTAAGGAAATCTATGATCTTGGGGATGATCGCTGGCACCGTGGGTCAATCTGTCGTATTGACGTAAACTTGTCTCTTGATACAGGAACGAGCAAAGATGCCATTGAAGAATCTGCACGAAATATGGCAGCGAGTTGGAGAGAAGAAAAACGTTCTATGCTGATCAGTGGTTTCTACTATCGGAACGTCATTGGTGTAGTGCCAGCAGAGGGCATGACGTATCACGCAATCTGGGGAGATAACAACGATATTTTCTTCGACGATGGCACGGTAAATGTGAAGCTTCTGGCTTCTGGAAGGCAAGCAGAGCAAGAGAGCGATGCATTCTTCCTGCTATTAAAGAACCGAGTGAATGAGCTCAACGGGAAGAAGTATACATCTTCAAGTCTAATCCCTTAAGAGGAACAGAGGTCATTTCAATTACCGGCGTTTTGTAGATGTCATTGTACAGCAACGTATCAAAGATAGCCAATGGAGTATCATGCTCCCGTACCATCCCAAACACTTGACCTCGCAAATCTGGATGGTGATGAGTAAGGTATGGCTTAACTGCAGCGTATGCGATGCCCTCAGGGAGAGTTTGCTCGAGGATGACTATAGATTGTGAAAAACGAACATAAGATTGTTGTTGTGCAGGAGTAATAATCTCTTCTCTTAAGCTAAAGAAAGCATCTGCGGGATTAATCTGATTCACAACCTCAAAAAGCTCTTGACGTTGCTGTTGGTTAATGACTAACCACCCATCGTTAGAGATTCCACGGTCATAAATCGCCCACAGTGCATCCGACAATCTCCTTCGAGGACTGGAAGGATTGGACGCATCAGAACGATTACAGCGAATACAGAAATACCTTCTGTCAGAACCCTTAGCTGTTCTCAGATTTCTACCAAGAGGCATTTCCTTGCCGGAAGTATTAAAAAAAATGGTAGTGTTAGTAAATGACTGACAGAAAGATTTTTATTCTTTGAAATATTTGGTGTGCGTATGGCACCAAAACTCATCTGCACAAGCTGCAACAGCAGCAATATCGTTATGAATGGACTTACTTCTGCCAAGAAGCAGAA
>JACRKL010000086.1 GCA_016219835.1 Candidatus Woesearchaeota archaeon
AATCAGACAAAGAGTTGGAAGAGTAGTGAGAAAGACATGCTCATTCTCGAAATCTTTAGAAAACCACGACAAGGTTATCGGGTTGTTTCTTCAAGAAAGAAACATGGAGCGTTTATCAGTCAAATGATAACACTTCCCTTTTTTACTCCTGGACCAAGTCAGCTCTATCCCGGTGTTGCAGGATGGATGCAGGAAGCAATAAGTCATGGCATCTGCTCGTTGTCACATCGGTCTGCTGCGTTCGAAGAGATCATGAAAGGCACCATCGCAAGCTTGCGGGAACTGATGGGCATTCCTCCTGCATACCTTGTGTTTTTCCTCAGCTCAGGAACAGAAGCGATGGAACGGGTGATCCAGAACGGTGTGAAGGATGTGAGCTTTCATGTCACTCAAGGTGCATTTTCCGAACGTTTTTTTGCAATGGCAAGGGAATTGGGAAAGCATCCACTCCGCAAAGAATTTGCCCAGGGGATGCCTGTTGATCTTTCTGCAATGGAAGTGCAATCCTCTGCTGAATTGATCTGCCTCACACAAAACGAAACGAGCACGGGCGTGCAGATTCCTGTCGATGCTCTCCTCCAGTTCCGAAAGAAAAATCCGGACATCCTTCTTGCGATTGATGCTGTCTCTTCCGCTCCATGCATTCCGCTGCCGATCGAAGCTATGGATTGCATTTTCTTTTCTGTCCAGAAGTGCTTCGGGCTTCCTGCAGGATTGTGCGTGCTGATCGTCAGTCCGAGAGCAATGAAGAAGGCAGAAGCAATAGGAAAGGAACAGAGTATTGGCAGTTACCATGCCTTTCCATCGCTTGCCACCTATGCTGCAAAGAATCAGACTCCTGAAACTCCTAATGTGCTCGCTATTTTCCTTCTCGGGAAAGTGTGCAGGGCAATGCTCACCACAGGCATCGGGGCAATCAGACAGGAAACGGAGAAAAAAGCTGAGCTTCTGTACTCCTTTTTTGATGCGCATCCCTCAATGACTCCATTCGTAGAAGAGCCCTCTGCCCGGTCTCGAACGGTTATTGTTATCCGTGTGCCAGATGGCTCCGCTTCGGTTATCAGTTCTCTCAAGACGCAAGGTCTCATCGTGGGAGCAGGCTACAAGGAGCACAAGGATACTTGTCTGAGGATTGCCAACTTCCCCGCCCATACTGTCATCCAGATGGAGAGGCTGCTCGCCAGCTTGAAATAAGGATATATCCCCAGCAGCTGAGAACACCCCAGCCAAAAAACAACATTTAAATATCCTCCTCGGTTTTTTGTTCTTGCATGGCTCCGTAGCTTAGCCTGGTGGAGCGCTCGACTGATACACTAGCGTCGTACGGCAGTGTTCTACGACGCTAGTCGAAGAAATCGAGAGGTCCCGTGTTCAAATCACGGCGGAGCCACATTTCCTTTGTATATTCCTCCACCATTTACGTTCGAACCATGGATACCCTGATCGACACCGGTTCTGAAGTCCTCAATGAGCTGCTCAACGGCGGCTTCGAGAAGGAAATCATCACGACAATCTATGGCCCCCCCGGTTCAGGCAAAACAACCTTCTGCATGCTTGCTTCAATAGCTCAGGTCAAGAGCGGCAAGAAAGTGATCTTCGTTGATACCGAAGGCGGATTTTCCATGGCTCGATTCCAGCAGGTTTGCCAGCAATCGGAAACGATCCTCCCTTCGCTTTTCTTTCTGAGACCAACTTCTTTTACCGAGCAGCAGGAAGCGTTTGAAAAACTTCGCCATCTGGTGACGGACAAAATCGGGTTGATTGTAGTCGACACCATCTCTATGCTCTACCGCATTGAGTTGGGCAAGCAGAAAGATCACTATGAAGTCAACCGACATTTGGGCACGCAAGTATCCATGCTTTCCGAAATCACCCGAAGATCCAACATCCCTGTTCTTCTCACCAATCAAGTCTATGCTGATTTTGACCAAAAAGACAAGGTCAAAATGGTCGGCGGCGACATACTGAAATACAGCAGCAAATGTTTAATTGAATTGCTCAAAGAAAAGAATGTGAAGAAAGCAGTGCTGATGAAGCACCGCAGCATTAAAGAAAATAAAGAAGTCCCCTATGAGATCCAAGAGCCGGGGATGGTCACTCTTCATCGCTGAACTCTTCCAGCTTGCCTTTGAACTCTGATTCATTCTGGATCAAGCCGCGCTTGAGCATATATTCCCTAGCAAGGATATAGAACAGCAATCCCAAGCTTTTTTTGCCTTTGTTGTTGCAAGGAACAATGAGGTCAAGGTTGTTGGCAGTGTTGTTCGTATCGCACAATGCAATGACGGGAATGCCGATCTTCATAGCGTCTCCGACTGCATTGCGGTCAGGCCATGCATCAGTAACCAGTAACAGTTTGATCTCGGTGAAAATTTCGAGTGCAGGGTTCGTTAAGCTTCCTGGCGGATATCGGCCGGCATACGTTGTAATGCCCGTGCATTTTGCAAATGCCTTAACGGCAGTCCACCCGTTTTCTCGTCGGCTGGCAATCACAATCTCTTCGGGAGCATACTGCGCTAGAAGATTTGCTGCCAAGCGAATGCGTTCGTCTACTTTCTTGATATTCAAAACTGAAAGCCCGTCAGGTCTTGTTTTGTAGATGAACTGTTCCATGTACTTTGTCCGAAATTTAGTTCCAATATGGATGCCAGATTTCAAGTAGGTGTCAATGGCCACTAAAAATTTCTCTTCGGTTTGCATCATCTTCTCACGACTCCGTTTGTTTGTTGTCTATACTGTTAGTTATGCTATTCAGGACCTTCAGAAGAGGACCTGCGTTTTTATTGCCTCAGCAGTATGCCGACAGTTTTGATCGCTTGGATCCTAAACACGTCGGTGTTGGCTTTAGGGAATGGAAAATGACGGTTGTTTATAATGTTTATGGGAACAGATTATGGAACTTGCTTACTCTCTGAAGCCGTCGTACATGGTGGTTGTCGTCGATTCTAACACTATTTTAATGAGAATCCTTGGGATAGAGAACATCTAGTGAAGGTATCCACCTTTCAATGAGACTCTCATGGGTAGCTATTACGGAGTCATAATCTACTCCATCAATATGCCAAACATTTTGGGGTGATTGAGTAGTTGTTCTTAAGGTATTCTCGTGTTCGATTCCAATAAACTTAAAACAAGTATATTTCTTGACGGGAGATGAATATTCTATTTTAAATTCATGAGATAACCAAATTTTCAAAGTAGTTGGGACGATGTTACCTCCCTCTTTTGAACTGTCTTCTCGGCACCATATCTGAAACTTCGTCTTTTTAGGATCATTCAAGCGGTTGACAATCAACAGCGCTACATCTGGAAACAAATCAAATACCCTCTTGTCCCCGCTTCTTAGCTCTCCATTATGCCTATACTTAACCTCTATTAATTTGGTTTGACCCTCCGGATGAATGATGATAAAATCAGGTAGCAGATCCATGTAATCTTCTTTTTTCCTAAAAAACTTACCTCCACAGATTTTTGTAAATGATTGCAGTTGAACAAGTGGATTGACGCTATTCTCTTTTCCTGCCTTGATAACATAGAAACCAAGGTCTCTAAACAATTCTTCAACTATAACTTCAGCTATTCTTCCTTTAATGATATTATCTTTAGATTCATAGCAGTTGCCCACAGTTGCACTTAAAAGTTAAGGCAGATTATAAATCTATTCGAGCAGGAATTGACCGTTCCTTCAAAATTAAACTCAAACACCCGGCTCTGACGAAAATGTTAAGTAGAAGTGCCCCCTATCAGGGTTTACCCTGACTGGGGGCAGGGTGGAGTGGTAGCTCCACCATGGATAAACAAAAACGTTTGGATACAAAAATTAGACGCTTATTTCGGCAAGCTGGT
>JACRKL010000087.1 GCA_016219835.1 Candidatus Woesearchaeota archaeon
ACAACAACTCAAGCTTTAAACGACGCTTCGGAGACTACGTCCGAAGCGTTACCTTCCGCGCACAGCACGCGGAAGTGACGGCAAGAATCATCCTTCACAATCTAAAAGCAATATTAACCAGACTTTTTCACCGGAGCCGCTGAGCAAGGCTTTGTCCGAAAAGTCAGTTCTGCCATCTTTCCGTGAGCATGCGTGAGGATCTCTCATTGAGCAAAAAGGGAGTTCCAGAGGGAATTTTTGCAAAGAAGGAAATGGTCAGCCATGCGAACTGATGGCAGAACCTCGCATTTTGCGAGTTTTCGGACAAAGCCGCTGAGCAAGACGGAGAACATGATGCAGAGATCATCCATTGGCTCTCGCTGTTTCTTTTCTGAGAAGCAGCGGCTTCAGCACCATCGGCGCAATGATCGTTGTCAATAAACTCATAAGCACAAGTGAGAGATACAAATCCTGCTGGATCAAGCCTGCATTAAGCCCGAGCAAGGCCACAATCATGGCAACTTCTCCTCGAGGAACCATGCCAATGCCAACATGCAATGCATCAGCAGCATCCATACCCAGAAGCTTTGCAGGAATACTGCAACCCATGACTTTAGTAATGATGGCAACCAGCGTCAGGAGCATCATGAACAAGGCAACAGACCACGTTAATGCATGAGCATCTGCAAGAATACCCAAAGAGACAAAGAAGATCGAGGCAAAAATAATGTGAAAATATTCAGTACCAACCCGATAATCTTTACCGTGCCTGACGACTGCTCCTTCTAAGGCAACGCCTGCCAAGAACGAGCCAACAATTGCAGAGAGCTGTAACCATTCAGCAATCATGGCATACAGAAAAGCAATCGCCATAGCGAAGAGGAATACAAACTCGGGAAACCGCTTTGCCAAGGATGAGCGATCTACGTGCTCGATAAGACGACTCATGAACGTATACCCAACAAATGCGCCAACCACGAGGAATACCAGAGCTTTGCCAAGAACCATCAGAATCGGAAAGAGGGCAAGAGTTCCCTGCACAATTTGTTGTGAGAACGATAATGCCAGCAGTCCAAGAATATCGTCAATAACTGCAGCACCGATGATTGCCTTCGCCATAGGAGATTGGAGAACACCCATTTCTTTGAGCACTTGAGCAGTGATTGCAATGCTCGTTGCTGTCAGTGCAGTTCCTGTGAAAATTGCACCTTGAAACGAATAGCCAAAAACCGATGCAAGCCAGAATCCACCAACCCACGGGACAAGAACACCGACAAGAGCAATGATGAAATACTTCACCTCAAACACGTCCTTGAGCTTGAATTCCAGCCCAACGACAAAGAGCAGAATAACTGCTCCGAGGTGCGCCATGCTTGCTACAAAATCAGTGTATGTAATAAGCCCAAGCACGCTAGGACCTATCAATAATCCAAGCAGAATCTCGCAGATCACCACGGACTGATTAATCTTTGAAGCAAGCAAATAACCAGCAAGTGCAACAAAGAGAAGCAAGCTCATCTGGAACTCGATGGATGACAGAAAAGAAGATTCCATAACTGCCCAAGAGAAGATGGATATAAATAGATTTGCCAACAACATTAATAAATCTCGTTCCAATCTGCTTCTTCTATGATCCCCGATAAGCAAGTCAAGAAAGAATTCAAGCAGGAAGCAAATAAAAATCCGGATCAGTATTATGCCACTGCTGTCTTGAAACAAGAAGGCTTCATGCGAAAGCAGTGTGCCTGCGGCATGTTCTTCTGGTCAGTGAATGCAGAACAGAAAACCTGCGGCGATCCCGGCTGTTCCGGCGGATTTCGGTTCATCAATGGCTCTCCAGCAAAAAACAAGTATGATTATATTCAGCTCTGGAAGAAATGCGACGAACTCTTTTCGAAGTGGGGTTATACGCCCATCAAACGCTACCCCGTTACTGCACGATGGCGCGATGATACGGATTTTGTGCAGGCGAGCATTTACAATTTTCAGCCATACGTTGTCTCCGGAGAAGTCAAGCCACCAGCAAATCCATTGGTGGTTCCGCAATTCTGCTTACGCTTTAATGACATTGACAATGTAGGCATTACCGGAGCGCATTATACTGGCTTCGTGATGATCGGTCAGCATGCATTCATGCCACCAGAGCAATGGAACCAGCAGAAATACTTTGCAGACATTTACCAGTGGCTGCGGCAGGGTCTTGGTCTACCGCAAAGCGAAATTACCTTCCATGAAGATGCGTGGGCAGGCGGTGGAAATTTTGGACCGTGTATGGAATTCTTTTCCCGCGGATTAGAATTAGGCAATCAGGTCTATATGCTCTATGAACAAACACCGTCAGGAAACAAGCCGCTGAAGCTCAAAGTCCTCGACATGGGCATGGGCCACGAAAGGAATGCATGGTTTACGCAAGGAACATCCACAAGCTATGAAACGACCTTTCCAACGGTGTGTAAATCCCTGTTCAGCAAGACGGGCATCAGGGTCAACCCCAACATCATGAAGAAATTCCTGCCCTACGCTTCTTACTTGAATGCTGATGAAGTGGAAAGCATGGACAAGGCATGGGATGATGTTGCGAAGAAGGTAGGCATGCCTTCTGCTGAACTGAGAAGCACGATCCAACCACTCGCCGCACTGTTCAGCGTTGCTGAGCATAGCCGCTCGCTCCTCGTTGCATTAAACGACGGAGCTCTTCCCAGCAATGTTGGCGGCGGCTATAATCTAAGGGTTCTTTTGCGTCGGGCATTGGAATTTATCGACCATTACGGCTGGGATATCGACCTGAACGAAGTGTGCGAACAGCATGCTGCATATCTCAAACCCTTATTTCCGGAACTCTCCGAGAATCTCGAGAACGTCAAGAAAATTCTGTCGGTAGAAAAAGCAAAATGGCTTGCCACACAGCAGAAATCAAGGGCAATAGTAGCCAAGCTAGTGAATGAAACGATGAGTGAAGAAAAACTACTCCAGCTCTATGATGCGCAGGGCATTGCTCCTGAACTGGTCAAAGAGGAAGCAAAGAAAGTGGGGAAAGAAGTCCATGTCCCTGATAATTTCTATGCAAAAGTTGCCGAACTGCATGCCACAACAGTAACCGCGAAGGAAAAGCAGGAACAGCTTGACCTTTCCTTGATTCCGGAAACCAAAGCGCGCTATTATGAGAACTACCAGACAACAGCATTTCAGGCAAAAGTCCTCAAGATCATTGGCTGCAACGTCATCCTTGATGAAACCTACTTCTACCCAACATCCGGAGGTCAACTGCATGATGTCGGAACCATGGATGGGCAGGATGTTATCGACGTCGTGAAGCAGGGCAAGCATATCATTCAGGTGCTCAAAGACCCTCCACGCTTTGCAGCAGGTGCGATCGTCGCAGGAGTCATCAACAAAGAACGAAGAATCCAGTTAGCGCAGCACCATACCGCTACCCATATCATCAATGCAGCTGCGAAGAAAGTTCTCGGTGCGCATATCAATCAGGCTGGTGCAAGAAAAGCAGTGGACAAAGCAAGCTTAGACATCACGCACTATCAATCCTTAACCGAAGAAGAGATCAAAGCTATCGAGCATGAAGCAAACAGGATGGTCAAACATAATCTTCCAGTTATCTCGCACTTCCTTTCCCGTGATGAAGCAGAGAAAAAGTATGGCATGAGGATCTATCAAGGGGGAGCAGTTCCAGGCAACGTGCTGCGCATCGTTGAAATACCTCAGACAGATGTGGAATGCTGCGGAGGAACGCACTTGCATAGTACGCAGGAAATCGGCACCATCAGAATCATTAAAGCAGCGAAGATCAGCGATGCCATTGTCAGAATTGAATTCAAGGCAGGAAAAGCTGCTCTAGAAGAGGAACAGAAAGCAACAGGTATGCTCGATGAACTTGCAAGAGTCCTGAACTGCAAACCATCCCAAGTGCCAGCAAGAGCACAAGAGTTGTTTGATCTCTGGAAGACCATCGTCAAAAAAGGAAAAGCAGTTGCCTCAACAGAGCTTACCTCAACCAAGGAAGAACAAGGCGAGATTATAGCCATAACTGCCCTTCTACTGAAAACACAGCCGGAGCATGTCCTAACAACGGTGAACCGTTTCTGGAAAGAGATCAGAGAAAAGCTTAAATAGAAAGAACCAATTACAGCTAGAGGGGTGGTAGCATGGTCTTCGAATGGATTATTGCAGTTATTGTCGTCTTGTTTGTTCTCACAGGACTGAAAGTCGTGAACCAATACGAGCGCGGTGTGAAATTTACCTTAGGTAAGTTTGCAAGGATTATGGATCCTGGACTTCGATTAGTCGTGCCTGTTTTCCAGAGTTGGGAACGCGTTGATATCAGAGTAAAAGCTGTCGATGTTCCTTCACAGGAATGTATCAGTAAAGACAACGTTTCGGTCAAAGTTGATGCAGTGCTCTATTACAAAGTAAATGATCCAAAAAAAGCGGTCATAGAAATCCAGCAGTTTAATTATGCAGTTTCCCAATTAGCCCAGACAACGATACGCAATATTATTGGGCAATTTGAGCTTGATGGGATCCTCCAGAAAAGAGAAGAAATCTCCAAGAGAATTGAGGGTATCGTTGAAAAAGAAACGACAGCATGGGGTGTCAGCGTTGAGAAGATCGATATCAAGAATGTTGAACTCCCCCCTGAGTTAAAGAGAATGATGTCTGCTCAAGCAGAATCTGAGCGTGAGAAGAGGGCAGTTATTATCAAGGCAGAAGGTGAAGTGATAGCGGCTGACAACATGGCAAAAGCAGCAAAGACCTTATCTGCTGCTGACGGTGCGCTTCATCTCAGAACACTGCAAACCATTGACGATATCAGCTCGGATCAGAGCAATACGGTCGTCTTTTTAGTGCCGTTGGAAATTCTGCGGGCATTTGATGGCATGAAGAAGAAGTGATAATGCCATTTATTTTTTCTTTTTTCCTGCAGTCTTTCTAATGTCTTTCATCTTATCCCAGTCTTTAAACGTTAAGCTTTGGTCTGTCCCATGAGCTTCATCCTGCACTTCAATGGAATGCAGGAACATTTCAGTGATCGGACTTGCAGGAAGCTGTTTTCTCAAGGTTTCCTGCAATGCCTTGGCAAATTGCGCTCCCCTCTTCTGATGCACAAAATGAGCATTTAATGCGATGGGTGCTTCCACCATCACTTCAAAAAAGCCACCGTTCTCGAAGATAAATCGTTCATAACTTTTGCCGCTGATAATGTCCATACCCATATACCAGACCGGCTCCTTGAAGGATTTGGAAAGAAGGTCTATAAATTTCTCCAACTCATTTCTTGCTCGTTCCTGTTCATCCATGCTCTGCCCGAGGTTTGCCTTCTTCTTGACCATAAAAGGCAACATTTCGTTGACATCCAGCACAGAGACGAAAAAATGGCGCGTTTTCATCGTATTTCAAACTTGCAGCCACCATGACCCATGGCGATGCAAGTAACCTCCTTACATTGTACATCTTTCTTCAGCAAAAATGAAAACATGCCGGCAAGCATGCCTGCAGTGATGCAACAGGCAGGATCTTTTGTCTTCTTATATTTCTCCTTGGCGACGTGACCGATCGTAGAATCTGGAATGATAATTTCAACAACCTTCTGAATGCCATCAAACTTCGTGACTTTCATTTTTCCCAAACCAAAGCTTTCAAAAATCTCCTCGATAATCTTCAGCATGCCCTCGCTACTTCCTCCTAAACGCTTGGCATAGTACTCAATGGTTTCCTTCCCGGACTTCTTAGCGAGTTCATACGCTTTTTTTTCGTCGATAAGGTCAAAATAAAGCAACGCTTCAGAAGGCAGCATGACTTGACGCTTGCCAATGAGCTCAATAACGCCGTTGTCGATAGAGAACTGCCTTGCAAACATCAGCTTTTTGATGAAGGGCGAAAACATTGATGATATCCTACACTACTGGACTATTTAAAGCTTGTGAGAACGTTTTTAAAACGAAGAAGATATTCGAGAGTTATGGAACCTCTGCTAACTCAATATGTAACCTACCTACTTCAGCATCCAGAACAGGGTGGCTGTGTCATAACCGACGTCAAAATTGCAAGAACCATCGACAGCAGAATCGTCATAGGTTCTTATGAGAATAATGCTCGATTCGCCGTCTTAACCAATGAAGAAACGAAATGGAGTTACCTTATACCTCAAGATAACGCCGCTCACCCGAAGAAGGTAATCCTAACAACGGGAGAAACTGGAGCATACAGAACCATGCTTCCTTTGAATAGAGAGTATCTTGATGCTTTTGAACAAAATCCCGTACAGACAGCACGCATCTACGGCATCGCAGGAGTGATAGGTGCTCCACTCAGCAAGGAAGAGGCATTAGATCATCCACTGAAGGTTCTGGCGAGTGAAGAGATTTATCAACAATACATAGAAGCTGCCTATCGACGGGGACCGATTGCTTTCAGGGTGAATATACCGCAAGAACATGCAGAAAGAAGCCATGTTGTTCTGCTTTCGTGGCAGGGACTAGCGGTGCGAGTTAAAGAGAACGCCTAACGCCTACTCCTTAATAACGCCGTAACCAATCAATCGGAACCTGCTGCCGATAATTCTCGAAATCGTAACACGTGCACCGACATCTGCACAAACTGGCAGTTTTAAGGTGCAATCAAAGAGTTCCTTAGACAGTTTAGTAACAATGCCCACCGTCGCAGCAGAATTCACGTTCAGCATAAGGTTTTCTCCAATCTTGACGGGCTCTACCTTTAATTCATCTTTCATGCCTACAACACGCTCTAAGAGGTGGGGCTCCAGCTTGAGCTGATACCACACCTTCGGCAATTTTCCAGGTAAACCAACAACAGCTCCCGTCAGCTTGTCCGACTTCACAATGGAAGGATCAAGAGCGGTAGCAATTGCCACAGAACCACCAGGTCGGATTGACTCCACCGTTTCGGTGCCGGTCATCAAGCCAACAATGGTGCTCTTCAAAGGCTTGGCTACTTTCTTATTCCGTTCCTCAACAATTCTACCGGGCTTGATCTCAACAGAATCACCTAGCTTAAACGTTCCTCGCACAACCGTCCCACCAAGTATCCCACCCGTAAGATCAGCTAATGGTGTACCTGGCTTGTTGACATCAAAGCTCCTTGCCACTAACATCAGCGGATCCTTTGAAAGGTCAACCTCAGGCGTTGGGATAATCTCTTGGATGGTCTTGATCAGTGCGTCGATGTTGATCTTCCGCTGCGCAGAGATCGGGATGATAGGAGCGTCTTTGTATAAGGTGTTCTTCACAAACTCTTTAATCTGCTGATAATTCTTCAATGCCCGTGCTTCATCAACAAGGTCGATTTTGTTCTGGACAATAATGACGTTTTTCACGCCCATGATTTCTAAAGCAACCAGATGTTCTTTCGTTTGTGGCTGGGGGCATTCTTCGGTTGCCGACACTAAGAGGAGAGCACCATTCATAATCGTAGCACCAGCAAGCATCGTTGCCATCAAGCTTTCGTGTCCGGGAGCATCAACGAGGCTGATCCTTCTGAGAATGTGCGTTTCTTTACCGCAGGTTTCACATATTTCTTTAACCGTAAAGCATTCTGGCTCTGGGCAGGAAGTGCATTTCCTTAACGAAATATTAGCATACCCAAGACGGATGGTAATACCTCTCTTCATTTCCTCAGAATGCGTATCCGTCCATTTTCCGGAAAGTGCTTCGGTTAACGTCGTTTTGCCGTGATCAACGTGACCGATCATGCCGATATTCAAAACCGGCTGCAAGCCGACAACATCATCCTTTTCTTCCTTCTTCTTTTTCATCATGCAGCGGCCTTCTCTTCAGCTTTCTCCTCGATCAGCTTCTCAGTGCCATGCTTCAGGATTTTAAGGTTGACCTGCGAAATTTTGTCATGAATGGTGTTTCCGCAGACGGTCTTTCTCTGTTTGGTTCCCCTACCTATTTTCTTAATGCCGATACCTTCAACTGCTAAGATACGTTTTCTCACTGGTCCTTGCACATCTGCCCGCATGGGAAATCCACAGTAATCGGAGCCACCAGTAATCTGGAACTCATAGCCCGCAAAACCGAGAAGATCGCCGGAAATCATGTCATTAACCTTTTTTCCGAGAAGAACGCTTGCCTGAGCATCTTTAACTTCTTTCTGCACGCATTTCCCCATCTTGGAGTCTGCAATAACGAGTTTTATCGATACCATAGTTGTCCTCCCGAGACTCAAGCTGCTCGAGCAGCAATTCCAAGTAGGAACGTCTCAGCGATCTTAAGGGAAAAGGTCAGGTTTATAAATGTTGCTGGGGGAAAGGCTCCGGTGAAAATGTCAGTTCTGCCATCCTAATGTGAGCATCAGCAGCATAAACCATTCAGGGGGAAAGGAAATTCCAATGGGAATTTCCGCTAGCAGAATACCCAGAAACCATGCGAACCGATGGCAAAACCTCGCA
>JACRKL010000078.1 GCA_016219835.1 Candidatus Woesearchaeota archaeon
AATCAGACAAAGAGTTGGAAGAGTAGTGAGAAAGACATGCTCATTCTCGAAATCTTTAGAAAACCACGACAAGGTTATCGGGTTGTTTCTTCAAGAAAGAAACATGGAGCGTTTATCAGTCAAATGATAACACTTCCCTTTCTTAGTATTTCATTAAAGATTTATGGAAAATCTTGATCTCAAGAACAAGAAGATCATCTATGAGCTGGAGCAGGACAGCCGGCAATCCCTCTCTTCCATTGCCAAAAAAGTAGGGTTGAGCAAAGAGACCGTCTTCCATCGGATCAAAGGCTTGGAGCATTCGGGGATTATCAGGAAGTATCTCACGGAGATCAACATTTACAAATTAGGATTTCAGTTTTATCCACTCCTGATTCGGTTTCAAAACACCACACCTATCATCGAGCAGGAGATCTTTGATTTTCTTCAGAAGAACAGGCACACCGCATGGCTGACTCAATGCGAAGGTGCATGGGATCTCAATGCAACGTTGATTGCAGAGGGGCATGTCCCATTGGCAGCATTCTTTGACGATCTCGTAATGAACTATGGACACTACATCGCAGATAAGCAGGTCTTTATCACAACTGAAATCCATTACTTCAAGAGAGGATTCTGGCTCGGAAAGTCAACACAACAGACCATCAGCACCGGCGGCGATGAGCACACCACAGTTGAGCAGAGAGATTTTCAGCTCCTCAGAATATTAAGCTCAAATGCCAGAATTCCTCTCGTTGAACTGGGAAAGATGCTGAAAACTGATCCAAAAAATGTTGCCTACCGGATAAGGAAACTGCAAAAAGAGGGAATCATCCAGGGTTCCAGGATCTTGGTTGATTTTTCAAAATTAGGATATAAGTTCTATAAGGTCTGGCTGGCGTTCAGTAATTTTAAACCAGAAGACTTCAAGCGGCTGACGACTTTCTTCAGGAATCATTCGAACATTATCTGGGCAACCAAACTCATCGGATGCTATGACCTCTCTTTTGAGATGGAAGTAAACGATGTAGCAGAATTCCGTGATATCATCAATGACCTTAAAACAAGATTTTCTGGCATGATCCAAAAACATGAGTCGCTGCTGATTTTCGAAGAAACAGTAATGAATTACCTGCCCGATGTTTAACTCGAGAGTTTCTTGCTCAAATGCTCCTTCAACACCCCAATCTTCACCCGCTCCTGTTTCGTCGTATCGCGATCTCTCACCGTCACAGCATCATCCTGCAACGACTCAAAATCAATGGTCACACAAAACGGTGTTCCAACTTCATCCATTCTGGCATATCGTCTGCCAATAGCTCCTGACGTATCAAAGAAGCTGCGGAATTCGGTTCTCAGTAGATCATACACTGCTCTTGCTTTTCCGACGATCTCTTCTTTATTAGACAGCAACGGTAAGACTGCTACCTTAAACGGAGCAAGCTGGGGATGTATTTTCAAGACCGTATAATCCTCGCCCTTGCCTCGTTCTTTGTCGTTATGAAAACCCTCAACCAACACTGCCAAGAAAGCACGCTCCATGCCAAAGGTTGGCTCAATGACTTGTGGAACTATTCTTGTCTTGCTTTCCTCATCAAAATAATCCAATTTTTCGCCGGATACGTTCATGTGCTGGCTCAAGTCATACTGTCCACGATGTGCATTGCCTGAGATTTCTTTTGAGCCAAACGGAAATTCATAGTCAATATCAAATGTTGCAGACGAATAATGGGATAACTCAGTCTTGACGTGCTCTCTGACTTTTAATTTTGTTAATCCCAGAGATTTGTACCAGAGCAGCTGTTCAGCCAGCCAATAACCATGCCACCCGCTCATCTTTTTTTCCGCAATCATCTTGCCAATAGTGGTTTCACAGAGATCATGTTTTCCTTGTTCCTGAACTTCCGCACTCAACAGCCTTAGTTTGACGTTCTTCTGACGATCACTCAATCGAGAGCATTTCTGTTCTTCTGGATGGAGAAAGAATTCAAATTCTGCAATCGTAAACTCCCGACTTCTGAATAAAAAGTCGCGAGGAGAAATCTCGTTTCTAAAGCATTTGCCAATCTGCGCAATGCCAAAGGGAAGCTTTTGTCTCGTAGTTTCCGTAATCAGTTTAAAATTCGTAAACATGGCTTGTGCAGTTTCTGGTCGCAGATAGGCATTTGCTGATCCGCCAACGAGTGTCTCAAACATCATGTTGAATCGTCGCAGTTCCTCAAAAACTCCCTTGCATTGAGGACATACTAACTTGTGTTTCTGTACGAGCGCATTGATGTCATCGCTGCTTAAATTTTCTGTTGACTGTTTCAGCTTGTCTTCGATAAAGTGATCTGCCCTCACTTTGTGTTTGCACTTGCTACACATTAAGAGAGGATCGTTGAAATTATCCACATGCCCAGAAGCCTTCCAGACTGAAGGATGGGAAATAATACTCCCCTCGATACCTACCACCCCTTCTTGGCTATGCACAAAATGCT
Organism: Candidatus Woesearchaeota archaeon; assembly: GCA_016219835.1. Classification (GTDB taxonomy): domain Archaea; phylum Nanobdellota; class Nanobdellia; order Woesearchaeales; family JACRKL01; genus JACRKL01. The sequence goes on from JACRKL010000078.1 coordinate 2,460, forward strand.
TCCACCAACTCTGCTTAATGTTGTTCATCAACTCAACACCCAGAGGACCAAAGTCCCAGAAGCCAGCCATTCCACCGTAGATCGACGAACTGGGATACACAAAGCCCTTTTTCTTGCAGAAGATAGCCAAAGAGTCGGTAGTTAACGTCATTCAAAGAGTGATCATCCGGGGGTATTTATAGTTTGTTGCACCAAAACATTTAAATACTTTAGTGTATTATCTACACTTATGGATCGATGGGAAACGATAGAAGCAAAAGTTTGGGACTATGTCCATGGAGATGAGGTACACCAAGATAAGGTACTCCAAACCTTACACCGCATCGACGACGTTCGCCGAGAGAAAAACGCAGTGATTCTTGCCCATTACTATCAGATCCCACCAATTCAGATGATCGCCGATTACACGGGTGATTCGCTTGCTCTTGCCTTGAAGGCAAAAGACACCAAAGACAAAGATCTCATCGTTTGTAGTACCGTTCATTTCATGGCAGAGATGGTCAAACTATTAAGTCCTGAAAAAAAAGTGGTGATTCCCGTACCCGACGCTAGCTGCTCGATCGCCGAAGGCATGAACGCTTCTACCTTACAAAGAATTCGCGAACTCTACCCAACTGCTGCACTTGTCGGTTATATCAACTCAACAGCAGAAACCAAAGCGCATCTTGACGTCGTCTGCACTTCAGCTAATGCCCAAGCAGTTGCAACACGAGTTTCTGGCGATCCCGTTATTCTCTTGCCCGATCATTATTTTGCGCAGAATATCATTGCAGCACTCCCTGACGACGGAAGAGTTTATCTATCGTACATCGGTATCCATAACGGAACAATTCAGTTGTATAACCCACGAACGAAGGAAATTATGGATCACGACCTTGGCTCCGCATCTCCGCCTCTGCTCAACGAAGGCGTTTGCATCGTGCACAAAAACTTCACACCAGAGATGGTTGTAGAGTATCGTAAGCGGGAAAAGCCCGATGTGGTGTTAGCACATCCAGAAGTAACTCCTGAGGTTGTAGCAATGGCAGACATCGTTGGCGGCACCGGCAAGATGATCCGCTACGTCACTGAGCACCCCAACCTAAGAAGTGCTCTTTATCTCACCGAATGTGATCTTGCCAAGCCGTTGATAGATGCTGCGCCTCGTCTCAAGTTGATTACTCCCTGCTTGCTTTGTCCGTACATGAAAAAGAACAAGCTTGATGGCGTGTTATTTTCATTAGAGCAGGAATGTTTTGAGGTTACAGTTCCTGTATCTTATCAAGAACCTGCAAGGAAATCTATCGAACGAATGTTTGAACTAATGAGGTGAACCATATGTCTAACCAAGAAAAAACGTTGCCCTACATTGTGCTATTCGAACGCGATTTAACTACCGAAAAAAGCGAAAGAGCGCAAGGGCGTGAAATCTACGATGGTCTTCAGTCATTCCGTGACCCAGACTCTGCCTACGAGTTTTTCCATGACGATCTCGCAGGTAAAATGATTGCCCAACGCGTTGGATATAAGCTACCCGAACAAACACCTCATCCTAAAAATCTCAGTGAATACTTGGTCATCGCTCATTTCCCCGAAAAATATTGGTATCATGACTATGGCGGAGGCAAGGATCCTGTCCCAACTCATGAAGTAGCAAGAGTGTCCGAAAGCTTGCTTGAGCAAACTGTTGAAGCCATGGCAAAGGAAGGAGGCATAAGAATCATCGTTGCACAACAGCTTCCGATGTTCTGGGAAGGCGTTGCTGCCAAGGAAGTGTACGCCTCCAATCATTAATCAAAACTTCTTGAACTGCGCTACATCTTCAATAAGATTGACGTGGGTTAAGAGCATAGTTCTGCAGCAGTATCGTTCCAAACCCATCTGATCGAGCACTTTCTTCTTCTGGTCCTCTGCTCCCTTAGTCTTCTCTGCAAATTCTTCCCAGAGATGACCAACAGGTTTTCCGCAGCTCCAGCACCGAATAGGAACGATCATGAACATGGAAAAAGAGGGTTTGTTTATAAAGGTTACGCCATCGGGGTCTACGCTAGTTTCCATCTTGATTGCAGTCAACGAAATGCTTATAGGGAAGTGCTTTTGCATCTCTGGCTATGCTAGAACGTAGAACCTTCTTGATCTTCATCGTTATGGGTATTGGTTTCTTTCTGATAGGTGCTCTTGTTGGCGGTATCATCTGGAGTAAATCAATCATCTCCGTTTACAAACCAGTCATGGCCCAAAAAGACACTCAGAAGCTTCTCAATTCTTCTTCTGAAGCAGCATCTTCATCCCCTTCACCAACCTGCCTTTCTGATAACGCCTGTCCGAGCAATGCGATTTGTAAGCGGGGAAACTGCGTCACCCTAACCTGTGATGTAACAACATCCTACATCGAGAATCATCAATGTCTTCCTTACCCTTGCCTGAGTGATGCCGCATGTAAGGAAAATGAGATTTGTATGCATTCCAAAGCTGGCTGTACCGTATTGAATTGCAAGCCAGGAACGCAACCGAGTAACCATCAATGTATCAAAATCCCGCCACCACCACTGTCTTGTGGAAATGGCATTTGTGACAAAGAGGAGAATGCAGCTACTTGTCGTGAGGATTGCGCTTATGCTTATGATACCAATGCCTACACGATAGCTCCGATCTACATAACTCCTGGCTATCGTTCATCAAGCAGTGATGTTAAGCGTCGGATAGCTCTCTACGAGCGTATTCTCTCCAATAAGACTCTTCGTTCCTATTTATCTGATGAGCGTATTGCCTCTTACCAAAAGGATCTTGCCTTCTGGATGGCATGGAAGCCGGGCGACAAGCTGCGTGATGAGCCAGTCGACGGCAGTTCGTTTGCTGGAGTTGCAGGAGAAGATAAAGTAGTCCTGATAAAAGCAGACAAAATTCGAGAACTCAACAACAAAGTAAAAGAGTTTTATGACTATCACACGGGAAGATCCCTCACTATAGAACCCTTGCGTGTTGTTGTCGGTAATCATAGTCCTATGTACTATTGGGATCCCAAGATCCACGATGGAAGCATCGACCAGGATCCTCTGCCCAATACCGTCATGGACGAGCTACAGATGCGAGGAGTGTTGCCGCAAGATTATCAGGGTGACCATGTTATCGAAGTTTACATCGTTGAGATGGCTGGCGGATGGGCAGGAGCAGGTCAGTCTACTACGTTTGGTGGTGATGGGCTTTTTGGAGATATCATTACAAGCTGCTTAAACCATCCAAAAGATCCCAACACGCAGTATGAAGAAGACCGTCTTGCATGGCCAGATCATCTCTGCGGCTATGATCCCGCAACAAAAAAATGCATGGCATGGCAGCAATGCACCTACAGTTTTGCTGCGGGCACCTACATCCATGAACTAGGTCACACCTTGGGTTTGCCGCATCCTGCAGAATTTGGCTGTCCTAACTTGGGCGGGTCTTTGGTCATGCAATCACACTGGAATGTAGATTTCACGCTTCCGGGATTTTTTAAACGCCAGGCATCGGGAAGCAATAATTTTGGAATTTTGAAAGACTCCCGTGAGTGTTCTGACCCGAACCATGCTAATGGATTTGGTTATACTTCCAAGGAAGGCATCAGTACTCCTGCCCGTTCTGATGGTCATTTCCACACTGAACTTGAGATTCTGAGAAATAATCCGCACTTCACGTAGGCTCTATCCATACCTTTAAATCATACACTTCATTCTCTTAATCTAACGATGGGAATTAGAACTTTTCTACAGAATATGTTAACCTCTATGCTTCCGCAGAAATCTTCTTTAGATGCAGCAGTGGAGATCGCAGTGGTAGGAAGAGAAAATGCAGCAGCATGGGAAGCAGTACGGAATGAGAGATCGCAGCTCGGTATGGTGTACGTTCAGCGTGGAGAAGACCATCCTACGATGGGGGACAGCACCGCACGATGGTTTTTGACTGCAAGGATCCCTCACATCCCTTACCTGATTGGCTACGCTTCACTCCTTCAGCAGGAGAAGCGGGCGTATGTGGCTATTGTCGTGCACCCTGACTATACACGAAAAGGTATTGGTACTACCCTCCTCTCGGCAACGTATACTTTTGCTCAGAACGAAAAAAGTATTGATGAGTTTACTGCAGTGGTCGTCCCTGCCTCTCCTGGACAATGTTTACTGCTATCTCGATCTTATCCCCAAGGAATGGTCTATCGGCACCTGCCAGTTTCTCCGGTTAACGCGAGTGCAAGGAACCAGTATATCATGAACGTAAAAGATTAATCATCTTTTCGCTTAATTCCCTCGAACACTTCGCTCATCTTCAAACTATCTTCATACGTAATCGGGCTCTCACAAATGATCGTGATCTCTTTCTTGTGCTTTATGATTTCCTTCGCCAGCGGCAGGAAAAAAGACTTCTCCATAATCAGATGCTTCTTCTCCCCCTTGTCGCCGTATGCAATGCCGGAGAAATGGGCATGAATATGTTTGACTTCTTTGAGTTGATCAAAGACGGTTGGATAATCAATTACGCCATTGTTTCTTGCATAGAGATGCGCGAAATCAACGCATAACTCGCAGCCAACTTCTTTTCGGAGCTGAAGCAACTCGGCAAGCGTTCCGAATTGGCTTTTTCGTCCTGTTGTTTCCGGAGCAAGGATAACATTCCATTTATTTTTCTTCACCGTCATTTGTAAATCAGCCATCTGTATTTTGATGAGGGCATAGGTTTCTTCCGGAGTCCGTTCTCCATAATAACCAGCATGAAAGACGACATAATCTCCACCGAAGTTATTGACTTGTTCACACGCTGCCAGAATCCGTTTCTTGGAGTCTTCTATCTTTTTTTGATCCTCCGAAGAAAGATTGATGAAGTACGACGCATGGCAGCTTAACCTGATGCCAAGCTCTTTTGCTTTCTTCCCCACTTCTTTTGCCATGGCTTCTTTCATCCACACTTGTCGGACAAACTCTACTTCCATCGCTCCCAGTTTGAGCGTATGTAGTTTCTGCAAAGAAGCGAGGGTATCGCCCTCAATATTGCCCGCTGGTCCGAGAAAGATCATGCTGCCACCTCTCTATGCAGAATCGCCCTATGCTGCTGAGGATCATAAGTACTGCTACTATCGTAAGCAATGATGTAGGCATAGCGTTGTAGGCAACTAAAAATCCTGCACCGGTAGCAACAATTACTCCCTTCTCTCCAAGAAGGGTGAAGCTCATAATCTCTTTTGGCGTGTGGAGCGTATGGAAAATGTATCTCATGAGGAGATAACGGAGACCAAACAGCATCACGAAAACAAGGATGGCGATGATAGTATCGCTAACGTGAAGTGAGGGAAGCATCATACCAAAAGATACGACGAGGATGACATCCAGAAATGCAACTTCTTCGAGATCATTCTTTTGGTGCATCCTGCCGAAGAAGAGCCAAAGGGAAGCAGCAGCAATAACGCCATCCCCTCCGATGAACTGTGCTGTAGCAAAGCAGAGGAGTGCGGCAATGGTTGGTTGGATCTTTCGGAATACCCTAAACAGAATCATACCGCCGAGAATGCCTATGGCGATGCCTACAAATATACTTTGGAGGAACAGCAGGAAGGGTTGGTTTATCCAAAGTACTGCTAGTACTGGCAGCAGGATGGCTATCGGGGCGAGGAAGAGGTGTTCTACCAGAAGCAAGGAAGAGAGTGTTGATTTCCGGAGTAAGCCAAGGCACGGATCTGTTGCGGTGAGGATCGTCGCCAGTGCCAGAATTCCCGGGATGGTTATGAGAAGACCAGCTACGTTTTCTTGAGCGATGAAGAGGAAAAGAATGCCTACGCCTATGATGTTGAAGAGCAGCAGGATAAGTGAGAACAAAATTCCAACGTTGGTTTTTCGTTCTTTGGAGAGGGGCGGCTTGATGAGCAACAGTACCATGCCCAGCGTGACTATGCCTGCGTAGAGGGAAGACGGTAGCGTTGTAAACTTTCCGGCGATAATCCCTGCAAGGAGAAGGAATGGTATGGTCGGTAGCTTGAACTCTCGTGCGAGCAGCCACGCAACAATTCCCAGTAAGAGGAGCAGCAAGGGACTAGTCAGGAAGAGGAGATCCATACCGTTCTCATGATGTTAGGTGGATATATAGGTTTCGGTGATCAACCATAACTACTTATCAGAGATTAAATTAGGAACATTTATATATGTTGAATGCTTATTAGACCTTATGAAACTGAACCGACGGTTCACCTCTCTCTCTTTAGCTTTAGTTCTATCCGGAGAGGTGTTCAGTGATCCAATGCCAATACTATCGACCTCAAGAACTGCAGAAATCTCCCAAAACGTAGCGTCCAAACTCACTCGTCCTATCATTCTGGATCCAGGACACGGAGGAGCCGACCATGGCACTCAGGTGGCATCCACTGATGAAGACGAAATCGCCTATGACATCGCTGTTCGTGTTAAATCATTGCTCGAACACCAATGTTATGAGGTTTACCAGACAACATTTGACCAAGATACTGGATATCGACCTCAGGATAAACTCACGAATGGTACTCATGAGTTTCTTAATCTCCCGAATGGTCGGCATATGAAACTTGATAAGCCCTATCTGAGCAGGCGCTGTAAACTCATTAATAGTCTCTATCGCGGAGAAGAACCCATTCTTGTGAGTTTGCATATTAACTCCACTTACCCTATAATGTCTGGTGTTAAGTTCTACTATCCTTCAGCTGAACTCTATGGCTCGCAAACGGTCACTAATAACTCTCAGTCTCTTGGACTCGCATTGTCTTCTTCTATTAAGAAGCATGGGCTCCCGACATTTGATATTCAAGCGTTAGCTGATTTAGGAATCGATTTTTTCCCAGATCTTGTTGAGACCATGCATCGACAAAGCCAGAACGGTAAGCCCTTCAAACTAGGTCTCTTTGCAAAAACTCCTCAAGTCTATTCGAAAGTGCTCATTGAATGTGGGAATCTTCGAAATAAAACCGATGAAGAGCGACTCATGACACCATCCTATCGGCAAAATCTTGCAGTAGCAATTAGTGATGGCATCATTTCTTACGAGCAACAATAATTTCTAAATGCTTCCTGATATCTTTGCGGATAGGCGTTAAAGTATCCGTCAGTATTGTATCCTCTGACATACTTAAACCACTTTCTCGAGAATATTCCCGGAGCGGATTGAGCATTGATTATCGGTAGATTGGTGTAGTCTCCCTTTGCGAGCTTTCGAGTATACTCAGAATTAATCCCTGTGTTAAATGCCGCACCGATTAACTGAAGGTCTTTGTCACTCAATTCCTTCTTTGTCGGCGGAATGTATTTCTGGAAGATCGCTTTGATAATTACCCCAGTCCCTTCAATAGAGCCAGTGTCAGTAGTGAGGTCAATCCCGCGGACATCATCCCCGGTGACTTTTGCAGCTTCCTCAAGTGCGCTCGGTTTAATCTGGCTATAGGTTCCAAGAGACTGGTCTTCTTTCTTCCCGATGACAGAGGCGAGCAAGAACTCAGCTTTATTTCGGTATCCCTTATATCCTCCACTTTCCATCTCTACGGTTGCAAGTACTGCTGCTTTGAACGGTTCCTGTTGGCTTTGAGGAATTCCTTGGGTATCAAAGTGATCAATTCCTTGGATGACTTGGTCGTCTACCCCCCTAAATTTCGCCCGCCCTGTTGCCGGGAGTGCACTGCACGGAGGGACTTTGCAGGTAGCAAGGGATGGCTGGACAGCCACCGTATCAATCTGTGCGTTTGCTTCCGCTATCTGATCTCGGATACCTTCGCTAGCCCTCGTTACTGCATACAATGACATATCAGATCCATCCATGGTTTTGTCCAGAGGTTCAACATGAAGCGGGCTCTGCTCATTTCCATAATGGATCATATGTGCCAACTGTGGTCTTATCACGGTAATCTTCGAAGGAACGGCATTCATCGGAGAGCCATCTGTTGTATAAAAATTACCATCCTTAATGACTAAAGGTGTTACCGTGCCATCAATCTCTGCAGCGTACTGATTGACATACATGCTGTCTGTGTTCTTTAACCCTAATTTCTGCCGTAAATAATCGACCGGAGATTGTGTTTCTCCACGGGGAATATCATAGACTTCATTCTCAAAAGATTTAACAACACCCACGTGCGTATTCTTTTGCTCATCCTTCCCGTTCACCATCGCTTCTGCAAGGAAATTTGATTTTTGGTAATACATGGAAATAACGTCGCCTTGCTCGACGAAAACGGGAGAGGGGATATGTTGATTCAATATTTGCCCTTCCTCTTCTCGATATCTTTCTGAAATGGACTTAATGAGCTCTGTCTTTTTCTGTTGATATTCTGGAGAATCTGATGCTACACTAATCTGTTGAATGCCGGTTTGGTATTCTGCTTGCATCCTGCTTCTCATATCTCCTAGCTTTTGTTTCTCTTCTTGGGAGAGGGAATCTTCGCTAAAGAAAACCCTTTTTCCGCCTCGTTCTACCATATTATGTGACATTTCCCATCCATCCCCTACGGTTCCTGCAGCAGTGCTCAAGCTTGGGCTGCCCCAGCTATATTTTTGGCCAGTGGGTGCTTGCTGATCAAATATGATGCTTGTTGATGCAGCACAGGAAGCGCTTTTCATTGAAACGCCTGACATTGCACATGCACGAGCTAAGTCAGTTTCTTGAATATTGGAGAATTGAGTCTTCGTAGCCGATATCCTCACTTTACCGCCTAATTGGTTTCCCTCTTCGTTTAGGAAGGTTATTTCTGCAGGAACATTCAGTTGATGATCTAAACTCTGCGAGATGAATGTTGAATAAACGTTCTTACCATCGAAATTGATTTCCTTATCTCCTACGCTGAACGTACTCTCACCTTGAAATTTCATTTTTAATCCATTCTTACCCATCGTGAGGGAAGCAGATCCTCCATTTGGTGAAACGGAGAGCGTGTCATCCGAGCCGAGCGCAGCATTCAGCGATGATTCTCCAAATTTCCCATCGTTAACTAATCCGTGTGCCGTTTGCCATGCCTCTACCTTTGCAGTTGTTACTGGTCCATATTTACCGTCAGGTGAGCTAATCCCAACAATTTCTTGAATCCGTCGAATCGCTTCGTTTTCAGGAGTCCCATCGGGAGGTGAGTCCCCCATCCTATAATACCCCCTCTGATGAAGAGGAATGTAAACTGCTTCTTTATCTTCCTTCGCGAACAATGCTGAAGGACTCAGGGTAGCAGTGAATCCGTTGCCTTTCATCTCTACCGTCTTACTCACGTCTCCGGATGCACCCTCAAAAGCGTATATCCTTACAACATTTGGAGAAATTATAGAACTTCCAAATGGAACTTCGACATCAGTTGCCGTTGAGTCGATCTTAACACCTGCAATGTCCAGCTTCTTACCTTTCGGTACATTGAGGCTGCCCTGAAGGATACCCTTTGGAGCATACTCTATTTTTCCTTCAACATTGATCTTTGTTCCAGACTCAAGGGACGTGAGTTCTGCGCCGTTTAGCGTGAGTACTGAGCCATCAAACATTGCAGGAGCTGAAGAGAAAGACGCCCCTTCAAAATAAGTGATTTGACCGGTGAATGCACCATCCTTTTTGATCACTAACTTTTCACCAACAACCTTTCTTCCTGCAATCGTTCCATCAACCGTTGCTTTTGCATTTTTATCCATGCGCAGGGATCCTGTAAATGGAATCTTCTCGTTTTCTTTATCCGTACCTAATGTTAAGAACAGGGTGCCGTCAGCTATTTCAATCCCGTATTTCGGATTGTTTTCAAAATCATGAATA
>JACRKL010000084.1 GCA_016219835.1 Candidatus Woesearchaeota archaeon
CTGCCATCCTTCTGTGAGCATTCTTCGAAGAATCGGTTTGAGCGAGAAGGGTGTTCCAGAGGAATTCTTGCCAGCAAATGAACCCTAAATCATGCGAACCGATGGCAGAACCTCGCATCTTGCGAGATTTTCACCGGAGCCTCACGTATGAAAATCTATTTAAATTCCACTCCATTCATGATATTTATGGAACCCGAGAATCGAAGTGTTGTGATTCCAGCAGGTCTCTTAGTATTTGGTATAGCTTTTTATGGTCTGTTCCAGTCGCACGATTATGGAACAGAGGTAGCTGGAAGGAAATCTCATATTCAAGGAGCTCATGTTCAGCAAATGTATGGTACTTTATCTCCACACACTACGGATCCCAGGTATCTTAGCTTTAAGATCGGTCTTCCCAACGGAGAATCCACCTTCATCAACGGGCATTATAATTCGCTTCCCCCCTGGGTTGTTGATGGTAAACCCTATAATTTTGACCTTCAGGAGTCATATAGTGGTGCACAGATCATACGTGATGTTAAACCTTCTGGACTTGAGGGGAAAGTGGAAACTCCCAATACCCTACCCTAAACAGTGAGGTAGTTTTCTTAACTCATATTTCTGATTTGCAACAGCACCGCACAACTGCTGATAATTCTGCGTATACTCTTTTTCCATTTGAATCGGTAGGCATTCTACTGCCTTTTCGAATGCTCTTTTTGCTTTTGTTACATCGCCGTTTAGGAGGTAGGTTAATGCTAATTGATGATTATATAATTCAGTTCCTTCATCGCCTTCAAGATACCACACACTTCTTCTCTGGACTTCTTTAAATGTACATTCCGCCCTCACGAAATCTCCTTTCAGAAGGTAGGTATACCCTATCCTGTTCACTAAACAGTTGACTCGTGAACTCCATGAAACATAGTGTTCGTCGATTAGTTTTTCTAGAAGGTCAATAGCACCTTCATAATTACCCTGTAACGCTTCAATCCCTGCAATCGGCAATACTTCTGAGACGATAGTATCCTGCACGTTTACCCAATCGATGAATGGATTAAGTACGCTATCTTTGTGGTATTTTGCGTTCTGTGATGCTATCCGTAATAATTGTAAGCGTTCATAAGGATTTGTGGATGCAGCATACATACGCTGTATGAGATGTGCTCTTCGGCTCCTCTTAAAGAAACGCAGAGATTCACACTGTTGGTCTATTGTTACAGTCAAATCACGCTCCTCTGCATTGCTTAATGGTTTAAGGTTATTGCACGCCATCAAAGCTCTCGAGTCCTGTTTTATCAGATCCAACGCACCGGTCACAGAAACAGGGCTCAGTTGCTCTGCACCAGTATGTTCTACTATCTGTCGTAGATTATCATTGACTATCTTTGGAATGTCTGGCGGAATCCACCCCTGCTCAGTCGCTTTTCTCAGATATTGAAGATGTTTAATGTCCCTCACCAAATCCCATCGCTCTCCCAACATTGAGATATCAACCATTCTCTTCAGTAACCAGTAGTCTTTTAAAAATGTACTCGCAAGTCGTTGGCGAAAGCTTCACTGGTCGAGAGTCATAAGCCCGTTTCTACGTCTACTCCGTTGTTGTCCGCACAATCTTTATTAATGAGATAATCTCTTCTACTCCTCACAGTTCACTCGGGGTGTTCAAATGGCAGCGACGAATATGGTGGGTACATTTTATCGTGCTAGTGCAGATCCGATTCCACGTGTTGAGAACATAGGATATATTCCATTTCAGGGGAATCCAGAAGGTTTGTTGCGTCATTTTAAGGAATTATCCGCAGAAGAACTGGCAGGGTTACCGAGAACTAGTCTGGCATGGATCATAACGGATGTTGCTCCCGGTATGAGTGGTCTTGGTCATTTTTATGTGAGGGATAATGCAAAGGGGGTACTCACGCTGCATGGTCCGTTAGGTGAGCATGAATTTTATGTTAAGAATCAGCGTCCTTTGGTGTACATTCCTGTTGACTCAGGGGCAGTCCAACAAGAGTATCTTGATTGAGTACTGTCGCATCAACTCTCTGGTTCAGAGGAGAAACCTTGGTATCCTGGATATATAGATATCTCACCTAAGGATCGATCTCCAGATAACCAACCAACTCAAAAAAATCCAAATTATCCGCCAGATAAACATTATCCACTTGAGATAACTCCTCAAAGAAAACCAGAGTACCCAAATCGTTGGCATGACGTCTCGCGCAAGAGTAGGACTTAATTTATCTATCTCTTGTTAGATTCTTGCTACACCTGAAAATCTGTGCTTTCCTAACTGTAATATCGTTCACCTTCCTTGAGTTTTCAGCACACGTTCAAGGTATCTTCTCGCTGGCAATTCATAGACGATTTTGAATGTAGCATGGGTAGAGGGGTTAAACCGTTCTCCTCGCAGCATCGTTCTATGTTCTTCAAGATATGCGAGACCTTTTTCTGCCTGTTCGGCAAACCATTGCTTCATCGTAGGATCCTGCGGATTCGTTAGACTTTCCATAGACATCCTCAGTCGAGTAACATCTTCTTGTGAGATATTAATATACCCGCATTGTGATATATCTTCAGCATAATCACGGAGATTATAATATATACGTACAGCACGACCGAGCGGCATGATTAATCCAAATCGTTGAGGGTTTTCATTTCCAATCTTCATGGCTCCTTTGATAGTACCGCGAATATCCAATCGATAAAAGTGCTGATCCAATTCATCTGCCTGAAAAATCTTCTGTTTTCCCCAGCGTAGGGCATCAAACTGCAGTGATGAAAAAATATCCAGCGTTTCTGCACGAATGTCATGTCCTATCTTTCTTGCAAGATCATAGGTCAAGAGGATCAGCTGATCAACACGGTCTTCTGGATCATGGGGATCTTGCGCAAATGATATTTTCTGGGTGAGATATGCAGCAGGATCTTTGATTTCAGGAACCCTAAGATCTCGGTCTGCAATGTCGTCAAGGTAACGGTTGAGGCAATAATAGAACTCCATGAGGTCAGCATGATGGGGGGTTTTTGCAATTATGTGCCTAAACGCTGAAAATGCTAGAAGAAATCCTTGGTATTTCTTTCCTCTCGTTTTACGCATGTGTGCAAAAACTTCACCACGTAGTTCTTTTGCTAGCGAGACATGGTCATCAAGTGCCATAAGGCAGAGAATCTCGTACGTTATATAACCTTTTTCAAGAGTAAACCGTTCTTTGGATTGAAATTACTCTAAAGCTTCATCTTCAATGTACAATTAAACTCTCTATACCCTTTGGAATGCCAGAACTTTCTTGCTGCTTTATCGAGCACATGGGTCGAGACCGTTGTCCAGATAAGTTTTTCTGTACGAAACCACTGCCATGCTTTCTTTAAGAGGAGGCTCCCTACTCCCTTTCCCTGAAATTTCGGAAGAATATATAACTCTGCGATATAGCCAACTTTCTTAAGGAATGGTTCTCTCTGCAGGATCTCAGCTTTCACATAACCGATGGGCTTTTCATTCACTGCAAGAAAAATCTTCTTCTCTTTTTTGCTGAGGATATCAAGTATATTCTTCTTATGCTTCTGTGACTTGAACCATCGTTCATTAATCTTGTCAATCACATCGAGAGTATCCCATCGCTTGAATAGCTGAAGTTGCAAATCCATGATTGTTTCGATATCCTTGTTTGTTGCAAGGACAACTTTCATCGTTTCCTCGCCACAATGACCGCATGATCTTTCTCCAAGGGCTCTAAAGAAATCATCTGCAGGACATCCATCTGCTTGGCTATCAGCTCTTTTGTTTCCTTGAAGATCTGCACGGGATTCTTGGTGATGTCGATGCTCCTTGCTTTAATGGCAAGAATGGTAATGCCTCCTTTTTTTAGAAATGTTGTATTCTTCAGGAGGATCTCTGCCTGATTGCGTTGTGCAACATCTTGGAAGAGGACATCAAACATTGGCAGTTCTGGATAGAGCTGCGGTTGGTTGGCGTCGGCAAGTAGCGGAACAATATTCTTTCTTTGATCACACAAAAACACTAAATCTCGCATCACCCGAGGAGCGATATCAACGGCAAGGATTAATCCATCGCCGCCGAGGCAGTCGCTGAGAAAAGAAACGGTGTAGCCGTGCGAAGCTCCGAGATAGAGTATTTTACTTCCTGTTGGAATTGAAATCGGCGCGCCTTTGACGATGGCTGCTGCCAGTTTGCTTCTTCGTGGATCCCAGACTCTGTACTTTACTCCGCTGATGATGGCACTCTCCTCTTCAAATGCAGGTTCTCCTTTCACGGCGAGCGCTTGCTGCCTGCCTCGTTCAATAACCCATGATCCTGCAATGGATGTTTGTTTCATGCTTTTTCCTTCTTGAAATAGTCGATCTTCACTGCCTTCGCAATAGCGTTGGCTAACTGCCTTGCCGCTTTGCCTTTTTCTTTTGCTCCCGCAACTTTCTGATGCTGCAAGATGATGCCATGTTTTGGAGGTCTGCTACTCCTCGTCAAATGTCTGAAGAGCGCTTTTTCTGCGCCGAGAATTTGAATCGTGCTGGATGGCATTTCCATGAGATGTTTTATTGAGCCGGCTTTTGCAAGTAGCTTTGCACCAACGATAGAGCCCGCAGTCTTTTCGAGTTCAGGATAATATGATTTCATGCTGACGTTGAGGTACTCTTCCTGTTTTTGTTTCAAGGCAAAGAGTTGCTGGATCGTTGCTGCAAGTTCGTTGATTGTTGTTACATCTTTGTTTGATAATTCAGGACCCATAGGTTCAGTGATGTGATATTGTTTGAGCAATTCTTCTCTGCTTTTGGTAAGAACCGTGTTGATTAAGGTTTCATGATCCTCAACGCTGTGCTCGACTTCCGGCAGACTTAACCCATACCATTCTCTTAATCGTTTAGACATCATGTTGATGCATTTTTCTGTCTCTTGCATGGAATTGACGCACTGGATGATGAGGTTATCTTCTTTAACGGAAGACCTGATCGCAGCTTTTGTTGCGCTGAGCAAGGAAGTTCTGAGCTTGGCGATGTCCATGCTTGAGGTGAACGTCTGCAGGATTATATAGTTTGCGGAGAGAAAAGTTTTTTAAACACTCCTCTTTTCATTGACTTTCATCGGGCTCATAGCTCAGTCTGGTAGAGCGGTCGGCTCTTAAACCATGAAGAAACCGACAGGTCAGGGGTTCGAATCCCCTTGGGCTCATTCGTTTGTTGGCGGAATGTAATGAAGCCAACCTTTTCCCCAGGGTTTTGCGGTCAGCAAAAGGCTGGTTCGTATCCCCTTGTGCTCATTTGTTTGTTGTTCGGATTTAGTATCGTACGAGCCGCTGCAGATGGCGGTTGTCGTCGCTACGCTCCTCGTCGGCGGTGTCCGTAGGAACAACCCTCCGCCGACCAACGCCATGCAGCGGCTTTACTCATGCAACAATAAACAACGACCATGGAACCCCTCGAACAATTCAAAATTGAATATGCCAAGCTGGCAAAGAAGTACGGTCTTCCCTCTTTTGAGGAGATCAATGCTGACATCTTTCTTCAGGATTTTCTGAATGAAAAGAAATTTGTTCCGCAATCAACGCTTGGCTTTGTCCGCGGAAGAATGGTTGACATGCTAGGATCATGGGTCAATTACCTTCATAATTTTATCATGCCGTCGCAACAGTCTGCGATTTGGATGAAGGAGTATCAGGCATTGACGGATGATGACCGAACGCAGATTTCTGCTATGATTCAGGAGATGATGATTCTGCAGCGTGAGTCGGTTGTTCTTGGTTTGGAGAAAGATGAAACTGCTGATGCTGATTTTATCAAGCGATCGTTTGTGCTCTGGAAGATGAACAAAAAGAAGCTGCTTCTTCTGGCAAAGAAAAGTCTTGAGAATTGGAAGAAAAAAGAAGAAGAGACGAAGGAACGATTTGGGTATTAGTTTTCTCTCCGGCTAATTATCCGCTCCTTCACAGTAATGACGCTAACAACCTTTATATACCTCCTTCCTTCTCTTTGAAGAGTACCATGCGCCTTCAAGCATTACTCTTCGCTTATGTATCTGCCTTTTATCTTTCTTCAGGTTCACCACCTCCATTAAAAGTCACCGATGCACTTCATGTTAATCTCGACAATTCAGTGATCGAAGTGATTCTCAAGAATGAAGATCGAGGTCGTCAAGACATACGAAGGCTTTTGGCATTCTCAAGTGATGAGGAAGAATGGGTCTTTCTTTCTAAAGAAAGTTTGCGTAAGGGACAGAATTCTCTCGTTTTGGTGAACAGAGCAGGTACTATTGATCGGAATGTAGACCTTTGGATGGAATCCGGGTTTAACAATTTCGCGAATGGCGTGCATTGCAGACCTCTTGATGATCTCGCTCAGTTTTACAGTACTCTGGTTTACTATCATTTTCATCCTCGTCTATTGGTAACAGAGGACTGCGCCAAGTACTTAAAGAACCATGCATCACAGAAAATTCCCCCTGCAGGTCAAGATACTTTCTTGAGTTACTGTAAATCCTACTCTGGACTTCCTAGTGATGAGGATATCCGTTCTATGATTATGAGATCAGTTCATGCACAGGCTGTAGTCGATGGTACGCGCGTAATCAATAACGTTTGCAGTGAGGTTGGTATTGTAGAGTATCGTCTTACCGGTTTAGGCTTAACACACTTCAAAGCGATGAACGAACAGGAACTTTATACTGCAGCAGGAGATTTGAGTACCAGAATGACTTCTGATTCTTGTTTTTGCAAACCTGACAAGACACTTGACTGGTCACAGCAGCCGAGCATTCCAATTCCTCGACTGATGAATCAGCTTACCCAACAATTACAAGTCGCATCTTCTGGCTTAGTTTATGTTCGTTATATCCCCTACTAATTTTGTTCTTGCCCGGCTCCGGTGAAAATCTCGCAAGATGCGAGGTTCTGCCATCAGTTCGCATGACTCATAGAGTTGTTTACCTGCGAGAATTCATCTGGAACATCTTCTCGCTCGAATGTGCTACCACCATGATGCTCACCTTAGGATCGCAGAACTGACATTTTCACCGGAGCCTTCTTGCCCGCAACATTTAAAACCATTCTCTATTCCCTTAACATATTCGCTCCGGTAGTGTAGTCCGGCCAATCATGCAGCCCTCTCACGGTTGCGACCCGGGTTCGAATCCCGGCCGGAGCATGTTTTATTTTAGTCCGGGATTCGAACATGCTCGCCAACAAAGTTGTCGGCAGTTTTGCGTGGCAAAACAATCCCGGCCGGAGCATATTTTATTTTAGTCCGGGATTCGAACATGCTCGCCAACATCAACGGAAAGGATTACATGACCGACCTCATCATTATCCACGGAGCTCAAGGCAGCGGGAAGACCACGATAGCACGGCTCTTACAGAAAGCACTCAACTACCCGCCCATGTTGGATTTTGACTGGTTCAGAGGCCACCATCTCGATCCGCTCTGGAAAAACGCCAACAAACAGGAAGAAACTGTAGCCTTCCAGAACCTTCTGCTTGTTGTGAAAAATTATCTCAAGCATGGTTTTAAGTCGATTATCCTCTCGGGATTTCAAGACGAATACCTTAATGCCCTAAGAAAAAACTTTTCCCATTATGACTTCAGAATTGTTATACTCACGGTAGACAATGATACGGAACTCAAAAAGCGAGTTCTTACAGAAACGAGGGATAGTGGATTCAGAAACTATCAAGCTTCGTTATTATGGAATAAAGAACTCAACCAGAGAAAATTGCTGAAGAATGAATGCCGTATTGATAATTCTCACAACATCCCGGAAACAACAGTCAAGGAAATCCTCAAAATCTTAAACCAAAAACCGGGATTAGAAAAGAAGCTTAGCTCTTGCTAACGTTTTTTCATGAGGAACTTTTAAGAGATTTGCATACTGCAGATTCACTAATACTTTGCATACTCCTGCATGCTGAACTGCTCGACTTCTTCGTTGCTCGTACTATCATTGAGTTGCTTGAAGATCGCTTGGAGATCGTCTTGAGAGACTCCTCGTTGCAAAAGCATGTCTTGCAATTCAACACAATATTTTCTCATCACTAAGAACCCTTTAATGAGCGCGCGGATTTCCTGCTGTTGATCCATGAGTACCACCGTTCCTTTTGTTTTTATAACTTGCATGCGCTTCTGCTAGCTGGTCATGGCTTCCGATGTCAAACCACTCTTCATGAAACACGAAGCCGTAGACTGCACTTTTCTCGACTAAATACCGTATAAAGTCGCCAGAATTATCCATCTTCAATCCTTGCTTCTGGATGTCTCTTAAGTAATGCAGCTCTGTTTTTGGAAATAAGTAGCAGGCAGTCGCTGCCAGCGTTGATTTTGGCTGCATGGGTTTTTCTTCAAATTGCACAACTTTCTCTCCTTTCAGTTTTGCTACACCTAATTTCCCTTTCACTTTCTCAAGATCTCTCACGTCATGCAAAGCAACACAATTTCCCTTCGTCTTTTCAAACAACTGGACAAAATCCTGCAGCTTGAATTCAAAGAGATTATCTCCTGCTATCACCAGAAGATCATCATCTATCTTCTCTTGTGCGATGGCATACTGGATATCTCCTATGGCTCCAAGCCGGTCTTCATTTGATGTTGTGTGATCGTTCAGAATCGTTATCGGAACCTTGGTCTTCAGCTGATTTCTCCATGCTTGTAGCTGCTCGAAGAACACGTCATTCGTTACCACACTGATTTTGGAGACTCTTCCTAACTGGTCGATGCACTCTACAATATAGGTAATGATCGGCTTGCCTGCTACTTCTACCAGCGGTTTTGCTTTGTTGAGTGTTAAGGGATAGAGTCGTGTTCCATATCCTGCTGCGAGAATGAGTGCTTGCATGTCGTCATCCGTGTACTGCTGCAATGATCATGCCACCCAGCAGATAGGTAAGAAGATCTCCGCCCATAAATGCGAGGAGTGTGACTTTTGGAATCAGGGGAAGAAAACTTAAGGGAAGGTACATGCAGACGGCGATGACGGTGAAGATCATGATGCCGAAGTAGAAGCCACGTTGCGTTCCTTTGTTGGGTAATGCATATTTGATGGTGTGGTAGATGATCGATAAAACTAAGCCGATAAGTAGACCTATAACAATTCCTGGGAACCAAGCATTTTGTAAGGTCATGAGCAGACTTGCTTCTTCAAGCGTTGCATAACGGAGTGCGAGCGTCATGCTGATCCAGAAGATAAGCTCGGCGATGATGGCGAATGCAATCGCACTGATCGCCAACTTACCCCACGCCATTTTCGACATTACACCTTTAACCATTTCCCTCTTGAAGCAAAAGTAATATAAATACTTTTTTGCTTGAACCATTGTATTATGGCAACACACCCAGAATTTCCAAGCCCGTTGAAGAATGTTTACCTCGACAAAGAGGCCATTCTGACTGCAGGAACCAACAAGTTAAGCACGCACCAGTATGTGCCCCAGCAACGACAGGACAGAGAACAGCTCGCTTCGGCGCCGTCTATGCCATCTACACCGGCATCCAACGACGCAACCGAAAGAGCGGTCAAGGAACTTGAACACAAGTTTTCTGAGCTTTTGAAGGCTTTCCGTATGCATGCAGAACAAATCTCTGCAGAGCTGAAGGATGTCCGTTCATTGGCAGTGGAGACTGCAAAAGAGCTGAGAAACCGACCAGCCGTAGCAGCTGCTCCTGTGCATGTTGAGCAATCGCATCAACATCAGGATTCGCATTCCATCACGGCGAATGCAGCTCCGCCCAAGGATGCGAGCCAGCCTATTGATCGCAATCAGGTTGCTCCTGCTTCTGTCTCGATCGAGAAGATGTTTAACTTTGGGAATAAGTAGGATTCCCATTCTTTTTTCTTTGGTTGTACTTTCATAAATAGCTTTCTAACCCCTTTGTGAGCATTGTTTCCCACTTGCCAACGTCATAATCATTCACTTCTCTGGTTTCTCTGACCTGTTCCGTGACATAAATCGGATGCCCAATTCGAACGCTTCCTTGAGCTGTTTTGTACTGAAAGAGCAAAGGTCCTGTATCGATGGGAACTACTCCGACCATCTCGCCTGAACCGTCTCTCGCTATCCGGTCTGCACACTTCTTTGCAGCTTTGAGAGATATTCATGCCGGATGACAGCACTCATCATGCCAGTTTTTGTCGATATGAAGTCATACGGTCCTGTTTTCTGATACACTCTTTTACAGAGCAATTGGATTGAGGGAATCTCGTCGATAGGTTGCCCATCTTCATAATCTTCCCAAAAGACGGCGTAGTGTTCGGTCATGTTTATACCTCATCTTAATGATTTAGGGGTTTAAATCCCCGACCTTTAGGTCGTTCTTTCTCCGAAAAATTTTTGTGCGGCAAAGCCGCAGGACTATCCTGCGGACGAAGCTGCGCACACAATTCGAGTTAAGAATAGCGTGAGCTCTTGTC
>JACRKL010000098.1 GCA_016219835.1 Candidatus Woesearchaeota archaeon
AGCCCAGGAGGATGTGCCGTCACTGTTGGTTACAATGACCTCAACTCAATGATCCGCTATATTGAGAACCAAGCAGAACACCATAATGTTGTGTTTGTCTAATGGAAACCCCACCCTTTAGGGTGTGGGAGGAGGTCATTCATTTGTTTAAGGCTTTTCTCAAATCGAATCACATCTTGTTCAGCCTGATTAAGTGCAGTTAAAATTCGGGTTACATCGTAAGAGTGCGGTGGCCATGTCCGATTAATACTACTCCCTGTCCAAACTTCCTGGTTTATTACTTTACGAACCCCGTAAGAGTTTCAGTATACCTCTTTAAATGATTTGCTGCTTCCGTTAAATGATCAGTTGATTCACGAGCAGATTTCTCACGAACTTCGATGCAGTGTTCTCTTAGAATCTCCTCTGCAGTACCCCAATCCTCATCTTCAAAAGCTGTAATGAGGTCCTTCAGTTTTTTATGAAACCATGCCATAATGATTTACGATTATCGCTTGCTATTTTATGTTTTTTGGTTGTTTCGCTTCTCTTTACAGCATGAATATCACTTCAAGAGCAGCATCGCATCCCCAAACGAGAAGAATCTATAGCTGTGCTTGATCGCTTCCGCATAGGCGTGCATGATTTTCTCTTTTCCGAAGTATGCAGAGACCAAAAGCAGCAAGGTTGATTTCGGCAAGTGAAAGTTGGTGACCAGTCCATCTATCTTTACCTTGAACTGATGACCCGGATAAATAAACAGCGACGACAGAGAGCGTTGCGGAATAACTCTTCCTCGATCATCGCAGCTGCTTTCTAACGTCTTAAGGGATGTTGTGCCAACCACAAACATCCTGCCTTTTCTTCGGTTAATGGTATCTGCTGCCGCTTTGCTGATTTCAAACTCTTCTTGCTGCATGCGATGATCTTCCACCTGTTCGGTTTTAATGGGATTAAAGGTAGCATAGCTGACATGCAGCGTGACAGAGACTACAGGTACTCCTTTCTTTCTGATCTCCTCTAACAATGTTGGAGTAAGATGCAAGCCTGCGGTAGGAGCAGCGATGGAGCCGAGTTGCTTGGCATACACCGTCTGATAGCGTTCTGCCGCAGCCGTTTGCTTAATGTAAGGGGGAAGCGGCGGCTGTCCGATGTCGTTCATGATTTTTTCAGCGGCAGCAGAAAAGGTGAGCAGAAACTTGTCCTCTCTTTTCTCGATGACGGTTGCTTGATATCCCTTTGCCAGTTGAAGAACTGCACCCTCTTTGAGATGTTTTCCTTTGACGGAACAAAGGTAGCCGTTCTCTTTTTTCTCTCCGACCAAGATTTCAATCTTACCCCCACTTGCCTTGTTACCGTGCAGCAACGCTTGCTTCACCTTGGTGTTGTTGAGAACGAGGACATCTCCTTGCTGCAGATAATCGATGATGTGATCGAAGGTCGTATGCTTCATATGATTATCCGAGCAAATCATCAGTTTGGATGATGAGCGTACATCTAACGGTCGCTGTGCGATGAGTTCTTTTGGCAAATCGTAGTCAAAGTCGGAGAGGAGCATGAATCGGTGAAGAGAACTTTATTTAAAAAAGTATGCGGCCGCTGGGATTCGAACCCGAGTGGCAAGCTGTTTCCAAGACATGGGAAGCTCGCATCATACCGCTAGATCACAGCCGCGTGGAGATGGAAATTTGAAGTATGTTTTTATTGATTCTGGTTGGCAAAACCTTAAATAACAGGGTTCCTCTTGATCGCTTATGGATCCTCAAACAATTGCTCATCATTTTGGTCTATTCCCTCAGAAGATTTCTCGTCCTCACCATACCGTGTTGTCTTCCGTGTATCTTCTTGATGATGCATTTGTCCTTCGGGCAAGAGTATTACATGACGATACGGTAGCACGTTTTCGACAGGAGCTGACACTTTGCAATAGAGTGAAGGCGTTTATCCCTTATACTCTTCCAAAGCCGCGCATTATGAATGGTCGTAGATACCTTATTACTGGTCGCAAGCTCTGGACTGCTTATTCCCTGATTCCAGGAAGCATCGTTTGCTCGTGGCAGCACCCTGAGCTTGCCACAACATTACAAAACAAATGCCTTATGCAAACGCTTCGCATGATGCATGATCGTACTCGGGGTTTATTTTCAGCCCCTCAAACCCGTCCTTTTTTTCTTCTGGAGGCTGAAAAGGCACTCATAGATTTACAGAATGATCTTTCTCCTTCAGCTTCCTCGAACCTGCATCACGTTCTCGATGTTGTAAAATCAGATCGCTTACCTTTATCACAACGCTGCTTTGTCCATGGAGACTTTCATCATGGCAATGCTGTTGTCAACGTAATGGGAAAAATCACTGGGCTGCTTGATCTTGATTGGTGTAGGATTGGAAATCCTCTGGAAGATGTTGCTTATACGATCATGATGTCGCTTCGTGATTTTCGTAAACCTGCCGTTATTGATCAGATGCATCTTGAACAACTTCAATCGTGGTATGGCCTTACCGTATCGCAGAAGAAAATGTTTCCTCATTATCTTATCCTTGCTGCAGTTTACGACGCTTCGCTCTTTAAGCATGCTTCTTTCGCACGCCATGGCTTTTATTTTTGTTATCAACTTTCTTTGGTAGAATTACTCGGTTCATTCTTCTCTTCCTGAACTTCTTTGGTTTCTGCCTTCTTTTCTTGCTGCTTCTTTTTCTTCCTGCCGGGTTCTTGGCTCGCGATCCGCATGCGCATTTTTGCACAGAACACGGGGTTCTTCCATCGGGAGCAGTCAGAGCATTTCACACCCAATGCAGCATAATAAGCGGGATTATCGCAGTTTGGCGGGAGCATTTTCTTCGTGCTTCTTTTCAGATGAGAGAGATGACCTTTAATGAGCACTTCTCGTAATGGCTCCGGATTCAGTTTATTCCACTCATGGATACGTGCTTCTATCTGCTCATGGCTCCAACCAACGGTACTCAAGAAATTAGTGAGGATGAAGAGTGCTCTTTTTCTTCCATCCTGCATGCCTGCAAGCAGTTTCTTGACGCAGTCTGGAAAATACATCTCCGGTATTGCTTCAGTACTTTCTTCTTCAAATGTGTACATCTTCGCATCTTTTCTTTCTGTCATTTGCTCTTTCACTTTGAAATCCATAGCTTGGGTGAGAAGATCTTTGGCCTCATTCGGTTTCGCTTGCCGATCGAGAAAACGATAGGGTGAAACCGCAATCTTTTCATACTGGGCATACTCTCTCTCAAATGACATCACATTTCTTGGATCGATCGGAACGCTGACTAAACTAGATTTCTCATTAAAGCTGTACGGCATACGGTAAAGGTGCCTTGATGAAATGAGCAAGGTATCAAGTTCAATGAACGTGAATGGTTTCAGTTGATCATGCTGCACTACCTCTTCAAACGTTTTTCCAGATTTTCTCAACACATCCTGGATTTTATTGGTCTCTAAGATCCTTGTAGCCAACGGTTTTTCGATGAGTGACGACAAATAAGCAGCTACCTTTCTCGGTAGTTCAGGAAAAAGTGTTGTGGTTGGAACATTATTGATCGTTGTAGGAAATGCCTCAAAAGGAACCCCGATATGGAACCCTTTGTTGCCGGAGAATTTGCAGCTGACTGCTTCAATGCCGGAGTGTTGTAGTGCTTTGATGAGTAGCTCTGCCGTTAGTTTCGAGTATTCCCAGATGTGGCAGTCAATATCCAAGATGAGATCAAATCCGATACGGTTATTATCCATCTCGTGCTTCGGGAGTCCTGGGGTGAGATCGAGCGGATTCTTCCACCGCTCTTCCGAGCAATGGAATGAGGATGCGCCTTGTTGTACAAGTGTCAAGATATCATTCGGGTAACGTAAGATATCTGGTCGTTTTCCGAATCCCTTCTCTCCGAATTTTATTGCCACTTCTCTATCTTCTGCATGGAGGACTATTTCTTCTCTTATTTCTGGTCGCTTGTAGTGCAGCAAAAGATCGCGGAGCGGAATCATATCTGAGAAGAAGGTATCACCGTTTTTAAGGGTTGTGCGAACGGTGGCTCCGGTGAAAATCTCGCAAGATGCGAGGTTCTGCCATCGGTTCGCATGATTTAGGGTTCATTTGCTGGCAAGAATTCCTCTGGAACACCCTTCTCGCTCAAACCGATTCTTCGAAGAATGCTCACAGAAGGATGGCAG
>JACRKL010000099.1 GCA_016219835.1 Candidatus Woesearchaeota archaeon
CTGCCATCCTTCTGTGAGCATTCTTAGAAGAATCGGTTTGAGCGAGAAGGGTGTTCCAGAGGAATTCTTGCCAGCAAATGAACCCTAAATCATGCGAACCGATGGCAGAACCTCGCATCTTGCGAGATTTTCACCGGAGCCCAGATGATGACAAAATTTAAATAGGATCTCGTACGTTCTTCAGCAGACTATGGAAGAATCACTTCTCCTGAAACTCGGTCTTAATAAAAACGAAGCTAAAGTATATCTGAAGCTCCTTGCACATGGATCTAGTACTGCTGGAAATTTGATCAAGGCAACGGGATTTCATCGTAATATTGTCTATGATAATCTCGAGAAACTTGTTGATAAGGGTTTAGTCAGCTTCATTCTTGAAGGGAAGAAAAAGGTGTTCATGTCTGCTGCGCCAGAAATGATCTCAGACCTGCTTGAGAAAGAACAAGACGAACTCGATCAGAAAAAATAGTGGCAGAAACCATAAAGTTGGAGATCACAAGGATGCAAGCTTCACAGCATGATGTTCAGGAAGCAACTATCCTTCGCGGCGTCAGAGGCTTGAAACTGCTATTTCATGACACGCTCAAGAAAGGCAAGGATTATGTTGTTTTTGGTGCACCTCAGTTATCTCTTGAGATCATGGGTGAAACGTTCTGGAAGAACTACAACCTGAAGAGAGAAGAGCAGAACATCAGGGTAGATATGATCTTCAGCGACGACTTGAGGCAATGGGGCAGAAGCATCAAAAACAAGATGACGAATATCCGTTTTCTCCCAAAACAGTTTGATGGTCTTTCTGAGACGATGATCTACGGTGATCATGTAGCTATGATTGTCTGGACAGAAAAACCCATTGCTACGTTGATCCAAGATGCGAGCCTCGCAGAAAGTTATCGACGATATTTTCAGTTGTTATGGAAGCAGGCGAAGAACTGACGAAAACTATATATACCTTCAAAGTCCTAGGGTAGAGATGAAGATCACCATCGATACCAAGCAGGATAGTGCTGAGGAGATTCAGCATGTGATCAGCTTCCTCGGTAAGTTTGCAGGTAATCAGGAAGTTGCAAAAGAAGCTGCTCAAGTCCTTGGTGAAGAGCTACCCTCCTTTGCCAATCTGTTTGGCGAGCACAAGGAGCAGCAGGAAGAATCATCATCCAGTGTCATGACGAATGATGCTCCTCCGCCAACGCTGGAGCTCTTCGGCAATCAAGCAAAAGAAAAGCCGCCAAGAATTCAAATCATCAATGACTTTTAATGGTGAAACAATGGTATGCATCAAAGCCCTCTTCAAAGGAGAAATTCAGGGAGTGAACTTCCGCTCCAACACCAAGAAGAAAGCAGACATCCTCGGTATCCGTGGCTATATCAAAAATTTGAGTGATGGCAGTGTTGAAATGGTGGCATGGGGTCAGAAAGAGAAGGTTGATGAGCTCATCCAGTATTGCAAGAATGGTCCTGATCGGGCGAGAGTCCATGCCGCTGAAGTGAAAGAGATCGAAGCAAAGCAGCCGTTCATTGATTTTAAGATCAAGCAGTGAGTGCCTTAGGATACCATGATTGAAAGCCTCTTGAAGAGTATTCATCCTACCCAGATTTATTCCTCTGATGAACTGGTGCAGTTAGAAAGATCGCGGTTTAGCGAACATCTGGAAGCATATCAAGCATTTCTTTTTCTCTATCCTACAAAAATACAGATTATTGCAGCGTTTATGCGCTTCTGGGATACGGGTACTATGGAAGAGATAGAGTGTAACTTTCTTCGCATCAAGGAGATCAACAAGAAGCTCATAGAACAGTTAAAGAAATTGGTGGTGGACACTTCCAATGCACGTAACATCCTAGGTTCATTCTTCTATTCCATGATCAAAAAGAAGGCGAGAGAGATTCAAGACAATAACCCAGAGCAAAGTTTCTGGCAAAAAGAATCTGCCTTAATGAGATACTATTTGGTGAATCTCAATGAAGATCTCACGAAACTCATCAAACTCATGCATCGGCAGAACCGGTATATTGAGAAGAACAACGAGTGGAAAACACATGAAGAGCTTCTTAATGATTTAGGGGTTTAAGCATCGGCAGAACCGGTATATTGAGAAGAACAACGAGTGGAAAACACATGAAGAGCTTCTTAATGATTTAGGGGTTTAAATCCCCGACCTTTAGGTCGTTCTTTCTCCGAAAAATTTTTGTGCGGCAAAGCCGCAGGACTATCCTGCGGACGAAGCTGCGCACACAATTCGAGTTAAGAATAGCGTGAGCTCTTGTC
>JACRKL010000092.1 GCA_016219835.1 Candidatus Woesearchaeota archaeon
ACAACAACTCAAGCTTTAAACGACGCTTCGGAGACTACGTCCGAAGCGTTACCTTCCGCGCACAGCACGCGGAAGTGACGGCAAGAATCATCCTTCACAATCTAAAAGCAATATTAACCAGACTTTTTCACCGGAGCCGTTACATCTACACTGCAATCTTAAACTCAATCTTCGGGTAGCTTTGATAGTCCAATAATTTGGTGTCTTCTGCCTTCCAGTCAAATATGCTCGTGAATGGTTCCGTCACGATTCTCGGAAGTGGATACGTTGTTGGATCCCTCGTTAACTGCTCTTTTGCTCCTTCGATATGATCGTGATAGATATGAACATCCCCTAAAAAACCGATCAGCTTTCCTTCAGCAAAGCCAGATTCTTTCGCCAGCAAATGTAACAGGATCGCATAGCTTGCAATATTAAAAGGCAATCCTAACATCACGTCAACGCTTCGTTGGTTCCAGAGCAAATTCAGTTTATTCTCCGTTACGACAATCTGGAACGCATAATGGCAAGGTGGCAGAGCCATCTTATCTTTATCAGCAGGATTCCACGCTGAAACTAACATCCTTCGGTCGGTAGGGTCTGACTTTAGTGTTTGAACTACATTCTTGAGCTGATCAACTCCCTGATTGGCATAATCTGAATCAAAGTTCTCATAGGCTGCACCAAAATGCCGCCATTGGAACCCATACACTGCTCCTAAATCTCGTTCTTCCAGCATTCGCTTTTTTGCTTCTTCGCTATGCCCATACGGCGCTTTCTTTGGATTAGCCCATTCATCCCAGATATGATTTTTTCTGTCGAGCAGCCATTGTTTATCGGTAATCCCTTTGATAAAGAACTCAAGCTCGGTCGCAATGACTTTGAAGGGCATTTTTTTTGTGGTAAGGAGCGGAAATCCTTTGCTCATGTCGTGCTCAAACATGGCTCCCGCGATCTTCCTTGCGGATGTGCCTGTTCTATTTTGCATCATCACACCGTGATTGAGAATGTTACGGACAAGGTGGAGATATGTTTGCATGAGTCTGGACAAAGCAAGGCAATTAAAAAATGTTTTTGTTCACTTGCGAGCGGTCAGCTTCACCTCAATCGTTTCTCAGCTTCTTTCCAATTCACGATATTCCAGAACGCTGCAATGTACTCTGCCCGTTTATTTTGGTATTTGAGATAATATGCATGTTCCCAAACATCCAATCCCATCAGCGGCGTTTTTCCTTGCGATAGGGGAGAATCTTGGTTAGGTGTCGTCACAATTTCCAGTTTCCCTCTACTCGTAACCAGCCATGCCCAGCCTGATCCAAATTGTCCAAGTGCAGCGGCAGTAAACGTTTCCTTGAATTTTTCATAGCTGCCAAATGTTTTATTGATCTGCTCTCCTAATCTTCCGACGGGTGCTCCCCCTGCTCGAGGCGCAATGATCTTCCAGAACAGCCGATGGTTGGAATGCCCGCCGCCATGGTTTCTTACTGCTCCTCGGATGTTCTCCGGAACTTTATCTAGATCTTTGAGAAGATCGTCAACATCTTTCTTGTCCAATGGTGTGTTCAACACTGCCGCATTGAACTTGTCAACATAGGTTTGATGATGTTTTGTATGATGGATCTTCATCGTTGCTTCATCGATATAGGGCTCTAAGGCATTATATGCGTAATCTAGTGGGGGTAACGTTGCTGGCATAGTGGATCACTGCCTCTTGTCAAACATCGTACGTATAAAAAGATTATGTTTATAAATCCCATTCCATTCTTTAGGGGTATGGCTCATGAAAACGGTTCAGAGTCCAATGGTTGTCGCCGTTACCGTGCATTTTTAGAAGCTATGCAAACCTATGTTTGCAGCCTTAACCCCGTAGATACTCCATCAAGAAAGATGGCAGGAGCTTTTTGTTCGAGAATCAGTCTAGAACTCGATCAGCGCTACCTTTACATCCTCTCAGAACACCCCCGTTCTCTTTCTTCAGTAACTGCTTTGCTTCTTCATGCACAGTTGCTTACGCTTGATGAACAGTGTACTCATCAACCTATGGATATTACTTCACTGGATAATTTTCTTGCGTCTCAAGGCTTCAACTACATCTCTTCAGATATCGCGCAACAAGCACAAGAAGTTTACTTGTTTCATACGGGATTTGAGCATGCCTATCATTCCGTTGTTCCAGAAACCCCTCTATCGTTGCGCAAGCACGCTCTTTATGCCTTGTCACAGTACCTTAAGACTCAGCAGTTAGTACTTCCGCCAGAAACAGAAGCATTGTTGGATATCCTGCCCCATTCACGTTCCGTAATCACCTCGCAGAGATCGGCTGGTACACATGCTCACGAGCAGCAACCGCCAGAAGGACTGAGTTTTCCTTGGCGTTTGCTTGCCAACATCAAGCCCTATGTTAACTGGATGAACCCTTTTTAAGTAGACGTGACCTCTGTAACATTGCAGGATCTAGTGGATCGTCTTGCACATACGGGATGTTCAGTGCTCGTGCAATCTCTGCTTTTTGCAGCTCATTGCCAAGATAAGCAGCGTGTGTCAGATCTTTCGTCAAACCTTCCCGAATGACGGTGTTATATATCTCTTCTGCGTTTCTTCCTTTCACCAACACTTCAACAACATTCTGCCGTTTGCATAATCCCACTTCCAACTCTTTGGTTTCAGGATTAATTCTAATGAGAAAATAGCCGGCAGGATCCATGCGCCAATCCTTCATAGAATCATAGCGCGCTTGGATTATTTTAGCGCCTTCTTTCAACGCTGGTTTCTTCTGAGGAAGGAGTTGCATGAAGGAGGAGAAGAATCTTTCATTTATAATCGTTTCTCTAAGGGTTTCCATAACTCATTTAAACTCCTCGCACACCCTCTTCTCATGAACCATCAATCGATCCTCAACTTTATGTTTGAATTAGGCATGCTCAAGCGCGTGAAGAGAGAAGGCTGGAGACGTCTTGGTATTGAGCATCCGGAAAGCGTTGCAGATCATAGCTTGAGGGCAGCTCAGCTTGGCTATATCTTAGCTCATCTTGAGAAATACCATGACCCAAGAGAGGTTGCGGTCCTTGTTCTGTTTCATGATATCGGCGAATGCAGAATCGGTGACTTGCACAAAATTGCACAGCAGTATGTCGATGCTCGTGAAGAGCAGGTTGTCAAAGATCAAACTGCAAACATGGGGAAGATTGGAGCAGATATTCTTTCGCTCTGGAAAAATCATCACAGCTCGTCTCCTGCAGGAAAGCTTGCTCACGATGCTGACTTGTTAGAATGCGCGATCAGCGCAAAAGAATACATAGAACTCGGCTATAAAGATGCTCAATCATGGATCAAGGTCATCGCACATCACATCACTACTCCGTCTGCACAGCAGCTTCTTAAAGAACTGGAGCATGCAGATGTCCATGCGTGGTGGAAAGAGATTAGACTGCCTGCAGAGAAGAACCAGAAGAATCGTCGTGCATAAGCACCGACCTTTTCTTGAGCATTTCATTCCTACATCCTTTTGAGCAGCATCCTTCTAATCGCTCCTTGCACTCATTGCAGGCGATCGTTCTTTTGTCGCAGCGTTGATTGGCACAATGGTGATAGGTTCCCCACGGCAGAAAGCAATGCTCACATTGCGTAATGGGTTTGTTCTGTTGCTGCGGATTAATATCAACTGCTCCCCGGTTATCGAAGACAAAACATTTTCCTTCCCAGAACTCATTACCGCATGTTTCTCCATATCGTATAATCCCGCCATGCAATTGCCTCACGTTAAATCCTTTCTTCTGTAAGAAGGCAGACGCTTTCTCGCATCGGATACCACCAGTGCAATACGTTATAATCTCCTTTTCTTTATAGGGCGCAAGTTCCTCAACAACAGTTGGAAATGAACGAAAGGTAGCAATCTGGGGAGTTATGGCTCCTGCAAACTTGCCAATCTTACTCTCATAATCATTTCTTGCGTCTAGCAGTACGACATCTTTACCTTGTTCCAGCAACTGCTTGAGTTCTTGTGGTTCAATGTACCGTGCAGGTTCAGCCAACGACGCTTGATCCATACCTGAACTGACAATTTCTTTCTTCACTCTGACAATGAGCTTATGAAACGTATGTTCTTCAATGTTGGTTATTTTGTAGTCGATCTTCCCCAGTGCACGATGTCCATCAAGGAAATTCTTGAGTTGTGCAATCGCTTTATCATCCCCTGAAACACAGCCGTTGATCCCTTCATGTGCAAGGAGCACCGTTCCAAGAATACCAAGTTTATGGCAAAGTCCCCGGATCTCCTCGTGAAGTTGCTCTGGTACAAGTATATTGGTATACTTATAGAACAGGATATTCTTCATACCGTCAGAAAAGTTAGGTTTTTATTTAAAGCTACCGGAAGCTTTTTTAAGTCACTTCCCTTTAGTCTCGACATGAAACTTCAGGAGTACAAGGGCAAGGAGCTTTTGCAGCAGTATGGTTTCGAGAAGCCTGATGCCCTGTTAGTGACCAAGAAAAATCTTGATGATCCCGCTACCCTCTTAGCCCTCCATGCCTTTTGCTCCAAGCACCCTCAGGTGATGGTCAAGGCGCAGGTCATTGGTGGACAGCGGAAGAAGCAGGGATTTGTGCAAGAGTCTAAGGGTTGCGACGCAACGCTTTCATTACTTCAGCAGCTCTTCTCTAAGATGTATCAAACCCAATCGGTTCTTTCCATTTTGGTAGAAGAAAAGATCGCTATTGCTCACGAATACTTCCTCGCTTTACTGTATGACACTCGCCTTAAAACTCCTATGCTCCTATTCTCTTCAAAAGGAGGTATCGATATAGAATCTCATCGCGAGGAACTTGCGCGATATCCCATTTCGCCGATCGATGGTCTAAGTGAAGAATCGTTGCGCTCTTTTTTGCACGGATTGCACGTGCAGGATGCTGCTGTACTGGTTCCCTTGCTCCTTTCAGCTTACCAATGCTTTACTCTTGCTGATTGCTTACACTTGGAAATCAATCCTTTGATCAAAACAAATAATGGGGTATGGTACGCCGGTGACGCAAAAATAACGATCGATGATGCAGCTATTCCCCGGCAACCATTTCTTCAGCATGTACAAGAAGAAGCTTCATTTTTAACACCGCGAGAAATCGCTGCACGGCAAGTTGATGCTCTCGATTATCGTGGCGTTGCAGGAAGAACGTTTATGGATCTTCCAGGTACCATCGCAATCCTTGCCTCTGGCGGAGGTGCTTCGTTAACCTGCATGGATGCACTCATGCGGGCAGGAGGTAAACCTGCCAACTACACGGAATACAGTGGCAATCCTTCTCGGGAGAAAGTAAGAAAACTAACCGAAATAACGCTTTCAAAACCCGATCTTACCGGATGTTTAGTGATCGGTGGAACTGCAAATTTTACTGACGTCTACGAAACCCTCGCTGGCTTTATGGATGCAGTTCTTGTCATCAAGCCATCATACCCTATCGTGATCCGTCGTGCGGGTCCAAGAGATGCTGAAGCGTTCGCCATGATTCGATCACTGGTAGATGAGCATCATTTTAATGTCACGCTCTTTGGAGAAGAAACTCCGATGACAAAAGCAGTCCTTGTTATGGTTAAAAAAGCGGAGGAATATTATGCTTCCCTCTAAAACAACACATGTTTTGGTACAAGGCATTACCGGCAAAGAAGGAAGCAAAGCAACACAGCAGATGCTGGCTTCCGGTACTCTGGTTACCTGTGGTGTAACTCCCGGTAAAGGCGGCAAAACGATTGAAGGTCTTCCCGTTTTCAATACCGTAGCAGAGGCAAAAGTTTTCGATCCACTCCTCACTGCTTCGGTGCTCTATGTTCCTCCATTGTTAGCGTATCAAGCAGCGAGGGAAGCTCTAGTGGCAGGTATCCCGTGGCTCGTTGTGTTCACCGAGAATATTCCGGTGAGAGATACTGCAAAGTTGATTGCATACGCCGCGCAGCATCATAGCCATATCATCGGACCTTCATCCGTTGGCTTGATGCATGTTGGCTCTTGCAAGTTCGGCTCTCTTGGCGGTGGCAATGACGATCGTATGTACAGCAAAGGCCATGTCGGCATCATGTCTAAGAGTGGTGGCATGTGCGCCGAAACTGCCCTTTTGCTGACGAAACAAGGCATCGGGCAAAGTATGGTTATCGGTCTTGGCGGCGACGTCCTGATGGGGTCAACCTTTACTGATCTCCTCCCATTTTTCCAACAGGATCAGGCAACAAAAGTTCTCGTTATTTTTGGTGAAGTGGGTGGCACTGCTGAAGAAGAGCTTGCTGAAGCGATAACCTCAAAACGGTTCACCAAACCCGTTGTTGCATTCATCAGTGGACTTTTTGTGGAGTCGCTCCCTCGGAACTTTCCGCTCGGTCACGCCGGTGCTTTCATTGAGGGCGGCAGAGGGAAAGCCGAGGACAAGAAAAAAATCCTGCGGGAAGCCGGCGTGCTGGTTGCAGAATACCATCATGAAATACCAGACTTAGTCAAAAAGGTGATGCCTCATGGAATATAAAACGTCAATAAGCAAAATAACCAGCAACGATACGATCATCCGTGGCAAGAAACTGTCTTCACTTGCTGAAGGATCATTCACCGATGCAGTCTTTTTGTTGCTGAACAAGCGTTCCCCTTCGCAGTCAGAGTCTCACCTTTTTTCTGTGATGATGACGCTCAGCATTGACCATGGTATGGGAACGACGTCAAGCATGGCTACTCGTTTTGTCGCTTCTGCCGGCAACGCTTTGAATGCCTCAGTCGCAGCAGGCATCCTCGCTTTAGGCGAATATCACGGCGGAGCTATCGAAGAAGGTATGAAGATGTTGATGCAGGTTAAAGATGCAAAACTGTTTGTTGCTTCCTGTTTGAAACATAAAAAAACGCTCTTTGGTTTTGGGCATAAGATCTACAAAGAGCAAGATCCACGTGTTGTACAGTTGTTGAGCCTCTGTAAGAAAATCAAGTACTCGTCGAAGCATGTCGCTGTCGCTCTTGCTCTGGAGAGTGAGCTTGCCAAACAAAAGGGAAAGAAAATCCCCTTAAATGTCGATGGCGTGATGGCAGCTCTTTTACTGGACATGGGCTTTTCTCCGGAAGCAGGACGAGCTGTCTTTCTGGTTGCAAGAAGCGCAGGCCTTGCTGCCCAAACTATCGAAGAGAAAGAATCGGGCAGTAAGGTGCGTAGGGTTGAGGAAGAGGAGATTGTATACGGTGGGAAATAACTCCTCACAGCAACAGCATCAACATCACCGGCAACAGAATGCATCCCATCATCAGGCTTCTGGGTACTGCAATTTCATGGGTAACCAATCCAGCCATCATGCTCGTGAACAAAACCAGTAACCCCATCCATCCTTCCAGTAAGAATACGAGACTGGAGAGAAACATCAATAGCACGATTCCCAAGATGTCCTGCGGAATATCCATGATCTTCAACCACATCTTCCTGCTGTTCAGTATCACTACCGTAGTTGCTCCTATGCCGATCATACCTGCTCCAACCAACAGTATCAGCTCTTGCATATGAAGTTCTGGAACCAGCGTTGTCATCGCAACCAATGATCCATTCCTTGCTTTTCCCAAGGCAATAAACGTCCCTAGTGCAAGAAATGTATTCGCTGCACCGATGCTGCTCATCATCAACAATCGTACCTCATCTCCTTTCTCCTGCAACCATGCTCCCGTTACTGAACCTGCACTTGCTCCGCTTAATCCAGGAATCAATGCCATGAACGTTCCTGAAAAAACGCCGCAGAACACCGGTTTTACTATCCGTTTTCCAACTATACACAGTCTTAGCTCTTTTTGTCGCGGTAATGCACTCTCTTCCCGTAAGCCCAGTAGAATAGCGCTCATCCCAAATAAGCCAGTGAGCAACGGAAATAATGGCTCACGGATTTGTGGAGTGTGAAACACCACGATGCCCAAGAGTCCTGTAAGAAAGAAAACCAAGGCTGCTGCCCCTTTCTTCTTTTGTTGAAGAAGCAGTACCATGCAACAGGTCAATACTGCATATCCAAGCCATGGCTTGATGAACGGATAAGCTGAAGCAACACCGATCATAAACAGAGGAAGAAAAGCGATGCTCATGAATGTGCCTGCAATAATGCCTAATATCATCACTTGGAGAGCGAGCACGCCCTCACCCTGCTTCACCATCCGATGCAGAGGCAATAGTGCTGCTGTATCTTCAGGAACATTCAGGAAAAGCGAGGGAATCAGCGAGCTGATGAGGTGGCTGGCTGCCATACTCATGATCAAAACTGCAAGACTAAGCGGCGATACCGTATGGAGAAGAAGAGGAGCTAGAGCCAATATCATCGTCGAAACGAGATTATTGTGCATCCCCGGGACTAATCCAAAAACCAACCCGGCGACAATCCCGGCAATCATATAGACTAATAATCCAAAGAGCATGGTTGGATGTCTGCTTCATGCCTTTATATGCCCTTGCCAGAAAAAGTTGAAGGATTTTCAATATCTTATTTTCTTTTCTTCTTCGCACAATTCGGGCACACCATCCCTTCCCACATACCTACAGCAAACGTCCTCTTCACCTGATGCTCTTTGCAGATCATTAAGCCGCAGTCATCGCAGCGGTGGACATCATGCCTCCCGCAGAAATTGCATTTTCCGTCTTGGTAGTGTTTGAAGCCCATCGTATCACAACGATTAAATAAGGACATATATTAACGTTTGCCATGACCACGGTATTTGTATTGCTCAAGAAGAATACGCTCGCTAAAAAAGATAAGAGCTCGAAAGGCAGCATAGATGCAGGCATTGCGGAGATCGTCTCCTTGCTCAACGGTCTTTCTGACTATTGCACGACAAGTTCGTGTTCAGGTCGTATCATGTTGGTCGAGAAAGATCAGCCGAAGAAAGAGCATGCAGTCCTGTTCGCAAGTCACGAATGCCTTTCTTTAATTCAATTGCACGAAGTCTTAGGAATGATACATTCACCCCATGATGTCTGGTTTCGGCAGGAATCATTTATCTTGCATGTTACCTGTGCTGATCTTACTGCAGCTCAACGACTGCTCCAAGCCTGTAACCTTGCTGGATTAAAGCGAGCGGGCATCACCGCCTTGGGTGAGAGAATCCAGATGGAAATTCTGGGCACTGAATACATGGAGACGCTGTTCTATAAAAGAGGGGAGTGTCTCGTTGAAGATCGGTATCTCAAGCTCTTGCTTGAAGAAGCAAACCAGAAAATGAAAAAAAATAAGGAACGACTTTCCCGATTTTTATCGTCGGCTAAACAGCTTGCTGACTAACACAACAGTCACGATCAGGATGATCAAGTCTGTTCCGATTAACAGCACCATGTACAGGCTGCTGTCGGTAAACGGAACCTCCTGTCCAGGTGCAGTGTTTCTTGTTGTTGTTGCCGGAACATAGGTCGGGGGAACTTGCGTTCCACTGCTCGCTGGCGTCACAATCACTTGCGTGTTATTTTGCTGTTGGTTGGTGTTTTGGTTATTGTTCGTCGTATTGTTGGTTATTCCACCATTGCCTTCAGGTTTGCAGTCAGTAACTGTAATGGTGGCACGTTGGTTATCCGTACTATCCTTGCTTTCACTGTAGTAGGCATAGATATACGCTTCATAAGTGCCCGCTTTCAAGGTAGCAGGAACTGGGATGCTGAATGTGAAAATGTGGTTGTCATTCTCGTTAATTGGTGTTGGCAAGGTCTTCTTATAAAATTTCAAGGCACTACTATCCACAATGACAAATGAATTGTCTTCATCATTTTTCCCTACGTTTTGGACGGCAACGCTTAACGTCGCTGTTCTATCGCAGGATACGCTTGTCGGATTAAAATCCATTTTCGTTATGCTCAATGCATGCGTTTGCCGATCTACACTGAGGTCAAGATTGTACTTCTGCCCATGCTGACCTCCAAAGTCATCTTCCCCTCTAAGCTCGATGGTAAAACTCGAACTTCCACTACGAATATCATCCGGTACATCGGTTGTTATCGTAATCTCATCAGTATCTCCTGCACTCAGGTCACTGGGATCATCATCCTGGCTGTCGATGTCGCTGTCGTCAAAATTGACTTCGACATTATTGTTCTGGATTGAAATGTCCTCGCGATCATTGTTCTTGAAGTTATTTTCTACTTCAATCGTAAAAACCAGTTTTGTTCCCGGTTTGATCTTCTTAATTTCGTCTCCATCACTCAGACTTTGACTGCTGTCCCCATTATATACTACACGGACATGTTTGATTTCAAGTTTATTTCGAGTCTGCATCTGTACCGTAACACTGGTTGTTGTCTGTTGTCCAAGAAGTGTTCCCCGAGCCTCAAGTTGACCGACGGAGATAGGTGCTTCTTTAAGAGTATCAGGGTCAACAGCATTAAGGTCTTCGGGAATTCTCGCTTTAAGATACAGCGTCTTCGATGCGCCTGCCGCTAAGCTGGCTAATTGATAATTTTCCAACGCAACAAACGGTCCGCTGCTGGATTCTGCAACGCTTATATTATATTTAGTCTTATCGAGACCGGTCTGTAAGGTAATGCCTGAAATTGTTTGTATCCCTTTATTTCGGAGCGTGAACTCATCTGTGCCGTACACCGCATGATAATTCCGATCGTTAGCGTCGGGATTGCTCTTGCGCATATTGTCTGCGGTAAGGACATCAAGATTCTCAATCGCAAGTCCGTAGCCATCGCTGGTTGCATCTGCACGGACAGAAGGTAAACTGGTCATCATGCCAACTGTTGCAATCAAAGCTAGGCAGATGCCGACGATAATGCTAATATAGAGGAATTGTTTCATGTGTAGCCCCCGTAATGTTGAATCAATGGCAGTTTAGCCATTATTTAAGAGTGATAACTCATCTCGCTATTTAAATGTTGTGCTCTTTTTTGCGACCTTCCCAATCAGTATACAATGTTGATCAATCGGAATCATGCTTTGCACTTCGCATTCTGCCCAATCTGCTACTCCCTTTATTCTTGGGCAATCAATGGCTTCGCTCTCTTCCCGTTCAAGTCCGAATCTATCAAAAAGATCACACCATTCCCCATCTTCTTTTCCAGATATTGTAGGCTTCTTTGCTTCTGCGAAGACATTTACTGTAAACACGTTTCCTTGGGTTACTACCTTTGTAGCAAACGTATCTCTCGGTATAGCAAAAGTACAGTAGATCGCGGTTGCCGTTGCAAATACCAGAACATCATCGACGGTGATGAGCGTATCAACGACTTCTTCTTTGCCACGGTGTCGTCCTTTACCTCGAACCGCAATAACTATGAATTGTTGGCTATGCATGTTTTTTATCGCGCTGACGCTCCGCGCGGAGGGAGCCAACGAATAAGTAAAAGAAAGGGACAAGTATCCACAGCCCGTAGTCATTGATTTGTGTAACTAGATTAACAATCAGGATAAGTGCATAAGGCATTGCCGCAAAGCAGGCAAGTTTTATGACTGCTCCAATAGTAACTTTCTCTTTCAGTAACCAGAACAGGAAAAAAATAAAGACGCTAAGGATAGCCATGATAATAGCCACCTGTGATAATAGTACAACCCACGTCCAGAATACCAGAGATGGAAGCAAGAGTACCAAGAGTAAGGGGATACGCTCCCTCCATGCATCCTTTGTCGTTGGGAAATCAGTTTCTATGGTGTTGGCAAAGAAAGGGCATAGTGGTCTTGCTACCATGCACACCGGATGCACGGATGAAATCCCTTTGCGGGAAAGTACCCATTTCCATGCAGTCAGATTTTCTTGAGGATTACTCAGGGCACCTTGTGCTGCGTTGATGCTGAGTGGTTCTTTTACACTCCAATTCCACGGTGCAACCGTTTCTATGTTGTTCCATTGGCTAGCAACGTCTAACGACCCCTTCCAGCTAACCACTGAAACTACGATCAATGTCGCAAGAAAGCTCCAGAACAGCAGCATTTTTAGTTGACCGATTACTTCCCTCACGCTCGCCGTTGCAAGCTTCGGATATGCTAGCGGATTGATCGAACGGATGAGTTGCTGCAGGCTTTCCTTCATAGAACTGATCTCTGCAGGCTTACCATATATAGTTTTCCATAATGTTTAAATAGGAATACACCCTCTTTTACCTCGGGGTGAGCCTATGGAAAACGAAATTGAATATATCGGTTTTAAGGATGTCGGCAAAGAAAATGAGCACCAGTTAAGGAGAATTGTCGATACTCATGTTGCAAAATTAAAATCCCATTGCTCAAAGTTTCAAAAAGTTACCGTTGCAATGAAAGCAGTCCATGAATCCAGCGATGGTCACGCTCATTACGAACTGCAAGCCAAGCTTGAGGAAGGCGGAAGAGTTCATGTCGCCGAGATGACCGATTACAACCTTTATTTTGGGCTTGCCAAACTCCTCGACAAGTTAAAAAACAGTTTACCGGACAAATGAGCTCCACAAAAATTCCAGGATGGGCATATCTATTTGTTGGCTTAGTTGTTCTTTTTGTTTCGCTCTACCTTAACTATCAGAAGATGCTGGTCTTTATCCTTTTCGGCATTGTCTTTATTGCTCTAGGTCTGGGCAAGATCATCTTTGCCAAACGTAAAGCTCCACCCAATCCGCAAAAACCAGCGAAGTACTGCCATTTTTGCGGACAGCTACTTGCTGCGCAAGCTCAATTTTGTTCCCGTTGTGGTCAACAGAGCATCGTGAAAAGCAGTGCGCATCCTGCGTTGAGGTGATCCTCCTAGGTGTTAAACATTCTTGCGAAGAATTTCAGTGGCTTGATCAATCTCCTTTTTAGTAACATCTAGCGCTGGAAATAATACGATCCGATTATTGATCGAACTTACCATTAAACCGTTTTTCCGGCATCTGATCTCAGTACCTTTTTTTGGTTCATTAAATCCTATACAGAGTCCATTCCCCTCTGGTTTGCAAAAAGCTGAGAGCTTTTTCATGAGGTATACTCCGCTTTCTTTCGCTTTTGACGGGAGGTTTTCTTTTTGAAGATAGTTGATGTTTGCGATCGCCGCTTCAACGGCTAGTGGATGCCATCCAAAGGTTGAATAATTACTAAACTCAAATCGCATAGCTTCAGCAACCTCTGGCTTTGCAATGGTCGCTCCAATTGCTCCATAGCCGGAGCTAAATCCTTTTGCAATTGTGATAATATCCGGATCAAGAGTATAGTGCTCGAACCCAAACCATTTCCCCGTTCTTCCAAATCCCGTTGCAACTTCATCGCAAATGAAGAGCGTGTTTGTTTTTTTGCACACTTCCATGACTTCATCGAAAAAGTTCTGTGGGGGAACAAGAACTCCAAGGTTACAAATGAATGGTTCAGAGATAAATGCAGAAATGTTCCCTCTCCCGATACATTGTACAGCTTCTTGTGTTGCTGTTGCCCAATCACCGGTTGATATTTGAAGATAATCCTCAGAAAATGTTCCAAAGTGCTCTTCATGCTCCGGTATTCTGACGAGTGATAGGCAAGCAAGTGACTGCCCATGGTACGCTCCCTTGAAAGCGAGGAACTTCTTTCGTTTGTTGTATGCACGAGCTATCTTAAGGGCAATCTCATTTGCTTCGGTTCCTCCGGTTGCTCTGAAACAGGTTCCTCGTGCATGTGGTAACAAGCAGACCAGTTTTTCAGCAAGGATATCCCACCGTTTGTACAAAAAATTTGGCTGGACATAGTCTGGTCCTTGAAACCCTTTAACTGCATTAATAATCGCTTTCTTCTTCCAGCCGGCATTGCCTACGCACCAGCCCATCGTGAAATCAAGATAGGGTTTACCATCTTTATCGATAATATATCTCCCTCCAGAATCAACAATCTCTAGAGGGATGGTCGGAGCATCTCTGAACAAGAATTCTTTTGCTTTTGTTGTGGTACTCTTTTTCATGATGCACGAGATACACGCTGACCTTAAAACACACTTAAAAAAGCGGGGGCTGGGACTCGAACCCAGGGATAAACGCTCTGCAGGCGCTCCCCTTAGCCGCTTGGGTACCCCCGCAGCATTCGGTTGCGATACGAGAATCTGAACTTCTTTTATATAATTTTCTACAGACGTGCATGTTCAAACCCCTCCATTCTAAAAAGAATATGAGCCCGGAGATTACGCGAACAAAGTTCGCTAACCTCCGTCTCATTCGCTTTGCTCATGAGCCCGGAGGGATTTGAACCCTCGATCTACAGCTCACTGCAAAATCCTTCGGATTTTATAGAAGGCTGTCGCCCTATGTGCACGACATGCAACTCCCTGCGTTTGCATGTCTCCAGGCTAGGCTACGGGCCCGCAAGATGAAGCGGTGGAACCATGTTTATAAAGATAATGGGCGATTATTCTGGTGATTGATAGATTTTATATAATCTTTAAGGGGAAACTATATATAACATAGATACCATAGACTTTCTGAGAGGGTTCTTGTATTTCTGATTGATCACTTGGGGGTGAGAGCATGTACATACGTGAAGTGATGCAGGAAGTAGCAGGGGTAGAGGATGATGTACTCGTGACGTCCGTTGCACAGGAAATGCAGCGCAAAAATGTAAGTTCCATGGCAGTTTTCCACAGCGGCTGCATTGTTGGTATGGTGACTGAGCGGGACATGCTCCGTAAGATTATTTCTCCGGGCAAAGATCCACTGTCGTTGCGAGTCAGAGACATCATGTCGCGTGAGCTCATCAGCATTGAAGCAGATCGTGACATCGAAGATGCCGGTGCAGCCATGGAGCAAGCAGGTACCAGACGACTTTTAGTGACAGATCGCGGCAGAATTGTTGGCAAAATAACTGCGGATGGGATTGCACGGAACTTGAGATACCTAGTGGCAAGACGCATGGTGTCTTCGCCGTTACAGAGCGGGATGTCGATGACGTACCCCTGAGAGAAATTATTTAAACTCCTATTTGTTTCTTTTGACATATATGGTAGAACCTCATCTTGGTAATGTTTATGTGGTAGATATTTTAGGGACTCTTCTCGCATCAGGTGGAAGCATAATCCCGATCTCTCAAAAGGTACTAGGTTTAGATAGGTCAACATTACCTGCTAACGAAATTGAGCGAGTCTATTTTGAGTTATTAGGACCCTATATTGTCCCTAATCCAAACGATCTTTATGGCGATGTCCATGCAGTGAACAGGGGTAACGGAACACAAAATCTTTTTCAGGGTTATTTACACATGAAATCCAGATTTGCAGCAATAGATCAGGTTATTGGCAGTAGCACGG
This sequence comes from Candidatus Woesearchaeota archaeon, assembly GCA_016219835.1. Classification (GTDB taxonomy): domain Archaea; phylum Nanobdellota; class Nanobdellia; order Woesearchaeales; family JACRKL01; genus JACRKL01. Next base: position 15,162 of record JACRKL010000092.1, read on the forward strand.
AGCAAGCATTGCTTAATGGCATAGAGCGAACGTTTGATGCTCGGGCATACGGAGAGTATGGTCATACCCATAAAGTTTACGTAAGGTTATTGCCTCAACACGATGGAGAAAAACTCATGCCTCTGTTATTGGAGATTGAGAAATCTCAACATACAATCTCCCCGCATTTAGACGCCATTGCATTTGTAAAGCTCTACCGAGAGTGATGTCCTAACCTAGTTCGTCTACCTTGTATTCTCTCGTTCTTCACTCCGTTCACTTCACGGCAACCATGTCTTCGGATCCTTCAACTTTTCCGGCATATATTTATCAATAACGTAGTTTAAATCATACTTTGCGAAGGCCTGCTGCTCTGCCCTTTTCCCCATGCTGAGAATAAGATTTAATGCCTTTTCCCATTCTTTGTGTTCTTGCACGAACGGATCGTTCTTCATACCGTCCTTGACGCGTTTGATGTCCACGTCCTTCAGCGGATGTGTCGGCAGCTTGTAATCAATAATATCCTGTGGCGTTACACCAATGAATTTTGCTCGTGGCACACAAAAAAATTGGTTGATATGTGCAGCATTGCCCGATCCTACCTTTAATGTTCGGTAAATGTTCAAATACCCATAGGGATCGCCGTCAGTAAAAACCAGGACGGGAAGATCCTTGGCGTCAGACAATCTTCTTATAAATCGTCGGCATGCTCGTGTTGGCACACCGCCCATGCTGATTAAGATGCAGTCAGCACTCTTCCAATATCCGTGCTTGTTCAGGCGTTCAAACATACCGTTGGTTTCAATTGCAAGAATGAATTTTGCTTGCGTTTCAAAGGTGAGGTGCTCTACGTTAGATGGAATAGAATATGCTCCGCTGCCGAATCTCGTGCAGTCAATCTTGATCTCTTTTCCGGTGTTCGGGTCTTTGTCAATGACGATCAACTCACCTGCTACTGCACCGCCGTGCTCATCGGCAATATATCCCAGTTGTTCCCGGTTCACTGAGAACATAGCTTCAATGTCGTCCATGACCGTATCGGATTCCGGCTGTTCATGGAACATAGCGTCGCCCCAGTTTTTGCTGACATAATAGATCTCCCTCTTGGTTGCAATGTCATCCGTTTCCACAAGTTTTCTGGATTCATTCATCATCAGCAAGGTTTGTGCAAACGTTTTGACGGTGCTTGCTGACAAGGTTCTGGACAGCATCTTTCCTTTCAGCTCAAAATATCCCGTTTTGGGATCATAATCAACGTTCTGCAATGAGCGAAGGGGCATCTCTAATGTAGGAGGTTCTTTCTGCAGTACTTTTTGTTGCACATGCAAGGCAATTTCTTTGATCTTCTTGACGACTTCAGTCATAATCATCACGCTCAGTCTTACCTTCTTTCTCTTCTTTAGCCTCTTCTTCGGCTCCTATGTTCGCAAACTCTTCATCGTATTCAGCATTCTTCTCTCCAACTTTTTCGAGCTTGCCTCGCTTCTTCTCCAGAATCTCCTTGAGATATTCTTTAATTTTCTCTTCTTCACTGGGCTTCAGCATCAGCAGCTCTTTCAATGCGCTTCCGACATACGGAATATATTTCTCAATGTATCCTCGCTTGGAAAGCTCTTCATGCACTCTCCTCTTTTTTGCGATATAGCTGAACAGCTTCCTTCCGCATTCCTGCAATGCCAGTTTCACTTCTTTGATGATCTCGGGATAATGGGCAATCGCTTCCTTGCTTTCCGATGTAAATGGAACCCACACTGAAGCAATATGGATGACCACAACAACCGGACCGAAAGGTACGGCACCACTACTTTGGCTTAACCCATAAGATCTCCAGTTGGTGTGGATGATGCTTTTGACGACTGCACAGGCTCCCTGCTGATAGAGCAAAGGAACGCGATTGGCATAACGGAAAATTCTCATCGGCTCTTCTTTTTCTAATGCTCCGCCGTAAGCAATGGCTGCTTCAATAATGAACGGATTGCCACGATAGACGCAAGGGGGCCTCGAAGCTGAGGTAAAAAACTCAGCGTTGACTTCTTTTCGTAACCCTTTTTCCAGCAACTCTGCTCCGATGGGGACAATGCAGTCGGTCGGTGGAGCCATGATTCTGGTCTTCTGGATCGCTTTCATGAGCACTTCTACCTGCTCCCTGCTCAACTCCTGTGGCTTGTTGGTAGGAAGCACTGCTGCAGTCTCACAGATCTCTTTCGCAGTGCCTGCCCCGACCCTCGAAAACTCCGTTGTCAAGAAGCTCTGGAGCGTTCTCGCTTCTGTATCTTTGAGCATCTTCATCAAAAAGCCGAGCTCTACACCATACGGGTGCGGCTTAATTTCCTTCGCTTCTGGCGGAAGGAGTTCGCTCACTCTTGCAAAGATGATCTGTTCAGCTTTAGGATTAGTATAGACGAACGTTGCGTGCGGATTGACAATCGCTGTTTGTTTGACATATTCATCGACCGACTGCTGTCCTTTTTGGTAGGATCCTTCAAGGTCAATTTCAATCCGTACGCCGTGTTCCTTGTGCCACTCTACTTCTTTCTGCACCAAAATCTCGGGAGCGTTTTTCTTCGTATCAATATGCAGTTCAACATAATGGGCAGGTTGCTTGGCTGAAGTTCTGGAGGTGATCTTCGCCGGTCTTCCCGTTGTCAATTGTGCATACATCACGGCAGCACTGATGCCAATGCCTTGCTGCCCTCTCGCTTGCTTCATGGTATGAAACTTAGACCCATACAGCAATTTTGCAAAGATGTTAGGAATCTGCTCCTTGACAATGCCAGGTCCATTATCCTCAACAATGACACGATACCGTTCTTCCCCCATTTCAATAACTTCAACATGGATTTCGGGGAGAACTTTCGCTTCCTCGCAGGCGTCTAGAGAATTATCAACGGCTTCTTTGACCGCGGTGAGAAGTGCTTTACGCTTGTTGTCAAACCCTAACAGATGCCGGTTCTTGGAGAAGAATTCTGCAACGCCGATATCTCTTTGCCGTTTGGCAAGCTCCACTGCAATATCTTCTGGCTCGTTGGTTGCCTGTAGTTGCGTCTGGCTTTCTTTCTTGGACATAAACCTTCCACCCTTGGGCTGGTTAATAAATTTTACGAGAGGTTCGGCTCCGGTGAAAATCTTAAAATAGAACCCCTGCCAGCTATACTGGCAGGGTTGGGGAGGTACGAGCTCCCCATGAAAAAGAAAACAAACATACTACAAAAAATTAACGGTTTGATACGACGAGCGAGAGTGCCTGCT
>JACRKL010000093.1 GCA_016219835.1 Candidatus Woesearchaeota archaeon
CCAGCTTGCCGAAATAAGCGTCTAATTTTTGTATCCAAACGTTTTTGTTTATCCATGGTGGAGCTACCACTCCACCCTGCCCCCAGTCAGAGTAAACCCTGATAGGGGGCACTTCTACTTAACATTTTCGTCAGAGCCGATCAGAATGTTTAAATAGTTCAACACCATGCATTAATCCATGAAATCGTACTCGAAGAATACGCAGCTGCTGATCATGCTCGCTGCGTTGGTGGTTGGCTTGATCGTAGGATATGGATTGCAAGATCTTGTCACGATCAACTCACCCTTGGGCAATGCCGCTCTTGCAACGGAAACAGAAACGTATACCTTTGACCTTCCAGCAACTGCCGCCCCTGCCGATGTCGATGCTGCTGTACAGCTTCTTCTTCCGATGTATGTGCCTGAATTTCGACAGGATCCTGTATCTGTAGCGACGGTCTCAAAATTCATTAACGCACAGTTTGCTCAGACGACGCTCCCCAAAACCCTTGGAAAAGGTGTCCCATTTTTCAATTGGAATGGTCAAAGCAGCAGTGGAACGGTTTCCTTTAAAGTCAAAAAAACCAAGGGTGGTGCTGTGGGTACCGTCACCATTAATATCCGTTGGGGAAAGAATATAGCGCCATTTTCACCCGATGATACCGGAAGTAGTTATCAGATTCAACCGCCCTCCTCTCCCCACCCTCCCGGTTGGATCCCGCCTTAGGATCTACGCCCTTTGTTGATTCTAGGATGTGATTGATCTCAGATGAAGGAAGATTTATATACCTCCAAGACGGTAAGTCCACCATGAAAGAACTTGCAGAATTTCTCAAGAGGGAACTGGTCAGCTATATTGTGCAGGAACTTAAAAAAGGGCATAGTCTTGAAGCGATCAAAAGGTCGCTCGTGAAAGCAGGTCATCATAAAGATCTGGTTGAGGAAGTTCTCTTTATTCTGAAGAAGAACAATTTTCATCTCGGCAAAGCGCTGCAAACTCCGGTTAGATATGATGCAGTGAAGAGGGCGTTGTATGTTGATGTATTGCAGGCAGTGACGAAATATATTGAGCATATGCTCGTCAAGGGATATACCTTAGAAGAGATCAAGAGACTACTTGTGGGCTATGGTCATACGACTGACGTTGTTGATGCTGCGCTCAAAGTAGTCATGCGGCAGGATCCTATCGAGAAGATCGATCAAGAAGAGAAAGCTTACGGAAGAAAAGCGTGGAGTCTTGCGGCTGCTCCGCTCTGCTTTGCTACTGCGATTATCTTTGTCCTATGGCTTGCGACCGTAACGAACAGCGACATCATCAAGGTCAGCGTAGGTTTTCTGCCATTGTTTGCGAGCGTTATCATTTCTGGAGTACTGGTTCATACACTCAGCGCACGCATGAAGACAGGACTACTCCTTGTTCCGATACTCTCTGCAGCTGTTCTGTATTATACGGCTACACAGGGGTATGCAGCGTGGTTTGCGGGAATGGAAGTTGCCCTACTGACGGGATTGAACGGAATCTTTGGAGTCATATTAGCAAGTATAATTCTCACCGCGCGATATGAACCGAAGAAAAGGTTGTAAGCGATGACACTCATTATTGACCTCACCCTGCCGATTGACGAGAAAACGCCGGTTTTTCCGGGAGATCCCGCTGTAGAAATAAAGCAGCTTGCAACCATTGCGCAACAGGGATGGAATGAAAAAAGGATAACGTTCAATTCGCACTTCTCAACCCACATTGACGCACCTTTTCACATGCTTCAGCAAGGGAAAAAGCTGACAGATTTCCCACCGGAGACATGGATCGGTGAAGCGATCGTGATTGATGCACGAGGGCAACAGGAGATTGAGCCTGAACTGAAGGGCGTCAAAAAGGGAGATTTTGTCTTTTTTTGCACGGGTCATGTGAAGAAAGCATACACGAAAGATTACTTCAAACTGAATCCAGTCATCACGAGAAAAACTGCAGAAGCATTAGTGCAGAAAAAGGTTAGGATGGTTGGACTCGATTCATTTACGCCGGACAATCCGCCGTATGAGATGCATAAACTGTTGTTTAAGCATGACATTTTGATCATCGAGAATTTGGTAGGACTAGAAAAACTCTGCGGCAAACGATTTACCTGCTTTGTCTTTCCTTTGAAGATCAAGGATGCTGATGGCGCACCGTGCAGGGTGATGGGAGTTTTTGAGCAGTGAAAAGACCAAAGAAAAAATAAGGAGGACAGCTTCCGGAATTTCCCACACCCGAGTGCAGTACTCAACCAGACGGTGGCGTTCTTAACTGCCGTGTTCGAAACGAGAACGGGTGAACCACGCCCCTGTGGCCGTCCAAGGTGGAGAAAAGAGGTTTGGTTTATAAAGATTTTGTCTGCCTTGGCTCCGGTGAAAATCTCGCAAGATGCGAGGTTCTGCCATCGGTTCGCATGATTTAGGGTTCATTTGCTGGCAAGAATTCCTCTGGAACACCCTTCTCGCTCAAACCGATTCTTCTAAGAATGCTCACAGAAGGATGGCAG
>JACRKL010000085.1 GCA_016219835.1 Candidatus Woesearchaeota archaeon
CGGCTCCGGTGAAAATCTTAAAATAGAACCCCTGCCAGCTATACTGGCAGGGTTGGGGAGGTACGAGCTCCCCATGAAAAAGAAAACAAACATACTACAAAAAATTAACGGTTTGATACAACGAGCGAGAGTGCCTGCTTACTTGCACCACTTTGGACCAAAGAAATATACAAGCATTGACCATTGTAAGGCTTGGCTTTTGAAAGAAACCCACCGTTGTTCATGGCAGATTTTAATCCTCGGATGCCTTCGTAAATCGTAACACTTTGCTTGCTCGCATGTTCGATGCCTAAGACCTTCAGTTCAGGAAGCAATGCAGCAGCCATCTCTTTCTTTTCGTCAAGAAAGTCCACAATTCTTTCCGGAGCAGCAGCCTGAAAGTATTTGATATTCTCTTTGATGACATACGAAGCAAGGCCTTTTTTGATCAACGACTCAAGGGCGTCGTAGATCTGGACACGATGCATGCCCGTCTTCTTGACCAGCAAACCCGTTTTTGTCTCTCCTGTTTCCAATAAAGCGAGATACGTCTGCGCTTCATGATGCGTTAAGCCAAGCTCTTGGAGCCTTTGTGCGTTCATGTAGTTCAGGAATCTTCTTTTCTATTTAAGGTTGTTGGTTTGTTGTAATTATAGTATAACAAAGATTAATATGTTGGTGTTCCTTAATAGTAGTTATGAAAACCAAACCCGAAAAAGAAAACCTGAAAACTCTTGTTGAACGACTCGTTGAAGAGGAGAATCAGAGAATTGATCCTCCGTTACTTTGCCATCCTATGCCCTATGATATTGTGAGAGCGTATGCTGCAAGAAAATATGCGCAAATTCTGCATAGACCTATTTTTTTAAGTAATCATATAGCGATGAAAACGGGAGTTTTTAGTATAGAGACAACTGGTATTTTTTATATGGCTTGCTTGGCTCATGCAGGATATGCCCATGCACAAGGATTACCTTACCATGGAATGGAAAGCCAAGAAGTGCCTGAAGCATTACTGTTGCCTTTATTTTTAGGTTATGGCAAGCAATTCTTCAGAGAGCTTTCGGCACGAAATAGACTTGTTGAAGAAGTAAAAAATGCAACGACAAATGATTGGATGGATGATCCTGATGAAGTTAAGAGTTCAAAACGCTATTATAACCAGTTGGTGAATGATGCTTCTGTGGTCACTGCAAAACTATTCAAGAAAGGGCTTTTGAAACGTGCTCCTCTACAAGGATTACTCTGGAGCGGAGCGCGTGCTGCTGCGTATGGGGCAGGGTATGTCGTAGGAATGTATCATAAATAATCTTTTCAAGTGCGTTGTACAACTTCAACCCTATGCCACTCCTTCTTCATTTCTTCCAGCATGCCGGACAAATGCCCAGCTCCAACGACGGCAAGAATCTTATCTTCCGGATGCTCTTTGCTTAATCTAATCAATCGCTTTGCCATGAAGGTATTCCTCTCACCAATCAATGCTCGATACATGCCAGGATACCGTTCACGAAGATGCCCGATCATTTTTTCAATCACTTTTTGCTCTGGTACTCTGCTCAAATCAAAATTGTCCAAGCCTAATTTCTTCAGCTGCCGTTTATGAAAAAATATGCCAGAAAAAAATTCTCCAACCATCCGAAATTTCTCCCGCCACGTAAACAGTTTGGAAAAGCGCTGCAGCGTTATTTCAATGTCCTGGTCAATCAACTGGACTTTTCTCCCATGCCGTTGTGCTTCTTTGACTGCTGTCAGCATCTCACTGCCCGGCGTGATGTTCATCGCCTTGCCTAAGTGCTTCTGCACGAATGAGCCTAACGCAGCAAACAGAAATCCCGTTACTCCATAGTTGAAGATCTGAGAAAAACCTATGCCTTTCTTCTGTGGATGCAGCAACGCATAATATCTTTTTTTATCGAGCTCAACAGCAACAACGACGGGCTGATGCAGTTCAATGGCTTCTTTAACCTCACGAATACTTTGTTCCGCTACATGCGAGCTTCCTAACAGCAGAATATTTTTGTATGCTTGCATCACGGCTTCCTCTTGAATCGTTTCTCAAGTTCTTGGGATGTAATTCTGATCGTTGTTGGACGTCCATGTGGGCAGGTATACGGCGTCGTAAGTTTCGATAGCTTTGCAACAAGCTCTTTCATTTCTTTTTCAGAAAGCGTATCTCCAGCTTTCACCGCAGCTCGGCAGGCCATGCGTGCGATAATCGCCTCTTTCCTTGCTTGCTCATCCCCTTCTCCTTTCAACTCACCAACTACGTCCCAGAATACGTCTTTAGAGAGCTGCCGTCCGAGGAGAAGTGGAAGTGTTCTTAGTAATATCTGCGACGTTCCAAACGGCTCAACTTCAAAGCCATACTTCTTCAGTGCTTCCGTTTTTGTTATTAGCAACGCAAAATCTTTTGGCTCAAGTTCGATGATCTCTGGTTGCAACAATGTCTGCCGTTGGATCTGGTGACCTTGATACTGCTCAGAGAACTGTTGAAAAAATATTCGTTCATCTGCTGCGTGCTGGTCGATCAGCAACAAGCCGTCAGCATCTTCAGCAACAATATAGGTAGTGTAGACTTGTCCAAGAACTCGGATAGCTGTTTTCTCTTCCGGTACTGCTGTCGGCGAGGCTTCTGCAACAATGAGTGATTGCTGTTGTTCGGTATCATATGATCGTCGAGAAACTCCGATTGTCTCTTTCTTCTGCTGCTTTGGCTCCATAAACCATGCTGATGGTTGTTGGTCAGGAATCAATGCAACCTCGCGCAACGCTTCCCTCACTGCACCAAAAACCGTTTCATAGACGATGCCTGGATGCAGTAATCTAATTTCTCGTTTCGTTGGATGCACATTCACATCCAGCATCTTAGGATCCATCGTGATGTCTAACACAACAATAGGATACCTCCCATGAAACAGCAGCGTATGAAGAGCATCGAGAACTGCATGGATAATCGTTCCTTCGTGTACACTTCTTTTGTTGATGAAAACGAGCATCTGCTCTTTGGTTGATCTGCTGATCGTTGGCTTTACTAAAAAACCAGCAACGTGAAGATCTCCTTGTTTTCTCTCTAACGGCAGCAGCTCACGACCAAGTTCATGCCCTAGGATGATGGTTATTTTTTCTTGCAGCGATGCAGCAGCCGGAGCATCAAATGCGACTTTCTCATCTTCTTTCAACGTAAGATGAAGTGATGGATGAATCAGCGCATACTTTTGCAGCACATCAATGATCGGAGGAAGTTCATCTCCTTTGAGATATTTGGATCGCACCGGTGTGTTGTAGAAGAGATCCTGCACAATAACGGTCGTGCCCTGATTCATCACAACTGGCTTCTTGCTCAGGATATGCTCGCCTTCAAACGTAATCTCTATGCCTACATGTGCTTCCTTTGTTTTTGTCCGAAGCGTCATCTTGGAGACTGCAGCAATGCTTGCCAATGCCTCTCCGCGAAACCCCATCGTCATAATAGAGAATAAATCCTGATCCGACGCTAGCTTGGAGGTCGCATGCCGTTTGATGCACAAGAGAGCATCTTCTTCACTCATACCGGAGCCATTATCTTTAATGATGATCCTTTCCTTGCCCCCTCTGCTAACTTCAACGGTAATAACTGTTGCCCCTGCATCGAGTGCATTTTCCACCAGCTCTTTGACGATCGAAGCCGGCTTTTCGATGACTTCGCCTGCGGCTATCTTGTTGATCAGCGCTTGATCTAAGAGGTGGATGGTGGGCATATGCTTTCAAGAGAGAGAAAATGGCGATGGATATAAATAAGTTGTTGGATTAGTGAACCAAGTCAAGAAATTGGGCTGGAGTAAGGATGCTTACGCCTCGATAGTTCTTTAGTTTGAGAAGATGAGCATCGCCCGTGATAATAATTTCTGCTTCACCCATAATCGCTGCTTCTAAGAGGATATTATCTGTTGGGTCTTCTTGAATGACCTTCATTGTTCCCGTGGTCTCTACTAGTGTTCCAATATTCAGCAGTAAATTCAGAAACCGTTCTTTTCCGTCCTGAAGAAAAACAAGCTTAGGATAACTCAGAACTCTTTCTAGTTCTTTCATTTGTTGATGAGAAATAATGAGTTCTCGTTTATTTTCAACAACCATTTGGAGAATGTTCCCAGGCTTCCCTTCCCAGCCAAGTGCAGAGATGAGAACGTTGGTATCTACGACTACTTTTTTCGTGCCCATTGCACAGCCTCATTGACGTCTTTTTGGGTAACGCCTTTCTCTTTGAATCTGGCTCTCATCTCTTTGGTGAGACTTTCAAATTCAATTTTGACGTCAGGGATCCTGACTTTCTTAAACAAAACTCCTTCTTTCACAGCAAAGGGGATAAACCGATCTCCCTCTTGCAGTCCTTCTTCTTCCCTGATTCCTTGCGGAACAACGAGCTGCCCTTTTTGGCTCATCTTGACGATCGCAGCATCCATGGAGATCACCTCTCTCGTTAAACAGTTAAACTGTTGAAGTATTTAAAGGTTACTGAGAACTAGAGCAACCTCCTACTGAAAAATCCGCAAGGGCGATTCTCCTTAACCTAGACTTACAACGGGGTATCATGAAATACAAAATGTTTATTAACAAAATCTCCTTATCCTTTTTGTAAATGGCTTGGTTGATAATGGTAGACTAATATCTCCAAAAGAAGCTCTCAATGAGATAAAACAGAATGATGATATGCTAACTAGATGGGCAAAAAGCCAGAAAAAGATGTTTAAAGAACCAACACCAAAACAAATTTCCCTCGTTCAAGATATTTTAAGAGATTACCCATCATTGATTGATACTGAAAAGAAATATGATGCTGACCCGTGGGTTATAGCATTGGCTGTAGAAATATCCTCGAGCCCTCAACAAACTCTGTTTACTATCAAACGAATTGTAGTTACTGAAGAAAAGTTAAGAGGAAAACAAGTTAGGATTCCTTTTGTTTGCAGTGAAAAGTCCATTGAAAGCATTGATATTGTTGAGTTGTTCAGAACAGAAGGTTGGAAATTCTAGGACGTAAAACTAAACGTTCTTTAGTTCCAACCTCTTTTTTCGTGCCCATTGCACAGCTTCATTGACGTCTTTTTGGGTAACGCCTTTCTCTTTGAATCTGGCTCTCATCTCTTTGGAATTCTAACTCCTTGATTCTATCTAAATGCCAATCTCTTGAGTCCATACTTACGATAATCGCAACAGAACTTTAAAGGTATCGATGGTTGGGGTAATTCTTCCTTGAGGGGTTCAATACCTCGGAGTTCTGCTCCGGCGGGAGGTCCATTGTTCTGGTCTATAAATTAATCCTCTAAAAGATGTTACCTTAAATCGGTTGATAAGCATTTTTGAAATTGGAAGTGATCAATGCTACACGAACAAGTAAAAAACTACTCTTAATAGTGTTTCTCTGGGGATCATTACGTTAGTATTTCCTTATCTGAGAGGCTCTGACGAAAATCTCCATAGGCGATATCCTATGTTGTAGGCTATGAGCCTACAAAAGAGTTCAGCAGTTTGCATTATGATATGCTTTGATCTTAGTGTGCTTCCAAACAAGCGTTTAACCGCAGAAAACAAACTCTC
>JACRKL010000081.1 GCA_016219835.1 Candidatus Woesearchaeota archaeon
AGCAGGCACTCTCGCTCGTCGTATCAAACCGTTAATTTTTTGTAGTATGTTTGTTTTCTTTTTCATGGGGAGCTCGTACCTCCCCAACCCTGCCAGTATAGCTGGCAGGGGTTCTATTTTAAGATTTTCACCGGAGCCCGATGAGTGTGACGAGCCATATCACTGATCCAGCGACTAAGGGAACGAGAAGATTGTCGTCAATAATCCATCTCTTGTATTTTATCTCAACAGCTTCGATGATCATCGCTACAGCAGATCCAAGCATAGCAATCCCTAGTGGAACAAAGAGCCAAGCACCAAGAGCTCCTGCAACAATGCCTGCTATTGTTCCTTCTATGACCTTTTTCTGGTTCCATGGATGCTTGATTTTTCCATACGTTTTTCCGATGATATGCGAGACTGAATCTCCTAACGCTAGTATCATAATGGCTGCAAGAGCGATCTGCTGCTGGTGAAGTAGGGTATCAAAAATAACGACGGTGAGCAAACAGCCCAAGACATAATATAACGCACCTTTTCCCGGAAATCTTTTTCTCTCTTCAGGACGTTCGAAGCGATCAAGGAACTCTTTGATGATGGGAAGATTCTGATACTTGCTGCAATAGGATAGAAAAGCACCCATCACTGCGAGCATGGCAAGCAATGGTGCGTTGAGCAGATGCAACCAGAGCAGAAAGACGATGACAATACCTAAGGTAAGGTGGAAGAGTTGTCGCCTGAGTTCTAAGTGGAGCATGGCAATAGTGTTTTATGCGTTCTATTTATACATTGCTATCTCTTCGGCTCTGACGAAAATCTCGCAAGGCGAGGTTCTGCCATCGGTTCGCATGGTTTCTGGATGTTTAGCTAACAAAAATTCCTAATGGAACTCCCTTTTTGTTCGTTATGTTTCTCAAAAGATGCTCACGGTAGGATGGCAGAACGGGCATTTTCTACTGAGCATATCTCTTCTTCATTAAACAAGAAGAATCCATCGGGCTTGACGATCAATTCCAGTTGTGGCATGAGGTTGCGCATCATTTCAAGAGGATTTTTCTGCAATCCCTTACTGAGATACGGTGAGTTGAGCACTTCACGCATATGCACAAGGTCAACGCTCGCATGGGGAAGAAAGGCAAGGCAGTTCGGTAGGGTAAGGTCAACCTGATGGTATCTAAATATTTCATCGGGAGATGCACCGACGTCAACACCTATGGCAGTCGTACCAGCATAATGCAACGCACGGCAGAGCCATGGTTCAAATTGTGTGTTGAACTGGTCTCTCAACGTAGGTGTCCATCTTGCTTCTAGGATTCTCTTCATCTTCTGCCTTGTGTCAAGTCCCTCTTTTGCACCGCAGCCAAGGTCAAGAACTACTTTTCCAGAGAGAGATTCACCAAGCAATGGAAGCAGGTAGGGGAGTTGCATCATCACTGACCATTTTGCGTCTTCATTGCGAAATGGATCTGTAAGGTTATACCTTTCGCTTTCCGCAGCCATAAAATGTGTTCGTATGTCATCTGCATGGATGCCGTTTATATGTATTTGCGTGTACGGTTTAAGGATCATACTTAGAGTAACTACTGAGTGGTATTTAAACCTGTCGTTTCATCTCGACAGAAACCTATAAAAACAACGCACGTCATGGAAGAGAGGATGCGGCTGCTGATTCCTTGGGTCATCTTTATTCTTGCTTTGGGAATAGTCCACGCTGCCGTTGTTGATCCCTCCGTTGAGCAAACGTTAGCGCAGCAGGGGCAGGCAAGTGTTATTATTGAGCTGCACCCAGCAGTTTCTTCTGCCCGTGGCTTGCTTTCCCTTTCTGCAGATGAGAAAACAAAAACACGGATTGTGCAGGAATCTTTTCTCCAACGTTTTTCTGGTCAGAATGGATTAAAAATCCAACAACGTGATTTTACGTTGCAGCATCAATATGCTTATACTCCTGCAGTTTCAGGAGATATTTCACGGGCTGGTCTTGCGTTATTGCGGGATGACCCTTTGGTGAAAAGCATTCGGCTGGTTAAAAATTATTCTATCACGCTGGATGTTAGCGTCCCATTAATCAATGCAACGCCAACCTGGAAGCTCGTTTACAATGGCACTAATATCACGGGAAGAGGAGTGACCGTGTGCGTTCTTGATACAGGTATCAATTATACCCACACGAGTTTGGGCAGTTGCACGAGTGCTTCTTTTCTCAATGGAAGCTGTCCTAGGATTCCTAGCGGTTATGATGAAGTGAATGGCGATGCCGATCCTATCGATGATAATGGTCATGGCACCCATGTGAGCGGGATTATCATTTCGAATGATTCAACCTATCGTGGCGTTGCTCCTGATGCCAATGTAGTTATGCTGAAAGTCTGTAACTCTGGAGGATCCTGTAACGATGCTAATATTCTTGCTGGATTAAACTGGTGCATCAACAACCGAACTCAGTTTAATATTTCCGTCATCTCGATGAGCTTGGGCGACAATGGAGTTTACAATGCTTCCAATTGCTCGGATAGTACGCTGTATGCCGCGATTACTACGGCAAGAAATAACGGCATTATCGTCACCGTAGCGAGTGGGAATTGTCAGGGCATTGCTTGCAATGAAGGTGTTTCGAGTCCGGCATGTACGCAAAATGCAACTCGCATTGGTGCGGTGAATGATGCTGATGTCATTCAATTCCAGCGTGGGAGTTTGTTTCAACTACTTGCTCCCGGTATTGGTATTATCTCTACTTATTTTGGTGGCTTTGCTTCTGCTTCAGGAACGTCGATGGCGACTCCTCATGCAGCGGGTGTAGCAGCACTGCTCGTTCAGTACCGCAAGCTGGAGAACAATACTAACTTAACACCAACGCAAATTGAAGACGCTTTGAACAGGACAGGTAAAATAGTATCGGATGGATCGGGGACTGGCTTTTCATTCCGACGGGTCAATGTGTTTGATGCCCTCCTTTATCTTGACCGTACTGCACCCGTCTTGACGCTCGTTACCCCATCCAACAATACTAAAACCTCATCGAACAGCAGTTTTGTGAATGTGACCTCCAGTGAAGTGCTTTCGACCGCTATCCTTGAGTGGAATGGCACGAATCAAACGCTCAGCGGAAGTACCTTAAACTGGTTTGTGAATAAAACGTTCACGAAGGGAAATTTCTCGTTCAGGATCTGGGGCAATGATTCTGCGAATAATATGCAGGTGATTGGTCCGTTCAATCTTATTGGTCCTGAACCGCCCAATGTGACGGGATTTGCACCTGCGTCAGGAAACAACAGCATCCTTGAAACTGCAAATCTGACCTTCAACATAAGTTTTACTGATCCGGATAATGACTCTGTGACCTTACAATGGTTTGTGAACAGCACGCTTGCAGCAAGTTCGGGAAATTATACGTTCTTGAGCAACTTTACGTCGAATGGAACCTACAACATTACCGTCGTCCTCACCGATGGTAATTTTAATGTGTCGCAGGAATGGAATCTCACGGTGAACGATTCAAACAGGGCTCCGTTGTTGAGGTCAAACATATCTACGATTGCATGGGCGGAGGATACGAACACGACACTTAACCTGACGTTGTACTTTAACGACAGCGATCCAGACAATACCTTAGGGTACAACAGCACAGCGGTGGAGAATATTTCTTTGCTCTTCAACAATCAGACGGGTATCGTGACTTTTTCTCCTGAAGCAAATCTCACCGGGCTTCGTTCTGTTTTTTTCTATGCCTTTGACGGGCAGAATACCACGGGAAGCAACAACGTCACACTCAATGTCACTCCGGTTAATGATGTTCCTTATTTCACGTTGCTCCGCAACATTACGGTTAATGAGACTCGCGTTGTTAATCTTACAATTAATGCGACCGATGTTGAGAACGATACGCTGACGTTTGCAGCAAATGATTCACGGTTTCTCCAATCCAATACTACGTTTGTCTGGCAAACGAATCTTTCTGATGCTGGGACGTATAGCATTCGTGTGAATGTGAGCGATGGAACAAACAACACGAATGCAACGCTGACGGTTATCGTTCTTGATGAGCGAGACTTTGATAATGATGGTAACCCTGATTACCTCAATGATACGGATGATGATAATGATGGTCTTGCTGACGGAAGCGATGTGCTTCTCGGAAATCTGAGTACGATCACTAGCACGATTGGTTTGCAGGTAAGAGTCAATGGCACGATGGTTAATACCACTTATCCTTATACTGATGCGGTGCCTGTCAATATTACCGATGCCAATAACAACAGCCTTGTTTCTTTCTCATGGAATTTTTCTCTGGCTACTCTTCAGCTGAATTGGACCATTGATTATAGTTCAACCAACGGTTCGTTGATTGTGAGCAATGTTATTCTTCCCTCTGGCTCGACAAAAACCGTTTTCATCAACAAAAGCAGCGGAAAGAATACGCTTTGCATAACGGATGCTGACGTTGTGGCGTTGTCTTCTTCATCCTCCTGTTTAAGCAATGAAACTTCTGTTTCATGCACGGGCAGCAGCGGATCTTATATCTGCAGTGATGGCGGCGATGTCTGGAAAGTTTCTGGTCTGAACCATTCCGGTGTTCGGCAGATTACGGTTTCTTCAGGGAGTAGTGATAGCACTGGTGGCACTGGAAGCAGTGGGGGCGGTAGTAGTAGTGGTGGAGGCGGCGGTGGCGGAGGAAGTGTTGTTGTTGCAAAACCATTACCTCTGCCAGTTCCTGAGCCAGTTATTCAACCTCCTCAAGAGGTCGTTCCGAATCTACAACCTGCTCCAAAGACTCCAGAACCTGTTTTGCCCGAAGCAATATCGACCAACGTTAGTGAACAGCCTCTTCCTTCATCTGATGGCAAGACGCAACCGTTTATTATCTGGGGCATTAGCTTATTTACTGCGATAGGAACCTTCTTTACGACGTTCTGGATTAGAAGAAATGTTCATGTGCCGAAAGAGAAATAACTCTCAATTCTGTTTTTAAACTCAAATAAAAAGAAAAAAAGCAAGCCAAGAAGTGATCCTGTCGTTTTTCTCGTTGCCTAACTGAGTTTTTTAACAACAGGAGCATCCGCTTTTGCCGCAGCACTCTTCAAACTTCATCCCGCTTCCGCAGGAGCATACTTTTGTTTTTTCTTTCTTTGCCGTCTTTGCCATGGTTTCACCGCCTGCCTCTTCATCTGAGGGAAGCCTTCTTTTATGCTGCCCCTATAAAATAATTGCCTGCGGGACTACGCTGGATATATTGGTGATGATCCCAGAAGCATGGGCAAAGATGACGTCTGCTTACTATGATCTTGGTGGCTCGGTGTTGACGATGCTGCTTTGTTTTCTCTATGGAGATGTCAAATATACTTCCTGCATGACAAAAATGGCTCGTTTCTGACCGCAAGGTTTATATAGTAGCCATCCTATAATCACCACTATATGATGGTTCTTTGACAGCAACCATCATCTTTATATTAGATCTGATGTATGAAAAACAGAAAAAACGAGGTTGATGCACAATGAGCGGTGGACATAGTCACGGACAGGCGGATGCACATGGCAAGCCAACTCTTACAGATGTAGTTATGGGCACGTTGCCGAATTCCTATAGTGGTGCCGATGGTGAAGTGAAGATCTCTAAAGAAGCAAAAGATGCGTATGTTCAAATTCTGGCGAAGTTTCACGATGAAGTCCCAAAGGTTATGGATAAATATGAAGGTAAGAAATACGGTGTTGAAACCTTCAAGAAGTATGATCATCATAATCTGAAATCGCTGATTGGGTTTGCGAATTTTTATGGTAAGGATACTGGGCATGATATCTTGGGGAAAGCGCAGTTGGATCCAGCTAATGCTGGGAGCCTTCAGGAATTGAAAAAATATATCAACTTAGGATTACGAGCTTCTGGAAAAGAAGATGTGTCTGAACGTGACGTTGAAGAAGCAATCCGTCAGTACACTACCCCTGGTAAAGGCAAGAACCGGAGCTATCGTGTCTTTGAACTCATCCAAACCGGAATTCAGGCTGAGGAAACAAGCCGTGTGCAAGGTAACATCATTGACTCTGTTGTCATGAATCTTGAGAAAGAGAAGCTTGAGGAAATGAATGCGATTTCAGCGCATTACCAGTCTATGAGTAGCCATGGGCTCCTCAAGCCAGGGCATAAGCGCCATGCAGACTTTAGGCAGGATCTGCAGAACCAGGGTAAGCGGATCGTTGATTATCGCAAATATGATGATGAACTCAAAGCTTACTCCGGTACGGGTGGCGGTCACGGTGATGCGCACGGTGCACACGGTGGCGGCGATCACGGCGGGCATTAAGCCCATTCTTTTTTCTTTCTCTATCTTCTTCTGATTCTCGCTTCCGGACTTTGTCCGAAAACTCGCAAAATGCGAGATTCTGCCATCAGTTCGCATGGCTGACCATTTCCTTCTTTGCAAAAATTCCCTCTGGAACTCCCTTTTTGCTCAATGAGAGATCCTCACGCATGCTCACGGAAAGATGGCAGAACTGACTTTTCGGACAAAGCCCTCGCTTCCATAATCATTATATAGCTGCTTGATTTCTGGTTTCTTATGCTCACGACTGGCGATAGTGCTCCTGATTTTGCATTGAAAGATCGACACGGCAACGTCGTTTCTTTGCATGGCTTGAAAGCAGACTTTGTTGTTGTCTATTTCTATCCAAAAGATGATACGCCTGGATGCACGGTTGAGGCGAAGAACTACTCTGCAAGCCTTGATCAATTCAAGAGGATGAAGGCTGAAGTGATCGGCATCTCGGGTGGAACTGAAGAAAGCAAGCAGATGTTCTGCGACAAATATCAGTTGAAAGTTACTTTGCTGTCTGATCCTGATTTCTCGGTGTCGAAAGCCTACGGTGCTTATAGTGAGAAATCTTTCACGGGTAAAACGAGTTTCGGAATTAAGAGGATGACATTTGTGCTTAACAAGCAACGTAAGGTCATTCATGTGTATTCTTCAGTGAATCCAGAAACCAATCATCAGGAAGTCCTTGACTTTTTGCATGAGGTGAAACCATGACGATGAAAAAAGAAGTCTGTGATGCAGTCAACAAGCAGATCAACGCCGAATTCTATTCTGCCTACCTTTATCTCTCCATGGCAGCGTATTTTGAAAGCCTTTCTCTTAAGGGCTTTGCGCAATGGATGAAGACGCAAGCGAAAGAAGAAGAGAAGCATGCCATGAAACTGTTTGATCATGTCGTTGATAGGGATGCAAAAGTCATGCTTGATGCTATTGACAAGCCCAAGCAGGAATGGAAAAGCACCCTTGCTGTTTTGGAAGAAGCGTACAAGCATGAGCAGTCCATCACTCTAAGAATTCATACGCTGCTGGATCTCGCCCGCAAGGAAAAAGATTATGCTGCTGAAGTCTTGCTGCATTGGTTTGTTGCCGAGCAAGTTGAAGAAGAGCACAGCACGCTGACGATTTTAGATCAGCTTAAGCTTTTGGGCGATTCAAGGAGTGGATTGCTGGATCTGGATCGGGAATTGGGCGGACGGAAGGATTGATTCTTTCTTTTCTTGGAGGATGCTCTTCAAGATGTATACAGTTTTGCTAATGCAAGGTTTCCTCTTTTTGCTTCCAATGCTGCTGCTTTGCTCATATAACCCGCTTTGATGAAATTCTCAATAGCTCTATCGACCATACCATTCTCTTCACAAAGTCGTGCTGCCCGCAAATGAAGTTTTTCTTGTTCATACTGATTTACTCCTCTCATCAGTAAATCGTTTGCCTGTGACTCATGCCCAGCTTTTTTTGCTAGACCCATGGCTTGTTCAAACCAAGAAAGTTTAACATACCCTCTGATCGCCTTCTTATACCATTCTTCCGCTTGGTCGTGCTTCCCCAACTCTTTCGCAATATCGCCGACATGCTCTATATGCTTTACTTTCTTATGCATTTTTTGGTAGTGTTAGTAAATGACTGACCGAAAGATTTTTATTCTTTGAAATATTTGGTGTGCGTATGGCACCAAAACTCATCTGCACAAGCTGCAACAGCAGCAATATCGTTATGAATGGACTTACTTCTGCCAAGAAGCA
>JACRKL010000082.1 GCA_016219835.1 Candidatus Woesearchaeota archaeon
ACAACAACTCAAGCTTTAAACGACGCTTCGGAGACTACGTCCGAAGCGTTACCTTCCGCGCACAGCACGCGGAAGTGACGGCAAGAATCATCCTTCACAATCTAAAAGCAATATTAACCAGACTTTTTCACCGGAGCCGCTTCGTTCACAATCTTTATAAACGCACCTCGTTCTCACAATACTAAGGGGTTATGATGTGAGATGAGTGAACCACAAGGAGTTTCCTTCGATCTTCGGTCAACGGTAACGTTTTTTAAGAAATATGCCGTCGTTTTTCTTATTCTGATACCTTTGTTGCTCAGTATGTACGTCCGTGTGCAGCCGGCATGGATGCCAATTACCGATGGCTGGGCAAAGAATAATGTTGAAGAATTCTATAAAGCGAAGATTCGTGAACAGGTAACTCAACAGTTTCCGAACTTACCTCAAGAAAATCTGAATTACCAGGTGGATAAACAATTCCAACAGTTTCTTACGCAAAACAAAGATCGCATTGCTGCCGAGACCAAGCAAACTTCTGATCAGTTCAAATCGTTCTTTATTGACCCCCACGGTGACCGTTACTTGGTAGGTATCGACCCTTATTACTATGCACGATCTGCCAGAAACCTCATAGAGAAAGGTACTATTGGCGATATTGTTGTTGATGGTCTACCCTACGATAATCATATGATTGCTCCGATTCCTGTAAAAATGAAGCCAGAACTCCCGATGTTCGTGGATGCGTATACCGTCATCGTGTTGCATCTTGTCGGGTGGAATATCTCATTACTCAGTGCCGTCTACTTTCTTCCCGTCTGGCTGTGTGCAATTGCCGTCATCCCAGCTTTTTTTCTGGGAAGAAAGATCGGTGGAAACATCGGCGGACTCATCGCAGGGATTGTCGTAGCGATCCATCCAAATTTTCTCGTGAGAACATTTGCGGGTTTTGCAGATAATGATCCTTATAACGTTATTCTTCCGTTGCTAGCTGTTTGGTTTTTTGTGGAGGGGGTAGATGCAAAAAAGGACTGGAACGGGTATGTTTGGATGTTGTTGAGCGGGATAAGCATCGGAATCTTCAGCCTTGCGTGGTCAGGGTGGTGGTTCATTTTCGATTTTATGATTGCAGCATTCGTGATGTATCTAGCATACATTATGTTACTCCACAAAACGATGGAGAAACTCACCCAAAAACTGCTCTTGTTGGGGGTGTTTTTAGGGTCTTCGATGGTGTTTATTGCTCTTTGCACGTTTCCTGTAACTCATTCTGTTTCACGGGGTCTCGGTTTCTTTTTTGGTGCTTTTTTTGGGTACCCATTTCATGTTCTAGCACTCAAGTCGATCGGTGAAGTTAATATTTGGCCGAATGTTCTAACAACGGTTGCTGAACTAAATGACGTTTCCCTTTCCAACGCCTTCCAAAATTTAAGTATGGGCAACCTCCTTTTTGTGGTAGTGGCAATGACGGGAGTGTTAATAACCATTATCCCAAAAGAGCCGAAAAAAGAGGATTGGTATCTCTTGGGAATAACATTGTTTTTTTATTGGGTCGTAATCGCCAACGCGGATGCCCTCGGTAAAATATGGCTATTGATTTTGATGGTTCTGCCGCTCGCATACGGGATATGGGTGGTTCTTCGCGAAAAACGTGAGATTGACGCGATTGCAGCGTTTGTTCTGATGATCTGGTTTGTCGGCGGGATATTAGGAACAACGTTAGGGGTCAGATTCATTTTCTTGATGGTTCCGGCACTCGCTCTTGGTCTCGGCGCAGCAGCTGGCTTTCTTCTCAAACATCTAAGTGCTACCTTAGCGAAAGGTATAGGTGTCGAAAGGAAATGGGCAGCGATGGTGATCATCATACTGTTACTGCTCCCATTCGTGAGCCCGGTGATAGAGGCAGTCAAAACGACAAGGAATACGGGCGGGGACATGGATGATGGATGGTACAATGTCCTCACCGCGATCAAAGAGAACTCTCAGCCAGATGCCATCATCACCTCGTGGTGGGATTATGGTCACTGGTTTAAGTTTACTGCTGATAGAAGAGTTACGTTTGACGGTGCGTCACAAAACCTCCCACAGGCACATTGGGTCGGGAAGATGTTGTTGACGGATGATGAGGAACAAGCATTCGGTATTCAAAGGATGTTAGATTGTGGGGGGTATTATGCATTCAGGAATATATTAAACCAAACTGGAAACGATTCTTTACGTTCCGTGAAGATGTTATATGATGTCTTCAAACGCGACCGAGAAGGAGCACGGCAATATTTCCTTGACCAAGGACTCACGCCTGAAGCGGCGGAAGGAGTGATCAACCTCACGCATTGCACAGCGCCTCCAGAGTCGTTCTTCATCACATCCCAAGACATGGTAGGGAAGGCGGGAGTTTGGGGGCACTTTGGAAGCTGGGACTTCACAAAAGCAGAAATGCATAGGCTGGTGAAGAATGAAGCGAGGGAACCAGGAACCAAAATCCTAAAAGAAAAGTTTAATCTTACTGCAGAAGAAGCAACGAAGTTGTATGATGAGATTATAACCAGTGACCCCAATCAGTGGATTGCGCCTTGGCCAGGGTTTGCTTCTTCTCTTGCTGGGTGCACTAAACAAGGTGATCTCTTAGGATGTGGCAACGGTCTCATGGTCAACCTATCTAGCGGTCAAGCTTCTGTAAGAACACAGACCGGTGCAATACAGCCAAGATCGCTAGTGATCTATGACAATAACGGCAGCATAACAGAAAGAAAGTACAATGGCGGTGCGGCGGTTAGTGGTGTTGTTTTCCAAGATGGAGAGCAGTACCGCAGTATTCTTTCCGACCCCCTCCAAACAAAGAGCATGTTTACCCGATTGTTCTACGATCAAGGGAAAGGGTTGAAGCACTTCAAACCATTCGTCCACGATCGATCAGTTACGCTAGGAGAAATTTATGTATGGACTATCGATCTCACAGAACAGAACAATTCTGAACGCAAAAAGTAAGCATACGATAGAGAAAAAAAGCCTCTGGGGGGAGTTGCACCCCCGACCTGCGGTTCTTCCGATTTTACCATTAATGTTTACGAAACCGCCGCAATAGCTACTATGCTACAGAGGCATGAGTGAAGGGAATTGTGACCCCTATAAAAAGATAGTGGGGGTGTGGCTTACCCGAAAAGTCAGATAGCAATCTTTAAGTCAATTCCGGCGTAGGCATTACTGAAGCTTAGCTATTATCATCTCTTTTTGATTGCCATGACTACGTTGACATTGACTACACACAGGATACTTCTTCCCATGACTATTCTTGATCACCGTCCCTAAGAGTTTATGGAGGAATGTATTGCCTAAAATGTTGCCGCATAATGCGCAGGTTGTCACGGTTTATGCACCTTGGAAGGTGATGTTTTTGGCGTGGTGAGAACAACGTATTGTTTTTTAAGATGCCCAGCGACAAAATAAACCAACAACCCGAGAAAAATAACTGCTAAAGCGACCCAGAGTGTAATGGGCAAAAAGATGGTTGGTGGCAAATTTGTTTGAGTTTGACGGTCAACTGCTGTGCGGAGACCTGAGAAAAAAGAGGAATAATCTTGAGCACTAACAGAGGGGAGAAGAAAAGTGATAGATGGCAATGAAAAAAAAAGTTGTGGTTTCATAGGTTTGTTGATGTGGCGAGGTTATATAAACATTTCGACACATTTAAATAAACACCGCAAATCCTAACAGTATGGATTACCAAGACCTCTTGAGTAGGGCGATGAGCCAGAAACCTGACGACCTGAAAAGTGATACTCGGTTTGAAATCCCGAAAGTTCGTGGTCATCTACAAGGGAATAGAACGGTGATTAGTAATTTTAGCCAAATTGTGTCCGTTCTCGGGAAAGATCACGATCATATTTTAAAGTACATCCTCAAAGCATTGGCCACGCCAGGAGAGTATATCAATGGATTACTAATCTTAGGAAGTAAAGTCGGGGCGTCGAGAATAAATGATAAGATTGTTGAGTATACTAAAAAATATGTAATCTGCAAAACCTGTAATAAGCCGGACACAAAGATCACTAAAAAAGACGGCATCAACTTTCTAAAATGCACGGCGTGTGGCGCTTCCTACCCAGTTGCGTGAATGTGATTGGGTTGGGCTCTGACGAAAATGCCCGTTCTGCCATCCTAAGGTGAGCATCATCAAGGTAAAACTTTCGAGCGAGAAGGGACTTCTAAAGATAACGCCCGCCGTTAGGTGGTATCAGACACGCAACGAATTGCATGCAAGAGAATTCTCCCTGGTGAATCAACATTCAGTCATGCGAACCGACGGCAGAACCTCGTATCTTGCGACGTTTTCACCGGAGCCGTTGGGTTGATCACCCCTAAATAAAGCCCCGTTCACAAGTAAGTGGATAATTTAGAGGTTGGTTGCTCGGGTGGTTAGAAGACACCGACACCTTCAGTTCTTATGGAAAAATATTTCTAATGGAGTTTTTTGTTGTGTGTATGAAAAAAGATTTATTGTTATTATTATTATATTCTATATTGAAATTAATTATATAATTATATTATATATAACCACTAACATTAAACAAACACCAATCAAAGAACGCCCATTTTAAGACGAAACAACAACAACAACCAAAAAAAGAACAATCAAACACAAAAACAACACAAAAAACCAATCATCTTAAACCCAAACTCACCACAACCGTCACCAAAACAAACACTTTCCATGAGAAGCGATGGTGTGTGTGTTTTGATAAAAATCGTCGTCTTTAAATATAACCCTTCTCATAGAACCACCCACCATGGCAACAGAAACCAACGACCTTCCCAACCTTTTCGAAAAATATCTCAATAAAAACTCGATTTTCACCAACCGTAAATTTATCCAGACGACTTATATCCCTGAAAAACTATTTCACCGCGATGAGCAGATCAACACTATCGCAGGGGTTCTCGCGCCCTGTTTAAAACAAGAAAAACCTTCTAACCTTTTTGTGTATGGGAAAACGGGAACCGGAAAAACCGCAACACTCTTACACATCACCGACAATCTTCAGAAAATAGCCACCCAACGGAATATCCCTCTGAAAGTATGCTACATCAACTGTAAGCTTAAAAGAGTCGCTGATACAGAGTATCGGCTCTTAGCTCAACTCGTTAAAGACATGGGCAAAGAAGTTCCCTCAACCGGCTTACCAACAGACGATATTTACACTTTCTTTTTTAAACTTCTTGAGCAGCAGCAGGGACTCGTACTCTTAGTTCTTGATGAGATCGATCAACTCGTTAAGAAAGCAGGTGATGAAATTTTATATAACCTCACTCGTATGAACAGTGAACTGAAACACGCCCAGATTTCATTAATTGGTATATCCAATGACCCTCGGTTTGCTGAACAGATTGACCCACGGGTTAAATCCAGTTTAGGGGAAGAGGAAATTATGTTCCCCCCGTACAACGCGCTCCAGATCCAAACCATCCTTCGTGAACGTGCAGCTGTCGCGATGAAACCAGATGGGATTGGGGAAGGTGTCATTGAAAAATGTTCAGCCTACGCTGCTCGTGAACATGGTGATGCTAGGCGAGCCTTAGAGTTGCTACGTGTTGCTGCGGAGCTTGCTGAACGTGCGAATGCAAGTCAAGTTACGATCGCACATCTCGATCTTGCGGAGAAAAAGCAAGAAAAAGACAAGATGACTGAACTTATCACCACCCAACCAAAACAATATCAAGTAGTCCTTCTCGCAATTTTTCAATTAGGCATAAAGGAATCGGAGAACATTTTCACGGGTGAAGCTTATGAGCTTTACAAAACTCTTTGCCCATCCTCCGGTCTCCGTCCCATTACCCAGCGTCGTTTTTCGGATATCATGAATGAGTTGGATATGCTAGGTCTCATCAACGCGAAAGTGATTTCGAAAGGGCGGCATGGTCGGACGAGAGAGATTGCACTTGCCACCACAAAATCACTCACCGAAAATCTAGAAATCTTACTCAAAGAAAGTTTGGGGGTCTAAATTGTCAGTTCATTCGGAAGAAGAAGTTAAACGTATTGTCAGCTCATTTATGGAAGCTGGTCTTTTGGTAGATGGTCCACTCCTGAAGCACCTCCAAACGCTCGATGAAGATGAGCTTGCAGTGTTTCTGAAGGAGTCTAAACAAAAAGGAACAGTCCATGTCGTTGCCCCCCTAGTCTCGTTGCCCCCGTCTTCTTCTGATGAGCAACTCAAAAATCTCGGGTTGGATAACACTTCCGTTGTCGCTATCACACCAACCGTAACAGTTCTGGTGACCCACGGTGAAGACTCTTCCAGCAAAAGTGTCGATGATTTTGTCGGGCACTTTGTAGCCCGCTACAAGACTTTAGAGCGCCTTTTACGTAACCGACCGGGGTTTGTAGGTTTAACCACTATCGCAAGGGTGCTGCAAAAAACGGAGCGTGAAGCAGTCTCCGTTATCGGGATGGTTAAAAAAAAATCAATCACTAAGCATAAGCGGATACTCATTGAAGTGGAGGATACCACAGGGACGATTCCTGTGATCATCGACCCTGAAAAAAAAGAGGAATTGGGGAAATTTGCTGCGGATATCATCGAAGATGAAGTTATCGGTATAACCGGTACAACGGGTGGTCGTGCAATTTTTGCAGACCATATTGTACAGCCAGATATCATCGAAAAACTCCTTCGTAAATCACCCGACGAAGCGTACGCTATTTTTATTTCAGATCTTCATGTTGGCTCAAATTACTTTCTCCCTGATCAGTTCCAGCAATTCCTTCGGTGGCTTCGTGGTGAAA
Organism: Candidatus Woesearchaeota archaeon; assembly: GCA_016219835.1. GTDB lineage: Archaea > Nanobdellota > Nanobdellia > Woesearchaeales > JACRKL01 > JACRKL01. Next base: position 6,764 of record JACRKL010000082.1, read on the forward strand.
TTGGGAGTGAAGAACAAAAACGTACTGCGGCGTTGGTGAAATACGTTTTTATCATCGGCGATCTCGTGGATGGGGTTGGTATTTATCCAGGGCAGGAAGAAGAGTTGACCTATCGTGACGTACGCCAGCAGTATGAGGTCTGCGCGAGTTACCTCTCCCAGATTCCAAAAAGCAAGCATCTCATTATCTGTCCAGGCAATCATGATGCACTCCGCCTCGAAGAACCACAACCCGCATTTCTGAAAAATTATTCTGCAGCGTTGTGGAACTTACCGAATACAACGATGGTCAGCAACCCTTCATTGGTAACCATCCATTCCGCTCCTGATTTCCCGGGGTTTGATGTTTTGCTCTATCATGGATACAGTTTTGATCATTATATTGCCAGTGTGGAAAGTATAAGGAATCATGGTGGCTATGACAAACCTGAGAATGTGATGACCTTCTTGCTGAAGCGACGGCATCTTGCCCCTACGCAGGGTTCAACCGTGTATGTTCCATCAAAAAACAGTGACCCTCTGACGATTCAACAGGTTCCAGATTTTTTCGTGACAGGCCATCTCCATAAAACTGCGGTTTCCAGTTACAAGAATATCACCCTTATCTGTGGGAGTTGCTGGCAGTCAACAACTCCATTTCAGGAAAGGGTCGGCCATAACCCTGAACCGTGTCGGGTTCCGTTAGTGAACCTGCAAACCCGGAAAGTGAAAGTCTTAAAATTTTAGAAGGCGCCAAGCCAATGATACGAAGCCAAGCAATCCAAACCTATTTTGCAGAATTGAACGAAAAAGTTGCTCTTGCGTATCAAGAAGGCAGCCGCGCACGAAGATGCGGCATCGACCCCAAAGACGTCGTTGAAGTCCCGTTAGCCAAAAACATGGCAGAACGTGTCGAGGGTCTTGTTTCTGTAAAGGCGCCACAACTCAAGGGAAGAGGAGTGGTTGAACGTATCCATGCTCTAGAAGATCAATACGGAAAGTTAGACTGGCGTGTCGCCCTTAAAATTGCAGAAGAAGTCGCAACCGAAAAATTCTGCACCTTTGAAAATAAAGTTAAGGCGATTGAAGCAGGCGCGATGACCGGTTTTGCATATATCACGCTCGGGGTGGTATCTTCTCCTTTGGAGGGCATTACAGAAATCAGGGTGAAGAAACGACGTGATCATAAAGAGTACCTTGCAGTTTTTTATGCGGGGCCTGTACGTAGTGCTGGCGGCACGGGAGCAGCAGTCTCGCTGCTGATTTGTAGCTATCTCGGAAAAAAGTTGGGCTATTCTCCTTACGATCCAACTCCTGAAGAAGTGAAGCGTATGGAAACCGAGGTCTACGATTATCATGAACGTATCAACAATCTCCAATATCTGCCGAGTAGGCGGGAAATCGAATTCTTAGTTGCTCACATGCCGATCCAAGTTGACGGAGAGCCTTCCGAAGAGAAGGAAGTCTCAAACTACAAAGACCTAGATCGTATCGAAACCAACAACATCCGTGGAGGTGCATGTCTCGTTATTGGCGAATGTATCGCACAGAAAGCACCGAAGGTATGGGTGCAAGTCAACAATTGGGGCAAAGATTTCGAACTTGATGACTGGAACTTTCTTGGAGAATTTGTCGAACTTCAAAAAGAAATCAAAGCGAAGCATAAACCTGCAGAACAGAAAGACGCTAAAATCAAACCCGATTATACGTTCATCAAAGACCTCGTGGCTGGTCGTCCCGTGCTCTCTGGGCCATTAACCATCGGTGGATTACGGCTTCGTTATGGAAGATGCCGTATCAGCGGCTATTCTGCAACGTGTATCCATCCCGCTACAATGCGTCTCTTGGATGGTTATATTGCGACCGGCACACAACTGAAAATGGAGCGGCCAGGCAAAGCATCGGTTATGATGCCCTGCGACACCATCGATGGTCCGGTGGTCAAGCTACACAACGGAAGTGTGATGCGTATTGACACGGTAAAAGAAGCTGAGCAGGTCGCTAAAGAGGTTAAGGAGATTCTTTTTCTAGGGGACATCTTAGTAAGTTACGGTGATTTCTATAACCGTGCTCATCCGCTGGTTCCTGCAGGCTATTGTGAAGAGTGGTGGGTGCAAGAGGTTCAGCAGGCAGCCACGGCGTTACTGGGCAATTTTTCCATGCAAGATCTTGCAGCTTATTTACACACCGATGTAACTCCCTTGCAAAGTGCATGCACCACCCAAGGCACAAACCCGTGTGTCAGTGCAGAGCTCGCTCTCCTTATTGCCAAAACCCTCAAAGTCCCACTCCACCCATACTACACCTATTATTGGACTGCAATTTCGTCTGGAGAAGCGCACCACCTCATTCGATGGTTTTCTACTCACAGTCGTCATGAAGACGAAGAAAATAAAATTACCAAAGTGGTGCTCCCCTTCGACCCCGTGGGGAAACGCACCCTCGAACTTATCGGTTGCCCACACGATGTCGTTGGTCAGGAGTATGTTATCGTGAAGCGTGACCATGCCCAGATACTCTCAGCAGTACTCACGCCGTTACAGGGTGTTGATCTTGCCACCACAACAATTCTCGAGTTATTCTCTCAATACTCTTTCTTAGAGGTGCGTGATAAATCAGGTACCTTTATAGGAGCTCGTATGGGTCGTCCGGAAAAAGCAAAGATGAGAAAGCTAACCGGCTCACCGCATATGCTTTTTCCGGTCGGCGATGAGGGTGGAAGGCTGCGTTGCATACAGGCCGCTATGGAAGTAGGAAAAATAGAAGGCGATTTTGCGGTTTTTTACTGCATGCCATGCCGACACCAAACCGTGCTTGGCGTTTGTGAACAGTGCGGTCAGAAAACACAGCGTCTTTACCGATGCAATATTTGCGGAGATACATTCGAGCCCATTTGCCAGAAACACGGACCCTGCGCATCTTCAAGAAAAACAGTCGTTCCCATCGCTCAACTCTTTCAGAAAATTATCGCATCAGTAAACCTTAAAGCATATCCCGATCTTATTAAAGGTGTACGTGGCACCTCAAACAAAGACCACATCGCCGAGCACCCACTTAAAGGTGTTTTACGTGCAAAACACGATCTCTTTGTCAACAAAGATGGAACGATTCGTTATGATATGACTCAGCTTCCACTAACTCATTTCACTCCGCGTGAGATCGGTACGTCGCTTGAAATCTTGCGGAAACTGGGATATGAACATGACATGTCCGGTACCCCCCTTACTACAGAAGATCAACTTCTTGAAATCAAACCTCAAGATGTTATCTTGCCGTTGTGTGAAGGGTCACCGGAGATCGGGTCGCACGATATCATTATGGACATTGCACGGTTTATCGACGATGAACTGACGGTAATCTACAACTCAAAACCGTTCTATCATTTCTCTTCCCCCCAAGACATCATCGGCCACCTCGTGGTTATTCTCGCACCACACACATCCGCAGGGATTATCGGGAGAATTATTGGGTTCTCAAACACCCAAGGACTTTTCGCGCATCCCTTATTGCACGCAGCTACCAGACGTGATTGTGATGGTGATGAAGCATGCTTTCTTTTGCTGATGGACTGTTTCCTTAATTTTTCTCGAGAATTTCTTCCCGCTCATCGCGGGTCAACACAGGATGCCCCTTTAGTGATCACTTGTGAGCTCATTCCTGGCGAGGTTGACGACATGGCGTTCGATCTTGATGTTTGCGCGTCTTACCCTCTCGAGTTGTATCAGGCAGCTCTTCGTTATGAAAGCCCTCGCTCGTTGAAACTAGAACGCTTGGGAAAGCGATTGAACACGCCCGGGGAGTATGAAGGAATGAAGTTCACGCATCACACGAGCAATCTGAACGCTGGCATTAACTGTTCAGCATACAAAACTCTTCCTTCCATGGAGGAGAAGCTAAAGGGGCAAATGGAACTCGCAGAAAAGATTAGGGCAGTGGATCCGAGTGACGTTGCCCGTCTTGTGCTGGAGAAGCACTTTATCAAAGATATTCGTGGCAATCTTCGTAAGTTTTCGACTCAGGAATTCCGTTGCGTGAAGTGTAACGAAAAATTCAGAAGACCTCCCTTGGTAGGAAAATGTACGGCGTGCGGAGGAAAACTGCTGTTTACCGTCTCTGAAGGATCTGTTATCAAATACCTTGAGCCAAGCCTCAGCCTCGCTCGGAAGTATAAAGTTTCTCCTTACCTCCTGCAAACCTTAGAGTTGACGAAGCACAGGATTGAAAGTCAGTTCGGAAAAGAAAAAGAACGTCAAGAAGGCTTAGGAAAATGGTTCGGATGACCTTAGCGCGGTTTGCTCATCAACGACTGCAAACTTTCTGCAAACATGCTACTCTTAATCCATACACCGGTTTCATAGTCCGGATGAGTTGCCCCCTCTTCCGTCACTAAAAACAAGAGCTCCTGATCATCAACGACACAGAATCTTAGTTCGGCAGGATGCTGTTTTATCTCTGCAACGTCCTGCAGCAGAGAGGGGAGTGAACCTTTTGTTCCTAACTTGGTAAATATCGTAATGTCTACGCCTTTCTCTTTTGCTTTCTTAAGTGCAGGGAAGACGGCAACTTGACTGAGTTCCTGTGCTGTTGCCGAAAGTGTAATACTCTTTTTTGCAAGGCGGAGCATTCGTTCGAGCTGCTGTGCAATATTCTCTTTGCCACGTAATGTTCCAGTAAAGTCTTTTGGCTCAACAAGATCCATACCCTGCGCATGCACATGCTTTAGCTGTGCAATGATCTCACTTTCCTGGAGATGCTGCAAGACTTTTTCCTGCTCTACTGAAGATGCTTGAGAAATTTTCTTTAGTCGTTCAACCACTTCAGTTGGAGGGATAGCTTGGTATTTAATCGGCTTACCCGTTTTCAAGACAATAAACCCCTTTTTAGCGAGGCTTTCAAGAATATCGTAGCTTCGTGATCTCGGGACATCGGAAATCTCGCTAAGCTCACCTGCAGTTGCACTGCCTCGTGCAAGAAGGGCTGCCCAAATCTTTGCTTCGTAGCTGTTTAATCCGAATAGCTTCAGTTTGTCTAACACATCTTTTCTGAGGATCATAAGAGAAGTGAATACGATCGGCTTTATAAATGTTTCTGAAATAGTCTCTTTTAAGTGGTATCACCAACCACCGAGGATAACCTCTTGATGTCGTCAATTTCATAATCTGCTCCTGACCTCTTCACCGTTTTCATTGCGCCGTACTTCGCATAACACGTTTTCATGCCGATACGTTTTGCTCCAACGATATCGCGTTCTACCCAATCGCCGACCATCAGGCACTCTCCCGGTTTCACGTTTAGTTTCTCGAGGGCAGCTTTAAAGGGCAGCATGCTTGGCTTCCGCTGCTTGGTATCATCAAAGGTAATAACCACATCAAAAAAATCAGCAAGCTTCATAGACACCAGTCTGATCCACGCACTCAATCGCGGTGCATCAGAAATGACGCCGAGTTTTAGCCCTTGAGCCTTGAGTGCTATGAGCGTCGGCATGACATTAGGATACGCTTCTACATAGCTTACTTTCACTCTGCGATACGCGACAATGCCGCTGGCAAGAATCTTGTAATCAATTTTTCCTGTCGCCTCCTTCAAAAATGTTTGGAAGATCGTCTGATGCTCCCAACCGTATTTGTCGTATAAGGCAAACAGTTTTTCCATCGCCAAGTGCTGCTTCATAGGAAGCCCTGCGGCGATCATGGCAGCGATAGCTTCCTGACACGAAACCGTTTTCATACGCAGAAAGTCAATCAGCGTATTATCCAAATCAAATAAGACGACGGATATCTTGCTCATGACATCGCCCGAAGCCGTTTTACTCGTTCTTCCATCGGCGGGTGGGTGGAAAGAAGGTTGAGGAGTGCATTACCTCGGAACGGAGCAACAATAAACATACCTTCCGTTTCTTTCACCGCTTTGCCAAACGGTTGATGTGCAGTATACTTCCCGAGTTTCTCCAGAGCACTTGCCAATGCAAGGGGATTATGAATGATTGTTGCTCCGGTCTCATCTGCTACATACTCTCTCGCTCTCGAAAGAGCAAGTTGTAGGAGTGTAGCAATGAGGGGGATCAGAATAGCAAGAACCAGCAACTCAATAATGCTTCCGCCATCTCGGTCATTCTTCCCCCAACCAAACATTGCACCCCAACGAGCCATGGTTGCGATAAAGCCAATAACGCTAGCGATCGTTGCAGCAATGGTTTGAATCAAAATATCTCGGTTCTTAATGTGCGCAACTTCGTGAGCAATAACTCCTTTGAGCTCTTCTCTGGTGAGGATCTCCAGAACACCGAGCGTACAAGCTACCGCTGCATGTTTTGGATTTCTTCCCGTTGCAAACGCATTCGCAGCACGATCCTGAATAATGTACACCTTAGGCATAGGAAGATTCGCAAGATTGCTGACTTCATGGACGATGCTGATCAGATCTTTATGCTCTTTTCCATCAGCTGGTTTTGCTCCGCTCATCCAGAGTACGAGTTTATCGGAAAAAAAGTAGCTCAACCCATTGGTCAAAAGAGCGAAGGCAAGACCGATATAGAGACCTGCAGATCCGCCGAAAGCATAGCCGATCCAGAGCATGATCGCGCTTAATACTCCTAAGAGCACAACGGTTTTGATCTGGTTGGTGAATGTTGCCATAGCACCCCAGAAGGTGGGCTTACTTAAAAAAGTTTGTGAAAGTTAGCTGCACGAGGCTCCAGCACTTAGGAGTACCATTCTATAATTACATCACTTTCTTGGAAGCATTTCAATAAATCTGAATTAGATAAGCCATGAAAGCGCAGAAATCTGCATTATTCGTATATGAGGTGTTATACAAAATCGTTTTGCATATATTACTTTTTGAGAAAAAGTCTTTAGGATGGCAAAACGACTCTGCGGTTTTCTGCGGAAAACCTTGCCTCGCCTGCGGGCTCGGTCGTATAACACGGATTATATTCAATCGCCCCGTTTTTAGAATTCTGGTTAGTCTGCTTCGCAGAAATAATGAGGCGACTTCTCCACTCCTCACACTTGCCTATATTCCCCATCTACGATCTCTTTGATCTTCTTCGCAGTCACTTCACCAACCCCCTCAACTCCTTTGAGCATCTTCTCATCAGCATCGATGATCTTTCTCACACTGCCCAACGTCAGCAACAAATCCCTCGCGGTTTTTGGCCCAACACCGGGAATAGAAGACACCAAATATTCCTGCTGTTCCGCTAACGTCATCGGCTTCCTCGATCCATGGGCGTTGAAATCCCTACCTGTTGCATCCTGTTCTCGTTTTGCAATGAGGTGCAAATACGCAGCAGTCTCCTGCGGAGTTCTAGTAAACAGAACGGGCACATGAAAAGAAACCATAATTGCAGCAATAGCTCCACGTAAAGCATTGGCGTGCAATCTTCTCACCGAATAAATATCTTCTTCACCTTCAACGAGCACGATGGGTCGAAGAAAATTACGTTTCAGCTCTTTGATTTGCTGCAATAATCTTCCATCAATAATCGAATTCACAAAATCTTCTTTTGTTTTATACTCGACAGCAACGTTGCGGGAAAGAACGTAATCCCCAGAATCTAAGGTTTCTAATTTTAATTTCACACTCAATCCCATCAGCTCTTTCAAAACCCGCGAACTTTTCTCACGATGATCAACGACGATGGTTACGGGCATTTCATCCTGCACTAAGGTCGTTTGCTGTCGTTCTTTCGGTTTACCTAGCATTTTTCCAAAATCTCGCATCTCATCAACGATCCGTTTCATCCTCTTTTCTTTATGGAATGCTACCCATTTGTACGCTTCATCTCTGGTATTTTTTGCAACCAGCATGATGACTTTTCCTTGGCTATGCCTCCCCGTTCTTCCTCTCCGCTGGATCTGCCGTATTGCACTGGGCACTGGCTCATAGAACACGATGAGATCAACTTGCGGAATGTCAAGACCTTCTTCTGCAACCGACGTTGCTATGAGCACATTATGCTCGCCGTGTTTAAACTTTTCAATCGTTTCCAGTTGCTTCTTTTGCGTTAATCCCGTATCTCCCTTTTTTGCTTGTCCAACGAAAAGCACGGGTCTGAACTCACTCGATTCTTTCAGTAAATCTCTGATCTTGACCCCAGTATCACGGTACTGAGTAAACACAATCACTTTTCCTTGGTTGTTAACCTTCATTTCTTGTTCGATGATCCCCTGTAGCTTAGCCAGTTTGGGGTGGTCTACCCCTGCTTCAAGCATATGCTTGGTCTGCACCATCGCCGTTCTTACCCGAAGATCCCGCATCAAATTCTGAACCGCCTTGGTCTTGCTGGTCGCAGCATCTTTCATCATCTTTTCAAAATATTTGGTTAATGAGGCAATCCCTTGCGTTTCTAATAATTCTATAGCATGTTGTATCTTCATTGCTTCAGCAAGCAGTGAAACAGATTTCAGCATTTCCGGGCTTTTGTTACCCTGCGCCAGTTCACCAAACAACTGCGCCTGTATACCCAGCAACTCGCGTTTTGACATAAAATTTGGCGAGATGTTGAGATTCCCCTCTCGGTTCGCATCCGCAAGTTTTGCTTTGTAACAGTCTTCGAGCAGGTGATACACCTCACGAAAGGAGGGGGGAAGATCAACCTTTACCGTTTCAATGCTGACCTCTTGAATATAGGGCTTGACGTCGGGATCCTCTTCATCACGGATCTCAATTTCCTCAATGCCGAGGGCTGTGCAAACTTCCGTAATCTTTTCCTTCTCGCTTCCAGGCGAAGCAGTCATAGCAACAATCCGTGGATGTTTTGCGGTACGCAAATATTCACTCGCAAGAAATGCGTAGGAATATTCTCCGGTTGTTCTATGTGCCTCGTCTACCCCTAATAGAACGATATCGTCCAACTTGATTCGATTGCTGATGACGTCATTCTCTAACCCTTGCGGTGTTGAGAAAATGATCTTTGCGTTTTTCCAGATTTCTTCTCTTTTCTCCGGAGCAACCTCTCCGGTGAACCGAGCCATGAACTCGGTCGGGATGTCAAAGTGCTGCTCAAAAACTGCAGCATACTGGTCAATCAGCGGTTTCGTTGGACCTAACAGAACTATCTTTCCCTCAGGATATACCTTGAGCCGATGCGCAGCTACCATTAGAAATATATTGGTCTTCCCCAATCCTGTGGGAAGAACAATCAGCGTATTTTTCTCGCATGCCGTTGCAAAAATGGTTTGCTGGTACAGCCTCGGCAAAAAGTTTTTGATCATGGTTGAACAGAAGATAAACAGACTACAGTTCAATAATCTTTCCACTTTTGCCGACATTGATCACGGTGGTTTGCCCCATTTTTTCCTCAACGCCTTCGGCTTCATGGACGTGGCTGCACAGGTGTAACTGTGGTTTGAAACGATCCAGTGCCTTTTTCACACCCTCGCTACCTGGAAAATGTTTGGTGAATCGCTCCATGGTTGATCCCACCGGATGAACGTGAGTTACCATCACCTTGATCTTTGCATCTTTCACTTTATCATGAGCTTTTGCCAGCTCATCATAAATCTCTTTTTCAGTGAGTTGAAACAGCCCGATATTTGCGCCGCCGCATCCAAATATTCCTACATCGCCAAATCTCATGGAATATCCATGTAAATTCGTTGCTCCATAGAGCTGAGCGAGGAATTCCGCCGTAGCAAGGGTCTCATGGTTGCCCGGTATCAGTGCAACAGGTTTCTTGGTCGCAGCAAAGGGACCGATGATATTGCTCGTGCTCTGTTCAAAGTAGGTGAAATCGCCGCAGATGAGTACTAAGTCGACATTCTGCTCCTTTGCTTTATCAGCCAGCTTTCTCGCTAAACCGATGTCGCCGTGGATATCTCCAGTCGCAAGAATCTTCATAAGGGTGTGCACTTCCCGAAATTTATAAACTTTTTGATTATATTCACCATCTAGTGGTTATCGTTGGATCATCTTGACTTCCTTTCCTGTGATATCAACAATAGTCGACGGTCTTCCTGTCTTTTCTCCTTCATCGATGATGAAGTCCACTAGAGCAAGGATATGAGGATCACCGCGCTCCTTTGAGGTCATATAAGCCATACCAGCGGGATTGACGCTCGTAGTTACAATCGGTTTGCCGTAGTCTGATACGAACTTGCTGATCCAGTGTTTTGGGATTCGTACACCAAGGTTTCTGGAACCTGCAATGACTGCAGGAGCAACTGCGTTTATTCTTCCTTTCTTGAGTGCAAGGATAAGCGTGATGCCCTCACCAAGCCGGCGAAGCCATGATTCATCGTTGATAACGCAGTATTTTCGGATCCACGCTTCCGATGGCGCGATCACCGAAAACGGCTTATCCATCCTGCCTTTAAGTTGTCGTATTTTTTGCACCGCTGCTTCATTGGTTGCATCACAACCTATACCATAGATAGTATCAGTTGGATAAATAAAGACAGCGCCCTGCCGAATCTTCTCGGTGGAGGAGATAACTTCGGCAAGGAAGTCTTGTGGTGGAAGGATGCGCATGAAACCCACAAATCTAGTGGGTGTTAAATAGTTTCTCTCGCCAGGTTCCTGAGTTCCTTGCTCTTTCCCACGGGCTCTGCCTTAAACATTGCTCCAGCACCCGCATCTCTTGTCTCTCTTCGTTTCTTGCGTCTTCTTTTCCTCTTTTCTTTCCCATGGTCTCACCTCACATGATAAGCTGCTTTCACGGACAATGCTTTGATCTGCTGCTGGAATAAATGCAGGATGGTTGCTTGGCTGGTATCGATGGCGTTGATGTGCTGTAGGTTGTTGATCATTGCGATCACCTCTTTTTTCATACACTCCTTCTGTATGGAGTCCTTTATATACCTCGCCCGGGAAGAAGTCCAGTGTCCAGTCTCTAACGGTCGTTCTTCCTGAACAATAGTCTAAATAACACACTTTAAATATCTCCTCTTATTCGTTGTCTTATGGACGAGAATATTTTAGTGTTTGGGGCGGGCGCTATTGGTACCTATCTCGGGGCTATGCTCTATTATTCAGGTTTAAAGGTATCGCTCTTGGGAAAGAGAAAGCTTCAGCAATGTCATGATACGGTCGTTATCGATGGCATTCCATATCAGATGCCGCCAAAAGTCACCTCTGATGCTATTCTTACAACGCCATTTCCTACCATATTTGTCACGACAAAAATCTACGATTCTCAATATGCGTTGATCCAATTGCTGGAGAGCGGTCAGAACCCGTCCATTCTTTGTCTCACTCATAACGGTATTGTAGACGACAATTTCTATGGACCATTTGCGCATCATCGTGGACTCCTCACCGTCAGTATTTTTGAGGGTTACCGACTGGATGGTGCAGAACTCAAAACGACCAAGAGTGCGCTCGGATGGCAAACTGATGATAGCCCTCAAGGAAAACGCTTGGAGGGCTTACTTTCAACGGCAGGTATTGGATGTCACGCCTCTCCTGATTTTTATAAGATCAGGGCAGAAAAAATGATGGGAGCTAATGCTATGGGCGTCTTATCCGCGCTCGAGAGAAAAACATTCGGGGAATTAGTTCAGAACGATCGCACCAATGCCATTATTGGAGCAGTACTCCAAGAGAGTTATGATGTCCTGCAAGAAGATTACCAGCTTCCACCCCTGCACGAGATCACCGAGCGGTTCTACCAAACTATTAAGACAATTGCTACCCACTACTCTTCCATGTATCAAGATCTGATGTCCGGTCGCAACACAGAGATAGAATTCCTGAACGGTCAAATCATGAGGATGGGAGAAACGAAAGGGTTGCAGACTCCAGTTAACAACGAACTTTACCTGAGATTTATTGAGCAAGCGAGTCTCACATGAGTACTACTTCACTGCCTTTGATGTATCATTTCACTTCTGGGAAGGATGGCATAAGATGCAGCATGGAGCGAGTTCGTGGTACGATCCTCGTCTTTGGCGATATCTTACTTTCGTTAATCAGGCACATACTGATCTCGCGGGTCTGTTACCTCTGAGTACCCTCATCCCCGATAGAGATTACCCTCACTCTCCCGAATCGTTTGCGAGTTTTGGTCTTTTTGATCCTGCATCTTGGTACCGATCGCCTTCTTTTCCCGAGGCATTTCCTCGGCTTTTGGACCACATTTCTGGTTCTAGCGGAGTTGCCGTTCTTGAAGTTAAACTGCTTTCTGAAGATCAACCCACGGTTATGGATTGGGCACACATCGAAGCAACACGTTCTTTTGGGCATCCTTCTTCTGTCCCTTCTCCAGTAAGGAAGAGAGCATATCATGCATATATCCAGTCTCGTGTTCCACTCTCGTCATACGACCATGCTTACATATTACCGGAGATTATCGTGCAGACGAGGATCCCCCTCGACCGAATTTCTATGGTTGCATGTTACGAATACGTTGACCTCGTTCGAAACCTTGAATTTGGTAGATTCCCTTTTCCGTCCTAACATTTATAACTCACGCTTACTTTCTCATGCTTATGGATGCAATTCTTACTGCTGCAATCAATGCTGCTCTTATCGGGTATGCCAAGTTAAGGGCAGATCCCAAGAAACTGGAGCTGATCTCCAAAGGCGGCGTAGATGCCGCTACCCCGTTAGATTATCAACTCGAAGATGAGACTCGGTCGTACCTCCGGGCATCTACGGGGAAGCATGTCTTCGGTGAAGAACGAGGAGGTGATCGAAATGCCGAATGGATCATAGATAAAATAGACGGAACCCCAAACTTCAAAAGTGGTTTGGATATGTTTGGAAGTGCAGTTACCCATCTTTGTGGGGACTCTGCAGACATCACCGTTGTCGTGCTTCCCAAAAAAGAAGAGCTCTACCTCGCCGTTAAACAGAAAGGAACTTATATCATACACTTGCCTGAAGGTTTTGATCCAACAGCTTATGCTACCATTCGTTGGGATCTTGAGAATAAGCATCTGGAGACAGATGCCCTCAAAATCTCTGGCATGCGATTAATAGCCACACCAGAGATTGACCCCAAGAAACTTCAAATTGCCGCAGACATTGGTTATAAGGATCGAGGGCAGAAACTAAATAAAGTTGCTGCATACGCATCAGAAGTATTTTACGCTCCTCTTTTTGGTTCAGCTTCCTATAGCTTATGTCAAGTAGCTGCAGGAAAGCTTGGGGGATATGTCATTTTCGACGTTGACATGAATGACGTTTTTTCAGGACAACTTCTTGTTGAAGAAGCAGGCGGCATAACATCCGACTCACGTGGTCGTCCCGTTACCCGTACAACTAGGACATTAGTTGCTGCAGCAAACAAATCTGGTAGTGTTAGTAAATGACTGACAGAAAGATTTTTATTCTTTGAAATATTTGGTGTGCGTATGGCACCAAAACTCATCTGCACAAGTTGCAACAGCAGCAATATCGTTATGAATGGACTTACTTCTGCCAAGAAGCAGAA
>JACRKL010000083.1 GCA_016219835.1 Candidatus Woesearchaeota archaeon
AATCAGACAAAGAGTTGGAAGAGTAGTGAGAAAGACATGCTCATTCTCGAAATCTTTAGAAAACCACGACAAGGTTATCGGGTTGTTTCTTCAAGAAAGAAACATGGAGCGTTTATCAGTCAAATGATAACACTTCCCAAACTAGTAAGTGCCTCTGGTGTCATTTGGAGTGCTTGTGCAATAGTTTCTTGCGTATCTTCTCTTTTCCCCAGATTATACAATCCAGCAGTATATGCTCTTGCTGCTTCCTGCGAGATCCCGTCTGCTTCTGCAAAATAAGCTCCGCTCAGATTCACGAGTGCAACCGTTGTTTCGCGTGGCAGCATACGAGTACCCTCTTTGGTGATGATACACATTTTTGGCGTGCCACCCACACCTTGATTCATGGTTGCCTGCGTGTAGGCATTAACCGCAAAAAAGAGGAGATCATCAACTGGTAGTTTTTTTGCATCAACTCCCTGTAACTTTGCCATCAGATAGAGACCTGCTGCGTCCTTTCCAGACCCATTCTCAACATGATGGGTATACAGTTCAAGGTGGTTGTAATAAGAAACACTGTGCATCCTTATTCTCTGCGAGTCATTATCATAAGCCACTACTAAGATTCCGGTATTATGTACATCACTATTGGCTCTTCTTTGGGACAGTTCTGTAAGCATACGCTGCATTTCAGTACTCTTATAATTTTGCCTTTGATCCTCTGGAATCAGCATTGTCCGTATCTCTATATCTTTTGTTACAACGGTGAGCATTCGCTCCTCATAAGCGCTTGCGAAGGCAATGATGTCTTGTTGGATATCCGTGAGAAGGTCATCGAGTGAAGGCTTCTGTTTTGCACTCGTAGAAGAAATGATCCTCCAAACCAGATTACCATCTCCGGCGCCGGTAATAATACCGTCAAACTTCTCCCCCTTAACATCGCCAATCTTGTTTACGGAATCGCTTTGTCGGTAATTCCGATCAGTAGAAACCCTGCTATCTGCAACAACGACTGCTTCTTTTCCATTGGTGATGGCAATTTCGACGGTCATTTTCTTCTCACGGTTTCCTACTGTTCTCTCTGCCCCATCATTCCATGTATCATCGGTCTGCTGAGGCGTGGGGTGAAGCCTAATCCGTTGTAGAATGTTGATTCATTGATTCTGCCTTCAGCATAGTGTCCGATGAGGCATTGATATTCACCATCGACCGGCTCTCCATGGAGAAGCATGACGGCGCTCATTAACGCTTCGCGGTGATATGCTGATCCCTTTGCTCTTCCATGATGGTCATAGGTTCTTAAGATCGTCAATGCATGACAGTCATTCTCAACGATATGAGGATACGGAACCAACTTTAATTCTGGGATCATGCTTCTCGTTTGTGCTAAAATTTCTGTCAATGATGGCGTCAATGGACCATCATCGACCTTCTGTGTTCTTTGGAATAATGCAAATACCATGTTTATCTACCTCGTACTATGGGCGATTTTCCATGCTTTTATAAACCTTTTGGTAGTACTTCTTAGAATAAGAGCTTAAAAAAGAAAATCGGATCTTTCGCTCCTTGTGCTTATGCCTCGTTAGCTATCGGAAAGACGTAGTTGGTGAAACACAATGCAACGAGCACGGTTCCAAACTTCTTCTGCGGAACAAACGACTCGGTGATGATCTTAATATCTTTCAGGTCGTACTGCTCAGAGAAGCCATTGGTGTAGAGCTCGTTTAAGCTCATATGCAATTGCGCTTCGATTTCTTGAGGGGTATGATTACCATTCTGCTCGCAGACCAAGCCGCCGTATTTCTCTCCAGTCTCCTTGTCATAGAGCCAGCCATGAATAATGGAAGCCGTTGCTCGTTCGCCTTTCTTTGCAGTGGACGTTGCCATGATGGTTTCCATCACTGCGCCATGCGCGCTGAGCGGTGGCTTTTCTATTTCCGTTGCAATGCCGGGCAAAATAGACGAGTACGTCATAATATTATAGCACTCGATCCCTGCATCTTTCAATGCAAGGTGATAAGAGCCGGCATGTACGGCAATGTCTGATTCACCCTTTCCTTGGGTGATAAAAAAGTCCTTTGGAATCCTGCACCCGAGGAGCATACCTTGGTGTGCTTGCAGCAGGGCACTACTGCCCCCCGACTTCATGGTTGTTCGTTTCATTTATCCCTCGTGTTGTTTTTGTTTTGAATGTTTTTTGTTATTCTATAAGGTACATGGGCGTACCAAAAAATGTGAAGTTCATGTTTCTCATCGGATGGTTTTGGCTACTTAGAAACAGATCGTGATGTGCAGTTGTTGTGATCATTTTTTTATGTGTGCAAAAATTCTCGTCTCATGAGCATTTTTGCAGTTGGAAGTATTGGATATCTTGTATTTAAACTTTTTTATTTTTGAGCGTTCCAAATTGTTGCAGAATTTTTGAGACCACTTTCATTTTTTTAATGATTTAGGGGTTTAAATCCCCGACCTTTAGGTCGTTCTTTCTCCGAAAAATTTTTGTGCGGCAAAGCCGCAGGACTATCCTGCGGACGAAGCTGCGCACACAATTCGAGTTAAGAATAGCGTGAGCTCTTGTC
>JACRKL010000090.1 GCA_016219835.1 Candidatus Woesearchaeota archaeon
AATCAGACAAAGAGTTGGAAGAGTAGTGAGAAAGACATGCTCATTCTCGAAATCTTTAGAAAACCACGACAAGGTTATCGGGTTGTTTCTTCAAGAAAGAAACATGGAGCGTTTATCAGTCAAATGATAACACTTCCATTTCTTTATCCTCGCCATCAACACGATATGTTATTTCTGGGATTAACGTCAACCAACAGGCATCTTCAGAGGGATATTTCTTAATACATGACGCAGATTCGCAGGAAATAGTTACGTTGATGATGGTTTGATTATTTGCACGGACAATCTGCTCAGCGATTGGATACCTCATGGTACAAAAAGCAACCTGTGAAGCATTGATCCTCTCTTGCATATGCCATGGATCGTCACCAGGTCGCAACTTGAAATGGTCGTGCAGAGTAATGTTGTTGATCGAGAACGGAATATTTAGGTTGTTGGGATTTCTGATCTGAATACCCACATTGAAGGTGTCTCCCTCATGGAAGATGACATCATAATAATTGCCTAAGGTTGAGTTCACGATCACGTTTCTGATCAGAGTGTATGAAAGTGTTTTCTCAGGAACCCTATCTTGAGGTGGGCTTGGTGACGTTGCAAAAGCGAGAGGAATAAACAGCAGCAAAAACAAAGAGATCATGCCGACCTTAGCAAAGAGTTGTGATGTTGTTTTCATGGGTGGATCACCAAAATAAAAGGAGTGTCTCTTTCTTTAATAACCCAGCACATAACTGCAACTTCATTCAAAGCTTACACTTTACCATCATGCAATAATTCTTTCTTTGACTTCAGGAAGAAAAACCCAACGACGGTAAAGGTAATCACTGGAGAAAGCCATGCAGGAATGTGGTAACCAAAGCTGTCGAGGAGCATGATAATTCCTAAGCACAAAATGGAATACATCGCCCCATTCTTCAGGTAGCGATACTTCTTGATTCGTTCGATATTCCCAACGGTAATCTGCCGTACCACAAATGCTCCAAGACCATTGCCGATAAGAATCAACGGAACAGCCAGCGTAAAGGCAAAAGCTCCAAGCACGCCGTCAATAGAGAACGTGGTATCAATAACTTCCAGATACAAAATCTTGCTAATGTCCGACATATCCCCCTTTACGAGATCACGCTCTGCTTTTTCGGCATTCTCTTTGAAACCATGTACGATAAAAAAAGCGGTTGAGCCAATCACTGCGCTGAATGCCATCAACGGGTTAATCTTAATCGCAAACCAGACAATGCCAGCAAGCAGAATGGAAACTACTGCAAAAAACCATAACCCGTGCTGCTGGAAGAATTTTTCTGCAAATAATCCACAGTTTTTCTGCTCCATGAACAGCCAATGGAAGAACAGGAAGATCAAAAATGTGCCACCACCGATCATCAAGATGGGTGTCGACTGCTCGATAGCATCGCGTACGAGAGGATCGCTGCTGAACGTTGCCGTTAACGAACCAATAAATCCAAGCGACGGTGTCGTAAACCAAACGATAAGCCAAGGCAAGAGTCCCCTCACCAAAAAAACAG
This sequence comes from Candidatus Woesearchaeota archaeon, assembly GCA_016219835.1. Taxonomy (GTDB): domain Archaea; phylum Nanobdellota; class Nanobdellia; order Woesearchaeales; family JACRKL01; genus JACRKL01. The sequence goes on from JACRKL010000090.1 coordinate 1,521, forward strand.
CGAACAGCAATCCCCAAACTAAAAACCATTGCCTTGCTTTCGGCTTCATGGTGGAAAGCACTTCAGCGTTGATGATCGCGTTGTCAATGCTGATAATCGTTTCAAACAGACAAAGCCCTGCAATGATGAGCAGCATGGAAAGGATATCCATAATGCGCTATAAGAAACAAGACGTTTAAATAGATTGCGAGGGAAATGTTTCCTTTATTCTCTTCACCAATCCCTTCACATCCACTTTCTCCGTAGTATCAACAACGATCGTCTTGTGCCCGTTCCAGATGGCTTCAGTCTTACAGAGCTGAAAGATTTCAGCATCTAAGTTCTCCCGGATCTTTTCCTTGCCGTATCTTCTTCGCAGCAGCCGCCGATGCAATTCCTTGAGATCACACGTTGTGATGATGCAGAGATCAACATAACTTTTTGGGAGATCATGGGAAAGGTGCGAATCGATAATAATCGTGCTTCTGCCATGCGGATAGTGAGCAAGCAGATAACGCCCTACTTGCTTCACATCAACAATGGCGCACTTCCGTTTCTTGTCATAACCTGCATCAAGATGCTGTTCTTTCGCCAGCTTGGTCACGTCAACATAGATGCCAGAGATTTGTTTAGCGATGCGTTTGCTGAGTTTGGTTTTTCCGGTTCCTGGCGTTCCTGTGACCGCGATGATCATGAGATCACTTCCTCATTCGGTTCAGAAGCAGATAGAGAAGAATCGCACAAACGCCGCCAACGAAAAACCAGAGAGCAACGGGAGGCGAAGAGACGACTGCTGGCAATGGAGCGGCAGCAGCCAGAGCAGTGTCCTTTGCAAAAGGAGCTGCGGCAATTTTTTGAGCACTGAACTCTGTTGTAGATCGTGTAAATAACTGCACGCCTAAGGCAAACAAACCAACTCCAAGAACAGTAGGTATCGCTTTAAGCAACTCTTTAGTGAGGGACAGTGACTCTGGAGACAATACTACCAGCCGCTTCGCCAACTGATAATGCAACACTTCCTTGCCTCGTGCACTGTAATGAAATTCATCTGCTTTGACAAGCTTTGCTTTCACCAATTGTTGCACATTATAATGCACTGTCGAAAGCGGTAAGCCTAGTTGTTGGGCAATCTCACTCTCTGTTGCATGCTGTGCAGCGAGCAATCCCAGTACTTTCCTTCCGGTAGGGTTGCTGATAACCTGACCAAGCTCTTTCGCTTCGTGCAAGCCAACAAACAAAACGTCATCTTGCTTAGGAGGTGGCATAAACAACAATTCCTCCACGGTTACGATCATACAACGAATTAACATACTGCTGCATCAGAGTATTCTGCTTTTGCAGCTTCAAA
>JACRKL010000091.1 GCA_016219835.1 Candidatus Woesearchaeota archaeon
TGCCATCCTTCTGTGAGCATTCTTAGAAGAATCGGTTTGAGCGAGAAGGGTGTTCCAGAGGAATTCTTGCCAGCAAATGAACCCTAAATCATGCGAACCGATGGCAGAACCTCGCATCTTGCGAGATTTTCACCGGAGCCGGTAGGAATGTATATTGAAAAACTGAAAAGTTATAGGCTACCGCTGCTTATGTGAGTACGTAGGATGTGAAGCCGACCGATGGCAAAATCTCGACCTAGCGAGATTTTCACGGGATCCAGAACTCGACTCTGTAGAAAATGTTAGCGGCCTTCAAGCAAAACCCCTTTTGAACTTCCTGATTTCACCGACAAGGGGGACGCCCCCTACGGGGAATGTAGGTTATCGAAAACCAAAAGCGAGGGTTTTGAGCCGCTAAGTCGAGCGATTGCGAGATTTTCTACAGAGCCACAGAACTCACAATATTTATAAATTGCCCATCGTTTCAAATGGTAAAAGGGATGTGGGCAGTGTCCTGAACCTTTCAGGTGATAACCATGGGAATGTACAAATACATCAGAAATCTTTGGAAGAATCCACAGGCATCCATGCCAGAACTCTGGAAACAGCGGCTGATGCAGTGGAGACGGGAGCCTACAACGATTCGTATTGAACATCCAACTCGGCTCGACCGAGCACATACACTAGGCTACAAGGCAAAGCACGGCTTCTTGATGGTAAGGCAGCGTGTGGATAGAGGCGGCAGAATGCGGCCAAATATTACTGGTGGCAGAAGGTCAAAGCACAGCAGACAGCGAAAGATTGTCAATCTCAACTACCAAAACATTGCTGAACAACGGGCAGCAAGGAAATTCACGAATTGCGAAGTGATGAACAGCTATCCTGTTGGTCAAGACGGCAATTATTACTGGTTCGAAATCATCTTGGTTGATCGTACCCATCCAGAGATTTTGGCAGACAAAGATGTGAACTGGATCTCCCTTGAGAAAGGAAGAGTCTTCAGAGGATTAACTGCTGCTGCAAAGCACAGCCGTGGACTTTATAGGAAGGGCACGGGAGCCGAGAAGATCAGGCCAAGCCAGCGAGCTAACCTCCGCAAGGCGCATTAGGGATGCAAGTCAAAGCCATCATCTGGGATCTTGGCGGAGTTGTTTATTCTTTTGACCAAGGTGTCTTTGATAGAAATATTGCTCTGGTGCAGCATTCCGGGAAGACGCTCCCAGAGATTAGAAACATCCTTTACGGCACTAGCGGCAGAGAATACAATGCTGGACTTATGGAAGCATTCAACAAAGGAGAAATTTCTCCCCACGAGTTTCACCGCGCTGTTTGTCAACATTTGGGGATAGAGCTTCCCTACGAAGAGTTCAAGCACCTCTGGACCAACATCTTCACCTTGAACAAAGCTATTGCCCAGTTCATTCAACAACGCAAGCAACAAGGCTTTCCCCAAGCTGTTCTCTCCAGCATCAATGAGCTGAATGTAGAAAAAGTCAATCAGATCTTCCCAATCGAGCAATTGCTCGGCAAAAAGCACATGATTTACACCTGCAGGCATGGCATGAAGAAGCCGGATCCTCGGTTGTTTGATTTTGCGCTCGAGAGTCTTGGCAAACGAAAAGAAGAAGTCGTGTACGTCGATGACATTAAGAAATACACGGATGCTGCAATAGCTTATGGATTACAAGTAGTTCATGTTGATCTTGCTCATGCTGATTTCCAGCAAAGGACAATAAAGAAGCTAGAAACGATGATGCAGTAGAATTCTCAATCGTTCATCACCTTGGCTCATAAATCATGAATGATCCAAACTGACCAAGGAAACGATTTTCTTTCTCGATGCGTATCTCAAGCTCTTTCTTGAGCGCCATGCAGGTTTTCACTTCTTGCTCTGTGGGTTTCCATTGCTCGCAGGGAAACGCTTCGGGGGTATAGAGAATTGCGTTTGCTTGTGGTCTGCCTGCTGTGTAGTCTGCTGCTGCAGTTTCAATCTCAAAATAATAAGGAATAAATCGTGCGTCGCTTACGCCAGTAGGTCGAGGATCATTGGTCAGTATTGTCTTATACTGGCTGCCGATCTTCTGGAAAAAAGCAGTTTGTTCAATGGAAGCTGGAGACGACTGATAGAGATATCCGATCTTAGAGAGTGGAATGAAGGCAAGGAATAATATGACGCTTACTCCGATGAACTGTCGTTTGCGGAACCGTCTACTTAAACCTTCAATGCCGATACCGGCAAGCACCACGAGCAGCGGAATAAAAAGGAGACTAAACCGTGGTTGTTTATTGATAATGATCGTTAAGTAGATGAAGAAGAGCATTGCAGTCCCTCCCAACAGCCATCGGTGCTTTACTTGGTTCATCCAAAGACCGACAATGGCAAGAATGAGGAGTGGATGAACGGTAACCAGCAACTCAAGATAATACGTCAGATGATGCCATCCAGGTGCTGCGTGCATATAGTTATTTTGGTGGAGCGAAGCATCGATTATTGGCTTGAGGAATGATCCCGTCGTCCAGAGATTGAAGATCAAGTAAGGCGTAATCACGAGGAGAAAGCAAAGCAATATCGTGGATAATTTCCGGGAACGCTGTTCTTGCATGAAGAGTGCAACAGTCAGTGGAATGATGATCAACCCTGCAGGAAACTTGAAGAGGAACGCGAGTCCTGCAGAAAAACCCGAGAGGGAATAACATTGTTTGCTGAAACAATATAACGATACCAGCATCAAGGTAGTCGCCGGAATTTCCGTCATGATCACGGCTGCTTCTGAGAAAAAAATCGGGTACAGGATGATCAGAACAGCAGCAAACAGGCCAGCTCGACGATCCATGAGCTCTTTGGTGATGAGGTACACCATCACGATGGCAAGCACACTCCAGAACAATGTCAGGATGTGGAATGGAAAACCGAAGAGCCACCATAACCCCAACACTAACGGAAGCAACGGCGGCCTGAAACTTTCCCAGATACCAGATGTGCCTGTCGTGAGCATCTGTTTGCCCATGCCAACATAAACGGATTCATCCCATCCTAAAGCATGGGTTGGTAGTAACGCCTGTGCAATCAGAAAGAGTGCCAGCAAGGCCACCAACAGCTTATCTAGATACATAGGGTTTACACAACGTGTTATTCATGCTTGCTGATCGTGCAAGATCCGGGCAGACCATTGCGAGCAGCTCCTCTAAACTCTTAAACTCGTGATAAACTCTGCCATTGACTACCAGTGTTGGATACGAAGAAATGTTGTAGGCGCTCTTCATCAACGGAATCAGTGGCTCTTCTTTCATGTTGCCATCAAAAACAAAGTTCAGTAAACTGTTGCCAAAATTCTTCTTCAGATAGGTGAGCACAAATGCTTGGTCATCGCAGCGCGGGCACTCATCTTTTGTGGAGTAAAAGTACAGAATGTCAACTGCATCGTTACTGCATATTTCCTTTGCTTTTCTGAACAACACCCAATAGTTCACTTGCGCAATGGTATACTCTCTCCTTAAGTTTTCAAATTCCTGCTTATCCCACGCATCCTGCTGGTAATTCTCCAGTTTCTCTCGTGTATTATCCAGTCCCTTTACGTTTTCTTCAAATGACCGCTGGACAGCAGTGCAGTCTTTATCACTGCGAAGCTGGTCGAGAAAGGCATACTGCAATTGCAATGAGCTGAAATCGAGCTTTTGCTCTTTGTTCGCGAGATCAATACTCTGTGCACGCTTGCCTTCCATATAGAGACCCAAAATTAACCCTGAAGAGAAAACAAGCAGCGTTATCAACAATGCAAAAATATATTTTTCTTTGCTGATTTTTCGTTCCATTTACCACACCCTTTGCTGAGGTTTAACCACGAGATTCAGAGAAACCCCGATCCACACAATGCCCAGGAAAAAGAAGTACATCGTCACATAAAAAAAGAGTGGGATTGCACCGAACCGGAGTACTCTTTCTTTGGTGTTGACATGCGATTTCTTGAGGACATACATCGATGTTGAAAACATAATAATGCCGATAAAGAGGAGGGAGAATTTTATGTCGAGGAAGGAGAAGCTGAGATGAAAATCTCTAAAAAAAGAGAGCACATCGAAATGAACCAAAGAAAGCAGGTTGATGGTTTCAATAACCGGTTTAATTGCATAATAGACCATGGTTGTAACGATAAAAATGATCATAGCTCCTGACAGCAGGGACAGGGGAACTTCCATGAGGCCAAAGTCTCCGTACTTGGGATTAACGAGCGTGCGGAAATACTTGAGCGTGTTAATGACTGATCCCATGTACCATCTTCTCCTCTGGAGGTAAAGGTCACGCACATTGTTCGGTGGATTTGTCCGGACTTCAGTTTCCATAACTTGCCGGATCCGATAATTGTGCTTCTGCAATCGTAATGCTATTTCTAAGTCCTCAGTAAGATTTCGATTTGCGTCAAAGCAGCCCACTTCACGCAATAGTGAAGCCCGATAAACGGAGAATGGCCCTGGTGCAACTCTGATGCAATCTAATCGTCCCATTAATTCTTTGTAAAACATGTTAATGATATATTCATAACGCTGCATTTTCTGCAGCATGTTTTTTGTTTCTGCGATCTTTAGGCAGGGCAGGGTAACTGCAAGCTTTGGATCTTCCTCAAATGGGGGAAGGAGCCAATGCAACGCATCTGCATCAACCATGGAATCGGCATCAAGAACCACAAAGAATTCTCCCGTGGCAGATGTCAACGCGGTGTTTAAAGCAGATCCTTTGCCGCCGTTGTTCTGGATGATGAGCTGGATGTTGGTTTCCGGATGCTGCTTGATGAGCTTTCTCACGATGACCGGAGTTTGATCCTTGCTGCCGTCATCAACGACGATGATCTGCAACTTTTCTCTGGGATAATCGAGCTGAATGACTGATGCAAGGGTTGCTGCAATGCCTTCTTCTTCATTGTAAGCGGGGATGCCAACGGTGACGGGAGGAAAAGAATGTTTCTTCCGCATCGGCTTTTTTGTTTCTTCCGTCATGAAAACCGTAAGCCAGAACACGGCAAAGAACAGGGAAACAAAATAGGCAGCCCAGAGTAAGGTGGTTACAACAACGTTCATTGGCATGTGACAGAAAGAATAGGGTATGTTTTTAAATCTTTGCCCCTTGCAAGTTAAATATTCCGCCGAGATAAGATATATATACTTCTTCTTTGCTGAGGCTCCGGTGAAAATGTCAGTTCTGCCACCCTAAGGTGAGCATCAGCAGCATAAACCATGCAAGCGGAAAGGGAATTCCAAGGGAAATTTCCGCTAGCAGAATACCCAGAAACCATGCGAACCGATGGCAGAACCTCGCA
>JACRKL010000088.1 GCA_016219835.1 Candidatus Woesearchaeota archaeon
AATCAGACAAAGAGTTGGAAGAGTAGTGAGAAAGACATGCTCATTCTCGAAATCTTTAGAAAACCACGACAAGGTTATCGGGTTGTTTCTTCAAGAAAGAAACATGGAGCGTTTATCAGTCAAATGATAACACTTCCAGATTTTAATCGGCAGGATACTGTTAAAATCCTTAAGACAAAAGACATGATCGCCTTATTGAACCGGTAGGAGAAACTGGACACTTCTCCAACGGCGCCTGCGTCTAGGCGCTTGCTTTCTTTTTTTTCAATTTTCTCGTCATCATCTTTATTAAGCCGTTTTCTTCTCCTCTTGCTATGGATCAAAACAAGGCTCTCGTTGTCTTTCAGGATAGGAAGATTAGAAGAGTATGGCACCATGAAGAATGGCATTTTTCAGTTATAGACATTGTCCAAGCCCTTACCGACAGTACCAACCCACGAAACTATTGGAGTATGCTGAAACAGAGGGAATTAGGGCATGGGATTGAGTTGTCCACATGTTGTGTACAACTGAAAATTCTTTCAGCAGATGGCAAAGCGTATGAGACTGACTGTGCCAATACGCAATCCTTATTTAGAATTATCCAATCGATCCCTTCTCGCAAAGCGGAACCCTTCAAACGTTGGCTTGCAAAAGTAGGTTATGAACGGGTGCAGGAAATAGAGAACCCCGAGTTAGCTCAAGATCGTATGAAAGAGCTCTACGAACAAAAGGGTTATTCAAACTCTTGGATTGACAAACGCTTGAGAGGTATTGCTGTAAGACAAGATCTTACCGATGAATGGAAGAAAAGAGGTATTGATTCCCAGCACGATTTCTCGATCCTCACCGCAGAGATTTCAAAAGCGAGCTTTGGATTGACTCCTGCAGCGTATAAATAGCTTAAAGGGCTGGACAAGGAAAATCTTCGAGACCATATGAATGACTTAGAGCTTATCTTTACCATGCTCGGCGAGGCATCAACGGCAGAGCTTGAACAAGTACATGACCCTAAAACCTTTCCGGAACACAAGACTGTTTCACGAGAAGGCGGAACTATCGCAAAAAACGCTCGGTTTGAGCTTGAGAGAAAAACAAAGAGAGCAGTAGTCTCTTCGCAGAATTATCTCGGTGAGCCAGAGAAACAGAAAAGGATAGCGAACGCAAAGAAGGAGGGGTCTACCTGAACACTCCCTGCGTCTAGGCGTTCTTCTTTCTTCCCTTTCATTTTTTCCACAAAAAACTTTATAAATAACTGCTCTTCCCACTAGTGTATCCCGTGAACTAACACCCATCGAGGTGGTTAGGAGGGCACCATGGACAAGAAAAATCTTATAGTATCATTGCAGCAGCTCAAAGAAGCAGCGTCTCAGAGAAAGTTTAAGCAGACGATAGACTTTGTCATCAACTTACAGAGCTTGGATCTCAAGAAGCCAGACCAGCAGGTCGATATTTTTGCCACCTTGCCCTTTGGTCGAGGAAGAAAAGTAAAGGTCTGCGCGTTTGTTGCTGCTGAACTACTGGATCAGTCTAGAGCAGTCTGCGATAAGACCATTGTTCAAGATGAATTTGAACTCTATCAAAAAGACAAGAAGTTATTGAAGAAGCTAGCTGCAGAGTATGATTTCTTTATTGCACAGGCAACGATCATGCCAAAGCTTGCTACTGTGTTTGGTAAAGCTCTGGGCACTAAGGGAAAGATGCCAAACCCAAAAGCTGGTTGTGTTGTTCCTCCGAATGCCAACCTTAAGCAGCTCTATGAAAAGTTGCAGAACATGGTTCGTGTTAAGGCAAAAACAACGCTAGGCATTCAATGCAGCGTAGGCAATCAAGAGACGCCGATTGATCATGTTGCTGAAAATATTCAGGTGCTCTACAATCAGGTGCTTCATGCGTTACCCAACGAGAAGAATAACATCAAATCTCTGTTTATGAAGTATACCATGAGTCACCCGATCCACATCGATCTTGAAGGTAAGGCGGTGAAGCAATGAAAGCTAAAGCAGCTCCTTACAAAAAGAAGGCAGTCAGTGATCTCGTCCAGTTGTTGAACGAATATCCTGTTGTCGGTGTTGTCAATCTCGAAAATATGCCTTCTCCTCAGATCCAAAAAATGAGAGAGTCTTTGCGCAAAGATGTCGTTATCCGCATGACGAAGCGCAGGCTGATGCTCCTCGCTTTAGAACAAGTCAAGGCAAAAAAGCCAGGTGTTGAACACTTACAGCAGTACATTAAAGGCATGCCTGCTTTTCTGCTGACGAAAACAAATCCCTTCAAACTCTACAGTGTACTTCAGAAAAATAAGTCCAGTGCACCTGCCAAAGGCGGACAAGTTGCACCTAAAGACATCGTTGTTCCCGCTGGTGTTACACCTTTCGCTCCCGGTCCTGTGATCGGTGAACTCGGTGCCTTGAAGATCAAAACCGGTGTTGAAGGCGGCAAAGTTGCGATCAAGGAAGATACTCTCGTTGTCAAAGAAGGCGAAGTGATCCAAGCAAATGTTGCTTCTGTGCTGACGCGATTAGGCATTCAGCCGATGGAAATTGGTCTTGATCTCGTAGCTACATTCGAGAACGGCGTTATCTTTGATAAAAAAGTATTGGCAGTTGATGAAAAGGTTTATTATCAGAACCTCATTACCTGTGCTCAGGAAGCACTCAACCTTGCCGTTGAAGCGGCTTATCCAACCAAAGACACGGTAGAATTACTCTTATCCAAAGCGCATAGTGAAGCAAAGGGACTCGCGAAGGAGCAGGCCATTATGTGCTCTGCCCTTGCTGAAGAGTTCGTTGCTCAGGCCAGCCTTGAAGCTCAAGGTCTTGGCACGCAGATTGGATTTGATATCAAAGCATAAGGAGGCTTGTACCATGGAATACATCTACGTTGCAATGCTGTTACACAAAGCAGGACACAAAGTTGACGAGCACGGTGTGAAAAACGTTTTGGAAGCTGCTGGCGTCAAAGTTGAAGACGCACGAGTCAAGGCACTTGTTGCTGCTCTCGATGGCGTGAATATCGACGAAGCAGTGAAGAAAGCTGCTGTTGCCGCTGCGCCTGTCGTTGTTGCAGCTCCTGCTGCCGGTGGAGAGCACAAGGCAGAGAAGAAGCAAGAGAAAAAAGAAGACGACAAGAAGACGGAAGAGCAGGCAGCTGCTGGATTAAGTGCCTTGTTTGGTTAACTTTTTTTCTTTCTCTTTTCTTTATTTTTTGTATGCTCTATCTTTATATAGGAGTACCACCTAGGATTTCTACACTATGCATAAGCATGTCGAGAAGTACTTTCTACCATTTGCTATGGTTGTTCTCTTTGTAGGTATGGTTGGCTATCTGGGTTGGTTAGGCTTTGGACCGGGTATCGGTAGGGCGTATTTCACTCAAGATTCCTTTTCTCTTGGACCTGGTGAGTTTGGGTATACGACGCTGGTGCTTCCTCGTGAGTTGAATTATGGTTACGGATTACAAGTTAACTTCGATGGCTATGGCGATGGTGTGATCATGCTCCCCGCTGATACACCGTTATCGGAGATAGCATCTATACCCCCCATCTTTTTCCGTCATTTTGGTTCGACTCAATCGTTAGGAACCGGAACTAATCTCATCTATGGAAGTAGTCTATCTCAAATCACTTCAGTGTGCGATGGTGTTTACCCGTGTTCTTTTGACATGATTTTATACTCTACAGGAGCATCTGCTTTCTCCTTGTCCTTTTCTCCCGAACAGCTTCCGCTCTTTTGTGGCGATGGCCATCTGGATCCGGGTGAGCAATGCGATGACGGAAATCAAGTGAATGGTGACGGCTGCTCTGCGGCATGCCTTACCGGAAACTTTGCCTGCGGCGATCGTGATACGGGTGATGTCAATGGCGACGGCAGCAAGACTCTCGCAGATTTTTCGATGGTTGACAATTACCTTCGTGGCTCTTCAGGCTACGAGACTCTGTCGAGCAATGCTTTTTGTGCAGCTGATGTGAATCATGATCGTCTTGTTGATAAATTTGACGTTACCTCTCTTTTCGAAAGTCTGTCCATCTGCGGTAATAATGTCGTGAACGAAGGTGAAGTTTGCGATGGCAATAGTGGCAGCTGCCCACAATATGTCCTCGCAAACACGAGGCAACCAACACTCACGCGCATCAGTGATCTTCAGTTACCAGTCGCTCTAGACACGATTACCGCATACACGTCTTCTCCTACCAACGGATCTTTTGCCATTGCAGGATATCAAGATGCTGCTCCTCACCTGTTCCTTTGTTCTTCCGGTTCCTGTGAAGATAAAACGTCGTTCCTCACTGCAGTTCTTCCGATTCGCATTGATGCTCTTGACTATGTAGACTACAATCGTGATGGGGTACTTGATCTGGTTGTTCTTGCCCTAACCAAACAGGACGGTTATAGGACGATCATTCTTGAGCCAGATACTGGAACCATTATCGATCAGACACCGACTCGTGACGTCCTTGCTCTGTTAACCCGAGGTGTTGATCTCGGTCTTTCGATGGATACTCTCGCTGAAGAAGTAACTGGGCTCTCAGTTCACGTCTTGCAGGACGGTTCCAGTATCACCCATATCGTTTACCAAGATTCCATTGCAGTTCTCGTTCGAACAGAAACTGGCGACCTTCGTGGTTCTCATATTACGACCATTTCTGACTTTGGTCTTAACGATGGTTCGCGTTTGGGAGATCATGGCATTACAACACTCGAGGATATCGACTATCGTGATGACGGTCTCTTTTTCGTGACGGGAAAACACTGCCTGTCAACCTGTCTCTGTCCCAATTTTCAAGGATTCTGTGGGAACGGTCAGCGTGAGGTTAACGAGCAATGCGATGACGGAAATCAAGTGAATGGTGACGGCTGCTCTGCGGTATGTCAGACCGAAAAGAGTATCAGTGGCATTGATGATACAGGTCAGTCTTCTCATTCTCAGGGAGGTTACCAGCCTAGCCGATCCAGCGGCGAGGGCAGTTCACCAGTTGTTTGTGTTCCGACCGGAGCAGAAGTTTGCGATGGCAAAGACAATGACTGCGATGGATCTATCGACAATAACCTTGATGCTCCTGCTTGCCCACAGCAGGTCGGTGTCTGTGAAGGAACAAGAATGCTTTGCCGTGGATCTTTAGGTTGGAAGGGATGCAATATCCCTTATTATGAACAACAGTATCAAGCAGTTGAAACCAAGTGCGATGGCTTGGATAATGACTGCGATGGACAAGCTGATGAGGGCTGTGGATCGGTGCAGCAACCAAATTCTGCAACGCAACTCACTCCTTCAGACGATCGTACCACTTCTCCCGAACAAGGAGGATCTGCATCACAAAGACAGCAGCCACTTGCGTCCCAGCAATCCATTTCTGGCGTTTTTACCTCTCTTTTCTCAGGATCCTCCGGATGGATCATCGGCATCGTTATTGTCGTACTCGGCGGCTTGGCAGGAGCAGGTTTAGCCTTAATCTGGAACCATAAAACCCCTCATGAAGCGCCGGAAGAAGCGCATGAGCTGGAACAGTATGTCAAAGATCAGCTGCAACGCGGATGTACAAAAGAGGCAATCCAAAAATCACTGCTTGATGCTGGTTGGGACACGAAAAAAGTCGATAAGGTGCTCAAATAAATTTATAAACCTGCCTTCTTTCTTGGTTGTGGGGTGATCCTATGTCTGTCGTCGGATTTACATTTACTAGTCTTGAAGGAAAACGAGAAATACCGGTCAGCGGGAATGTTACTATCAACAGCAGCATCTCCTTAACCAATGTTGAAAAACAGGAATTGACGTTGGGAAAATCGAAAGAAGATTCCCTCAAAATAGCGTTTGAATTTACGGTTACTTATGAACCTGGCGTTGGACACATTACGCTGGCTGGCGAGCTTGTTTTCCTTGCAGATGCAAAGAACATTACGTCGTTTATAGACTCTTGGAAAAAAACCAAAGCACTTCCCCCTGCGCCTATGGAAGCGGTACTGAACAGCATCCTTTCACGCTGCACGATCCATGCGTTGCTGATGAGCCGAGATCTTAACCTGCCGCCGGCCTATAAACTTCCGGAAGCTAAGGTCACCCCGCCTCCGCAAAAATAATTCTTCCCCAGAATAGGGAATGAGGGAACAGTTATGCCACCACCTGAGAAACCGCCCGTTAAGAAAGAGATCCAACTGAAGGTAGCGGAAGCTATTCAGGATGATGTCAATAGGGGAGTGGTAAGGATGGACTCGAGTTACATGTTCATCATTGGCGTACGACCGGGTGATATTGTCGAGCTCGAAGGCGAAAGGAAAACAGTTTCTGTCGTTGATCGCGCCTATCCAGGCGATATTGGTCTGAATGTTGTCCGTATGGATGGCTTGATGCGAAGAAACGCGAAAACCGGATTAGGTGAAACGGTTTTTGTGCGGAAAGCACAGGTTAAGGAAGCGAAGAAGGTGATTGTTGCTCCTGCAAAAAAAGATATTCAGATTCGAGCTCCACCGCACCTTTTCAAGCAAGGCTTGATGCATCGACCTCTCGTTAAAGGCGATCTTGTTTCACTTATGGCAAGACCCACACGCCGTGATCTGAGCACTCCGATTTTTGAAGATCTTTTCGAGAGCATGATCGGCTTCGGTTTAGGGGATTTGCGGTTTATTGTCGCTTTTACTGAGCCGAAGCAGCCCGTTGTTGTCACTGAGAATACTGAAGTTGTTTTTAATCCCGAAGCCGTTGAAGTCGTTGAAGAAAAGCAACTGGAAGTGACGTATGAAGATATTGGTGGCTTGCGGGAAGAGATCAGCAAAGTCAGGGAGATGGTTGAATTACCTTTAAAACATCCAGAGATCTTTGAACGTTTAGGTATTGAACCGCCGAAAGGGGTCTTGTTGCGCGGTCCTCCTGGAACAGGAAAGACGCTCTTGGCTAAGGCTGTGGCAAATGAAACGAATTCCAATTTCTTTTTGATTAATGGTCCGGAAATCATGAGCAAATACTATGGTCAATCGGAAGCGAACCTCAAGAAAAAATTCGAGGAAGCAGAGAAAAATGCACCGTCGATCATTTTCATTGACGAAATCGATGCCATCGCTCCCAAACGTGAAGAGGTTCATGGGGAAGTTGAGCGTCGAGTCGTAGCACAGATGCTGACGTTAATGGACGGCTTAAAATCAAGAGGTAGAGTAGTCGTGATCGCCGCATCCAACATTCCTGATTCTCTGGATCCGGCATTAAGGAGACCAGGAAGATTTGACCGCGAGATTGAAATAGGTGTGCCGGATAAGGATGGACGATTGGATGTGCTGAAGATTCATACGCGGCTTATGCCATTGGCTAAGAATGTCAACCTCAAAAAGTTAGCTGATATTACCTATGGCTTTGTTGGAGCCGACTTAAGTGCGTTAACGAAAGAAGCGGCAATGATTGTTTTGAGAAGGGTCATGCCGGATCTTAAACTGAAAGAAGATGAGCCGATTTCAAAGGAATTACTGGAGAAGCTCAGAGTTACTCAAAAGGATTTTCTTGAAGCACTCAAAGTTGTTCGACCTTCTGCCATGCGTGAAGTGCTGGTGGACATTCCTAATGTGAAGTGGTCTGATATCGGTGGTAGCGAGATGTTGAAGCAGGAGCTTAAAGAAGCGGTCGAATGGCCGTTACAAAACCCTGATGCTTTCAAACGGCTCGGTGTCAGACCTCCACGAGGAATTCTCTTGTACGGCGCACCGGGAACCGGCAAGACGCTCTTAGCTAAAGCAGTTGCTAATGAAAGTGGAAGCAACTTTATTCTGGTGAAAGGTCCAGAGCTGATTTCCAAATGGGTTGGCGATTCTGAAAAAGCGATCCGCAATATCTTCAAAAAAGCGAGGCAGTCATCTCCTACCATCATCTTCTTTGATGAGATTGATTCCATTGCAGCAAGAAGAGGTATGCATGGCGACAATCAGACAACTGAGCGTGTCGTTAATCAGCTCTTGACCGAGATGGACGGTCTTGAGGATATGCAGGATGTCGTCATTATTGCAGCTACTAATCGACCGGATATTTTAGATCCAGCCTTGCTTCGTCCGGGAAGATTCGACCGCATTATTCTGACATCGGTTCCTGACGAACTTGCCAGGAAGGAAATCTTTCATGTGCATCTGTCAAAAATGCCAGTCGTTGATGAAGACAAGAAAGGAAAGAAAAAGAAAGACGATGGTGCGACTTCTGATGACAGTAAGACGGAGATATTGGATTGGCTGGCAAGGCAAACGGATGGTTATGTAGGAGCAGACATTGAAGCCGTGTGCAGAGAAGCTGCGATGTTCGCTTTGCGGGAGGATATTAAATGCGAACAGGTAGGAAAGAAACATTTTGAGATGGCTTTGCAAAAAGTTCGTCCGAGTGCAACCAAAGAGATCACGCAGATGTATGAGGAAATGAAGAACTATTTCTCAGCTGCTAAAGCGAAGCAGATGAAAGATGAACGTCCGAGCTATATGCAGTGAAGATTCTTCGTTGTCTTCTTATCGAAAAAAAACAGCAATGTTTTGATTACAGCATCTTCTGAAACGGATAATCTGCGTGACTTTGTCTTACCAGCCACCTAACCCTTGGCAACCTCAACGGCGCCTGCGTCTAGGCGCTTGGTTTCTTTTTTCCGGCTCTGACGAAAATCTCGCAAGATGCGAGGTTCTGCCATCGGTTCGCATGATTTAGGGTTCATTTGCTGGCGAGAATTCCTCTGGAACACCCTTCTCGCTCAAACCGATTCTTCTAAGAATGCTCACAGAAGGATGGCA
>JACRKL010000108.1 GCA_016219835.1 Candidatus Woesearchaeota archaeon
GAGAGTTTGTTTTCTGCGGTTAAACGCTTGTTTGGAAGCACACTAAGATCAAAGCATATCATAATGCAAACTGCTGAACTCTTTTGTAGGCTCATAGCCTACAACATAGGATATCGCCTATGGAGATTTTCGTCAGAGCCTATTTAATCGTAACGTTTATATAACAGCAACTCTCTCAAATCAGTATGCTCATTGATCCCCGCATCACAGAACTTGCCCGCATTCTTACGGATTATTCTCTGAAGATCAAGAAAGGCGATATCATTGCAGTTGATTGTGGTGCTGAAGCACGGCTACTTGCCTTTGAGATTGCCAAGAATATTTTCAAGAAAGGAGCGCATCCTCGTCTGAATGTTTCTCTTCCCGGTTATGCTTACTTGTATTACAGTCATGCTAGTGAAGAGCAGCTCAAAGTCTTTCCGAAGATTGCAGAGTTTGAAGCAAACATGATCGCTGGTTCGATCGGTATCGGTTCTGAATTAAATACGAGAGAATTGTCCAACATTGATCCAAAAAAGGTAGCCATGCGAAGAAAAATTATGTATCCATTAAGTCAGATCCATCTCAAGAAAAACAACTGGGTGATCTGCCAATATCCTACGAATGCATTGGCGCAGGATGCCGATATGTCGCTGGAAGAATTTGAAGACTTTGCGTTCTCTGCAACCAATCAAGATTGGGCTGCGGAAGACCAGCGACAGGATAAATTTAAGGCAATGCTTGACAAAGGAGAGAAAGTGAGGATTTTGGCGAAAGATACGGATTTAACATTCTCGATCAAAGGCAGGCAGGGCATCAAATGTGCAGGACACAGAAACATGCCGGATGGCGAAGTGTTTTGTGGACCTGTGGAAACATCAACCGAGGGTCATATCACCTACACGTATCCTGCTATCTATGGCGGAAGAGAAGTTGATGGCATCACGCTCGTGTTCAAGAAAGGAGCTGTGGTGAAAGCAACAGCGAAGAAGAATGAAGCATTCCTCAATGAAATGATCAAACTCGACGCAGGAGCGAAATACCTCGGTGAGTTTGGCATTGGTTTGAATTACGGCATTAAACGATTTATCCGACAGATCCTGTTTGATGAGAAGATTGGAGGAACTATTCACCTTGCCTTGGGCATGGCCTACAAAGAAGGCGGCGGCAAGAACGAATCTGCTCTCCATTGGGACATGATCAAAGACCTTCGTGATGGAGAATTCTGGATCGATGATACTTGCGTACAGAAGAAGGGTAAGTTTTTGATATAGGTATTGTAGGGATAACACTTGTTTGCTTTAGCTGAGTAAGATTTCAGTACCCTGCATATCATACACCAAGCCAGTAGATGGGCTGCATGGATGTTATCTAGCTTTCATCCAGAGGATGTCAAAAAAGTCCTTATAGCTATTATGAATCTCCTTGTTCTGGATGATAATCCCTGTAAAGTCTTTTTCAAGAGGTAGAAAAAGCAGAACCTTGTCCTTTCCATAAATGGTTGTTGATGAACGAGATGGGGCAATGTACTGTAATGGCAATTCTTTGACAAATGTAAAGGGGTGTTTCAGCGCATCTTTTCTCTTTACAGTAGGGGGAATAAGGAGAAAGCGAGAAAGCTTGAGTTTGACCCTCTTATTGTTCCAGTGCGTATACCAGTATTTAGCGATTTTCGTGCTCTTCGCAGTGTAGCCTAAGATATAATAGTCTTTCTTCTCTTTGAGAATATCATTCATAACTGTCTTGAAACCGTCAAGACCCGCATACACAGTAACATGTAACGCTTCAGGTTTTGAATGCCGTAATATCTTGAGTTCGGTTATCAGGGACTTCACTTCGTTTTTATTCTGGGCTAATTGTTCCTCTTTCTCCTTCAGAATGTCCAACAGTCTCTCAGGTTCAGCAGCAATAAAATATTTCCGATTCTCTTTTATGACACTGCTTACCATCCCATTACGGGTTAATACACTGAGGATCTGGTACGTCATAGAACGTTCAACACCTGATTTCCTCGCTATTGCACTTGCAAGGGAGCTTCCCAGTTCAAACAGTGCCAGATAAACTTTTATCTGTGCCTTAGTTAATCCCAAGCTCTTAAGAGTTTCTGCTTTCATTTCAACATCGTTTGCCTCACAAACCTCTTTACTGGCTTCATGGTTAACCCTATGCAAACCAGATTTATAAAGTTTATCTTTGTTGTTTTATTATCAAACAACAAAAGACTAAATAGAACGCTTACTGCCTGCTTCTTGGTGATAACTATGCCTCGAGATACAATGGATGAAAGTATGGAAGAGATTATTGAAGAAACTCTCAATAATGGCATACACAGTCTCGTTAAAGATCAAAAAACGGTTGCTGGATACTTGAGATCTTACGCGACCAAGCTGAGAAGTCTTCATGCATGGAGGCAGAGGCAATGTTTAGCATTTGCCTTTGCTGTAGCTGCACAGGCGTTGAACCTGTTGTCCATGTATGTGACACCCATGCCATCGATGAGGGAAGCAGAAGGCGTTGCATACGGGACATTTACAACAGCATCTCAAGATCATCTTTCTGCAGCAATAGCTAAAACCAAAAAGTGCTATGGAGGGGTAGAGGAATTAAGAAGAGCCGACCTTGATGGTGACTGCATAAATGATTTCTACCTCAAAGCGAGTGATGGATCAGTGAATTATATGTTATCATCTCTATCCAAAAATATTTCGGCGCATCCGGTCTCTAACTTTGGGCAAAATGCTGTAAAAGATCCTTACGGACTTCATCATCTCCTTTGGACTGAGAAAATGACTTGGTTCCATGTATCAGATCATGATTCCATTGCAACCCTCTTTGAATATGCAAGACCGGGAGATTTCAACCTGAATTATCAAAGAATAAACCGATACCAAGAATTTTGTAGGAGGTCGCAGCATTAATACTCTCAAAAACCGATCTGTTTTGAACCAATCAGATCCATGAGTAAACAACTATGCATCGAGAAATACGGGAGATGAAACTAAAGATTCACCCAAACCACTTCTCAAGCGAGTGCTCTTTCCTCGACGCCTCTTTCTTGAGATTGTAACCTAAGACATCAAGGATCTGCTCGACCGCAGGCAGGATCTGATGATGAATATAGTAGTCTGGATCATACTCTCCTTCCTTCACTTCTTCAGCTTGCTTTGCCCGCTCACGGATGATGCCCTTGCCAGGAGTAATGACATAACGAATGGTTGTGCCTGCTCTCACCGGAATACCCTGCTGTTCCATTCTTTCAGCGACAGCAACATGCGGTCCTCGAGAGGAATAGCTCCGTAAATCTTTCGTTAATTGCGTCGAAAGCACCATCTTTGCCACCGGAATCTTCTTAGCTTGCACATCCTCCACCATCTGCTGCACATACGCAATAGCCTGCTCAGGTTTCTGGTCTTTGAGGATGATTTCAAGCACTTTCAATTGCACTTCTCTTGCAAGCTCTGAGGAGTTTCTGCGTATGGCTTCAAAGCCACGAATCTTGATCTTCCCTTTTTCATTCATCAAAGCATATTTTTTCTTAGCACCCGTTTCTGATGCCTTAATGGAAACAAAAATACCCGCAGGATAAAAGTCCTCTAATTCCAGTTCCATCTGACCGGGCAGCCGTCGATTAATCTGCTCAAGAAAGTTGTGGGCATGCTCTTTGGTCTTCTTTCCTAAGCCCAGAAAAATGGAATCTGTATCCGAATACAGTACCTGAAATCCTTCTTTCTTTGCATCATCAATGACCGACAGGATGTAATGCCTGCCAAACGCAGTGATGGAATCAGCGCACTCAAAGCAGTACCATCGTGCTCCAGAAAATCCGTAATACCCATAAATTGAATTTGCCAACGTCTTGAGAACAAAACTTCTTGCCTCAAGCAGCTGGTCCTTTTGCTTTTTCAAGAGTGTTTTAATACGCATTCTCCGCTCGATGATATCCTCGATAACATGCGGAATGAAACCTCGCTTTTTGGTGCAGTACCATAAGGGTTTATCAGGGACTTTGTTTTTGCCATGCTTGCAGCAGGAACAGTTCAACGTTCCAGGACTGACATTGTGAGACGTGAGGATAGTAGGATACAGACTCCTGAAATCAAAAACTGCAAGGTTGTGATAAATGCCAGGTATTGGTTCATAGACAAATGCACCCTGATATTTCTTGCCACTGCGTTCTTCCGTTTCATCATGATTAGGTCTCGGAGGAACAAGCTCGTCCGCTTCTCTTGCCCTACTGATCAAGAATGCTTCAACGAATGTGGAATAGCGTGACCTCACCACTTCAAACAAGGGTAGACAAGTTAACTTTGCCATCTCCTGCATCGTTGGCTCTATGAGAAAATACAGCTCATACACCAATTGTGCATCTTGCAGATTGTAATGGAAGAATTCTTCGAGATCATCAGGATGGCTATCCCAAGCGTTGCTCAACTGATCAAGAGCAACCTTCACCTTGCCTTTGCCCAGCATCTCCTGAGCAACATGCTCCAACCGAAGAGAATCGGTCGCTAGCGTGGGATGCATAACTCCTCGTAAAAACCGGAGCAGATCAACATGCACTAAACCTTCGATCTTGGCTTCTTTCTCTGCTCCCCTACCGAGCACAATGGAAGAGTAATCTGCACCAAGATCAAAGTTCACATTATTGGCTTTTGCTCTGGTCAAGAGATACGGTAAATCAAAACCGTCGGAGTAGTAACCGACAAGAATCGTTGGCTTTAATTCCAGCAACAGCTCCTGAAAACGCCGAAGCAATGCAGATTCATCCTTGACTAATTCAACAAAGTCAGCTTTACAGTGTCCTTTTTTCCATGTCACCACTTTCTTGACATTTTTGCCATACAATGCAAACATCAGCACGGGGTTTTTCTCCGGCAGAATCTCTTTGGAAGGAGCATACGTTTCAATATCAAAAGCAAGCACGTTACGGTCATGCTGCTGATGTTCATCTTCTAACAGCTTCATTGACAAAAGATCATACGCAGGAATGCGCAAGTGCTCTAACTCGGGTTTTGCATCAATGGTATACCATGATAGAAACTGCAAATGCTTGTCAAAAGCATATCTCCTCACAAAGCGAATGTCTGCTTCCATGGCATCGAGTTTCAGCTTTTCACGAATGGCAGCAGCAAGATGAGGAACGCCGGAAGGAAGATTTGCTTCTACTCGTAAACAGTCAACAGGGTGTTGGTTGCGTTGCATCTGCAAGGGTTCTGCAGCAGTCATACGGTAAGACTCACGTCCTTCCGAGGCCATGATGGCAAGAACCTCATCTTTCTGTTTTTCGGAAGCAAGCACAAAGAAATACGGAGGAAAGTTGTGGTCAATCAGGCAAATAGGCTCATGGTTCTCATTGCTGCCGTAGAGGTAGATCAGTGCCTTGCCATTGATCACTTTGTAGGTAATATCTAACAGGAGAAACTTGAACGTAGCAGGAGGTGAGGAATGCATGATCTCTATAAGCATGGGATGGTATATATAGTTTATGTGAGGATTAAGGTGATGCGGCAATCGTGATCTCCATGTCTGCTCCCTTGCTCAACTTTTCGACCATCTTCCTCGACAACCACTTCGCTGCCTTGTCTGCGTTGATCGCAAACGTTCTCGCATCAGCAAAGGTTGATAACCGAATCACCATTTCTGAATTATGGGAGAAGGAAGGATTATAGGTTGCATGCACAACTTCCTGAACACTGCCAACCGTTAAGGTAATAATCAAGGGTTGCGCACCAGCAAATAACTTCTGAAGCGATTGGCTATCAAAATCTGCACGAACGCCAACGATACAGTCTCCTCTGAGCGTCAGATGCTCTTCTTTGGTAAACTCCAGCGTCGTGGGATGCATCGCACGAAGGTTAGGATGGCCATGTGCAGTAAAATGATATACGGAGTTCATCTCCAGAACCTCCATACGTTTTTTCTTCGAGAAGAGACTCGTGAAGCAATGTGCAATCGTTTCAACTTTTCTTCCAACAGAGATTGCTGTGGAAATGCACGTTCCAATGCCCTGAATTCAGGTGTATGATGATGGCTTCTTCCGTCTTTGCATGCGAACTTTAACTTCTTGTGCAGCATCTCATGATACAACACATACTGCAAAAGATCAGGATGCTCCTGCAGAATAGAGCTCATGGAGATCGTATCCGTACCGTACGTATAACAGCCCCATTGCCGATAGCTCGCTTCACCCCAGACAAGGTTAGGAGGATCCAGCAATCCATGAAAGTACTGCTCATTGAGCTGCTGAAAAACCGACAGAAGATGAGGATCCTGATCTGCTTTTGGAATCGCAACATGCACATTCTTGAGGAAGGAATGATAGAGATCCATTTCCATCGTTCTTGTTTTAACTTTAAACAGTTTAGAGAGCAATTCTTGCAGCAATCCTTTTTTGATGTCATCATTGACTTCTTCCCATGCTTTGCTCATGGCAATTTCAATACGCTGACCAAAGAGATCTTTCGTCATGCGGATGTTCGCATTATACCCCTTGAATCTGCCAGAGTAAACCAGCTCAGCGCTGCCCTTCAGCTCTTTGCCGGTGAGATCAATGTACGATTGGTGGATGAGCGACATGAACGAAGAGAGCAGAACCAGCATATATAAAATTTCTCACAAAGTATAAATACATCCGTAGAACTGGATCATGCATGGCAAAGAAAAACAAAGAGGAAGATCAAGAGAAAGCTATGGTTGTATTTCAGGATAAGAAGATCCGAAGGATTTGGTATAACCATGAGTGGTTTTTCTCCATTATTGATGTGGTGAATGCCTTAGAAGCGAGCACTATTCCTAAAAGATACTGGTCTGACTTAAAAGCTAAACTTGCAGAGGAAGGGTTTGAACCGTACGATAAAATCGTACCGTTGAAATTGCCTGCAGAAGATGGCAAATTAAGGGAAACAGACTGTGCCAGTACCAAAAATATGTTTCGTATTATTCAATCAATACCTTCACCGAAAGCAGAGCCATTCAAGCAGTGGCTTGCTCAAGTTGGCTATGAACGGGTTGAGGAAATCCAGAATCCGGAACTTACTCAGGCAAGAATGAAAGAGCTTTACAAGGCAAAAGGGTATTCTGACGACTGGATTGAAAAGAGAGTCAGAGGCATAGCGGTCAGGCAAGAACTTACTGATGAATGGAAGAAGAGAGGAGTAAAAGAAGACAAAGAGTATGCCATCTTGACCAATGAGATAAGCAAAGCAACATTTGGCAAAACCATTGAAGAATATAAAGAGCTTAAAGATCTTAAAAGAGAGAACCTAAGGGATCACATGAGTGATCTTGAACTCATCTTTAACATGCTGGGTGAAAGGGTAACAACGGAAATCACTCGGACGAAAGAAGCCAAAGAGTTCGAAGCATGCAAAGGGGCAGCAAAAGAGGGAGGAGAAGTAGCAGGAAGCGCAAGGCAGGATGCAGAGAGGAGAATCGGGAAATCAATAATAACGCCTGATAATTACCTTGATGAACCTGAAAAAGAGAAGAAGAAAAGGCTTCCAAAGCTATAACGCCGGAGAGAGTTTCTCACAAAGTATAAATACACCCAGATGATTCCACGAGTTATGAGCCAGCAAGTTCCTCCACAAAAACACGATAACAAGCACGATCACCAGCAGCACCAGCAGCACCATGCTGCACCTTCAGCAAAACCAACACCACAAACCTCTCATCCGTCTAAAGACGACAAGAAGGAGATCGGCCTTACTGCAACAAAAGAAGGCGATTTCAGCGAATGGTATACTCAATTAATCCAAAAAGCAGAGATCATGGACTATTCCCCCGTCTCCGGGTGCATGATCATCCGACCTGACGGCTACGCAGCGTGGGAAAATATCCAGAAAGTCTTTGACGCATGGATCAAGGCAAAAGGAGTCAAGAACACGTATTTTCCCTTGTTTATTCCTGAATCGTTGATGAACAAAGAGAAAGAGCATGTTGAAGGATTTTCTCCTGAAGTTGCATGGGTCACTGAATCCGGCAAAACCAAACTTAATGAGCGACTTGCAGTGCGTCCAACCTCAGAAACGATCATGTATGATTCCTTTGCAAAATGGGTTCGTTCACATAGAGACCTTCCACTTAAGATCAATCAATGGTGCAATGTCGTGCGATGGGAATTCAAGCACCCAGTTCCATTTCTCAGGTCAAGAGAATTTCTCTGGCAAGAGGGTCATACGGCTTTTGCCACGAAAGCTGAAGCAGAAAAAGAAGTAAGAGAGATCCTTGACCTCTACGAGAAGATGTATCATGACTATCTTGCGGTTCCTGTCCTCAAAGGGAAAAAATCAGAGCAGGAAAAGTTTGCAGGAGCAGATTACACCACGAGTGTTGAAACCATCTTACCCAACGGAAAAGCTGCACAAGGAGCAACATCTCATCACCTTGGTCAGCATTTCTCCAAAGCGTTTGGCATTCAATTCTTAGATCAGAAAGAAAACAAAGAGTTTGCCTTTCAAAATTCTTGGGGTTTGAGCACGAGAAGCATTGGCATCACGCTGATGATACATTCCGATAATAAAGGTGCAGTCTGGCCGCCAAAGATAGCTCCAACCCAAGTCGTCATTGTTCCCATTATCTTTGACAACAGCAAAGAACCCCTGCTGAAAAAAGCAAAGGAGCTCGAGCAGGAAATTGCCGCTCATGCACGTGTGACTCTTGATGATAGGGAAGAATACACGTCCGGCTGGAAATTCAACCAATGGGAAATGAAAGGAGTTCCGTTGCGTGTCGAGCTTGGCCCAAAAGACATGGAGAAAAAACAAGTGGTCATCGTGAGAAGAGATACGGCAGAAAAGAAATTCGTGAGCTGGGATGATTTGATCCCCACGATCACCCAACTTCTTGACGACATCCATCACCACCTCTTAAGCAAGGCAAAAGCAGCGATGCAGCAGCACATCGTACCTGCAACCTCCTATGCAGGATTAGTCAATGCGCTGCACAGCGAGAAAACAGCACTCGTTCCGTTCTGCAACCAGCCTTCCTGTGAAGAAGCGATCAAACAAGATACCGGTGGAAAGACACTGAACGCTCCGTTTGATCAGAAGAAATCAGGAGTCTGTATCAAATGCGGTAAGGAAGGAGCATCTATGTTCTATATGGGGAAGAGTTATTAAGTTACGAGATGGAAAAGGTATAAGAACTCATCGCATCACCGATGATTATGGAATTCAGCCAAGTGGTTTATCAGTGTCTTTCTGATCAGTGGCATTGCTTTAGAGGGCGTTATTTCGATGGGAGTTGCCCTTACTGAAGTTCTTTAATGATGATTTAGGATTATCTTAGCAGTTGAGTTACATCAGAACCAGAAAATCAAACAAAAAACAACGAATGAAAAAGGATAAAAAAAGAAAAAAAGAAGAAAGTTGCTATCAACTTACTTCTTCTTGGCTTTCTTTTTCTTGGCTGCCATGGAATCACCTCAGTTAGGCTTAATCGTTACTGATGGTATCCATACCAAAGCAGGTTTATATATCTTTCGATTTTATGCTCGTTATGATCCTTTCTTCCTCGTCGATACCTAAATGTGAGTAGCATAAATTATTTAAGTAAGTACACATTTCTGGAAATCATGGACGAGCAATATCAACCGTATTTGCATCTGCTGTTGCACCTTGCAAAAAACACCAAGCTCTATGGAAGAAGAGAAACATCGACGATGAAATTAGCTGAGGAAACAAAAAGCAGCCAGCAAACAATCAGCAGGAAATTACAGGAGATGGATGATCTCGGACTTATCGAACGTAAAGTAACGCTGACGGGAATAACATTGCTGCTTACTGCTGCAGGCATTCATGTCCTCGAAGACCTCCATGAAGAATGCGAAGCACTCTTCGAACACCAATCCAGCATTGAAGGGGAAATCATTAGCGGATTAGGAGAAGGAAAATATTACGTTAGACTGTATCGCGACAGAATCCAGAAGTCTTTGCACTTCAGACCGTTTTATGGAACCTTGAACATCAAGGTAGACGATGCGACCTTACGAAAGATCCTGCTCGCTAAAGGGAAGGTTACCATCGAAGGGTTCAAAACAAGGAACCGAACGTTTGGCAAAGTGTTCTGCTGGAAAACTGCGATTGGCGGCTCAATCACCGGAGCAATCATCTTGCCGGATCGTTCAACCCATAAAAACGTCATCGAAGTCATCGCACCCGTCAATATCAGAAAAAAACTAAAACTCGAAAACGGAGGGAAAGTACAATGCCGATTAAAATAGGAGTTGCGGATACAACGTTTGCGGTCATCGACATGTTTGCTTCTGTAGAGAAAGCGATCAACGATGCACAAGAAAAGGTCGTCGTCACCCGAGTGACCGTTCCGGGCATCAAAGATCTTCCAGTCGCGTGCCTTAAGCTCCTAAAAACGTGCGAGTGCGATATTGTGATCGCCTTAGGGATGCCAGGCAAAGAGGTAATCGACAAGCAGTGCGCACATGAAGCATCGATCGGCATCCAACATGCTATGCTTCTGGCAGAAAAACATATTCTGGAGGTCTTTGTTCACATGGATGAAGGAAAGGATGCCAAAGATCTTATCTCGATCGCGAAGAATCGTGCCTACAAACATACGCTGAATGCTCTTGCCCTTGCCACAGGAAAAAGCTTGTCCAGAAATGCAGGAAAAGGCATCCGACAGGGTAGACAAGATGTGGGGAGCATCGATAAGAAAGAGGGAAAACGATGAAAACAACCATCGCCATTGTCGTTGCTGATTTTAATGAGCACATTACCCATGTCATGCAAAAAAAGGCAGAAGCACATGCGAAAAAGCTAAAGATCAACATTGCTGAAGTTGTCCATGTACCAGGAGCGTTTGAGATTCCGTTGGCAGTCAAGAAGCTCCTGCAGCAGAAAGAAATCGATGGCATTGTTACTCTCGGAGCAGTCATCAGAGGAGGAACTGACCATGATATTGTGGTAGCAAACAATGCGGCAAGAAAAATCATGGATCTCTCGTTGGAATTCATGAAACCCGTTGCTTTAGGCATCTCAGGACCAAGAATGGCGGAAAAAGATGCAGTGGAAAGAATCGATGACTATGCCAAGCGATCTGTTGAAGCATGCATGAAGATGATCAGGATATTGAGAGAATAAGAGATCGAGAAAGATCGGGAGCTCGCTGCTGACGTGCGACGAGGGAGGGGATGCGCCCTACGGGCTCCCGAGTAGATTGCTCTGCAACCGTCGCACCGTCAACAGCAGCGAGCTCAATGGTTTGGTCGGTCATTGCGGAGACGGCGGAGGGGACTCCTTTGGAAACTTGCAGTCCTAGTGAGTGTAAGCTTGCCAACGATGTTGGCTTTTGCCGCCGTAGACCGAATGTCGTCTCTCGCCAAGGCGACCGACCTCTGAAGCATCCCCTAGATTAAAAAGAAACAAATCAAACAGCAACCATGAAAACACCACCAACCATCTTCAACACGATCGAAGAAGCTATGAAAGATCTCAAACAAGGAAAGCACATCATCGTTGTGGATGATGAAGACCGGGAAAATGAAGGCGACCTTATTCTCGCTGCAGAGCACGCTACGCCACAAAAGATCGCATTCATGCTCAATGTCGGCAAAGGCATCATCTGTGTTCCGTTACCCCAAGAAAGGGCAGATCAACTGAACTTACACCCGATGGTTGGTGATAATACCGAAGCAAATAAATGTGCATTTACCGTATCCATTGACGCGAAAAAAGGAACAACGACCGGGGTATCAGCAGCCGATCGTGCAGTCACCATCGCAGCCATGCTGAACCCAACAACAAAGCCAGGTGATTTTGCCAGACCAGGTCATCTGTTTCCATTGCGGGCAAGAAAAGGCGGAGTTCTCGAGAGAGTAGGTCACACCGAAGCAACCGTCGATCTCATGAAGCTTGCAGGTCTTCAGCCTGTCGGAGTACTTTGTGAGATCATCAATGAAGATGGAACGATGGCAAGGCATGATGACTTGCTGAAGCTGAAGAAAAAATACAACCTCAAGCTGATTACCATAGAAGACATCGTAAAATACCGAAGAAGATATGAGCAGCTCATCGAGAAAGTTGCAGAAGCAGATTTCCCAACACGATTTGGCAGGTTTAGAATCATGGCGTTTCGGGAGATGATTCACCAGCAGACGCATCTTGCCATCGTCATGCAGCCATCCAGCAAGAAAGTTCCTCTCGTGAGAGTTCATTCTCAATGTACTACCGGCGATGTGTTTCATTCCCTGCGTTGTGATTGTGGTGAGCAGCTGGAGCAGGCACTCAAAGCGATTGCCCATGAAGGAGCAGGAGTTTTACTGTATTTAGATCAGGAAGGCAGAGGCATTGGTCTCGATAACAAAATCAAGGCGTATGCCTTGCAGGATAAAGGCATGGACACTGTCGAGGCAAACCATGCACTTGGTTTCAAGGAAGACCTCAGAGAGTATGGCATTGGCGCGCAGATTCTGCGGGAATTAGGAATCACCAAGATGCGCCTGCTGACCAACAATCCACGAAAAATTGTAGGACTTGAAGGATATGGGCTCACCGTGACTGAACGAGTACCCCTGCAGATCGTTCCAAAGCACGAGAATGCAGCATATCTGAAAACTAAAAAAGAAAAGTTAGGGCACCTCCTATAACATGAACTCTCACAACGAAGGATACATGCACCAGTGCCTCAACCTTGCAAAAAAGGGAGAAGGTCACGTCAAATCAAATCCTCTTGTTGGTGCAGTCATAGTCCGAAATGAGAAAGTCATCGCAACCGGCTACCATCATGCGTACGGCAAAGATCATGCAGAAATCGATGTGCTCAAGAAGCTCAACGGAAAAGCGGAAGGTGCAACGCTCTACGTTAATCTCGAGCCCTGCTGCCATTACGGAAAAACACCTCCATGCACCACAGCAATCATCGCTGCAGGAATCAGAAAAGTTGTCGTAGCTATGCGAGATCCTAATCCTCTGGTTGCAGGCAAAGGCATTGCAGAATTAGAAAAAGCAGGTATGAGCTGTTGTGTTGGAATATTAGAGAAAGAAGCACAAGAACTCAACGACATCTTCATCCATTGGATTACCCGAAAAAAACCGTTTGTCGCCATGAAAGTAGCAAGTTCAATCGATGGCAAGATTGGCATCAAAGGAAAAGAAATAGCTGTCACAGGAGCAGAAGTCAAGAAGTATGTGCATCAGCTCAGAAACAAGTACGAAGCCGTGCTCGTTGGCATAAACACCGTATTGGTAGATGATCCGCAGCTCAACACACGGCTGCTGAAAAACGGTAGAGATCCTCTCAAAGTCGTGCTTGACTCCAACTTCCAGATACCACTCCATGCGACCATGCTCAAGAAAGGCAAGGTCTTGATCGTCACCACTAAAAAAGAGAATCCTAAAGAGGCGGTGCTCGCTAAGCATGGACATGAAGTTATCCATCTCAAAACCATGACATGGAATAACATTCTGCAAGAAATAGGCAAGCGGAACATTTGCTCGGTCTTGATCGAAGGGGGCAGCAAGGTGTTCAGCTCTGCTCTGCATGAGAAAGCAGTACAGAAAGTCTATTGGTTCATTGCGCCAAAGATATTAGGAGAAACCGGAACAGTTCCATGTACTGAAGGCATAACCACAACGATGCAGTTCAAGACAACAGCTCGTGTCGGAAAGGATCTCTTGATGATCGGTCAGCCGGGAGACTCATGAAAAATGGATAGCTAGAACGAGTTACCCCGTCCTTAACACCCAAGCGGCGTCTGAGAACAGTTCTGAGTTATAGAGATTATTGATTGTCTTTTCATCAACACCCGTGATCTGTGCGGTGCGTTGAACAAGGCGTTGAGTAAAGTCAGTTCTTGTTGAAGGTTGTATACGCTGAACAGCGAAGAGAGCCTTCCTCAATTCTCCTTTCTCCAGAAATGCATTCCCAATCTTTTCACAAAAGTCTTCATAGAACCCATCCGTGCGTTCAGACTTGGAAGAAGCATAACTCATGGCAGCATCAGGATTCTGACTGGCAAAACCTTCCATGGCTTCAGTAATCATAGTACGTTCCCAAAACAACTGTTGAGAAGCTGCCGACCATTGTTCTCTGGGTTGTTCAAATTCTTTCTGCTCAAAGTAAGAACCACGGACATACCTTACATGATCCAAAACAAACGCATAGTCGCCTTTTGTATGGGCAACGGCAACGGCTTCTAATGTTATCTCCGGTACCATGTGCTTATAATTAAATTTGGTTTTGCGAGAAGACAGGAATTCGTATGCTTCTCGGTGATCCTTTTTGAGCAGTGCTCTTGCAGCAGTCTCGACACGATGAGGGTCGTTCAGCTGATCTGCAACGTCACAGCAAAACCGATAGTTTTGTGCTTCCATTGCACGGTCGTAGATTCCCGTAAGAACACGCTTTTTGACATTGGAAGGCAGTATGTCTGCAACATCTGATACAAATTTGGAGTCTGACGTCAACCGTTCATCGAGTGTAGGAATGTTTTGAGACAACTCAGCGTTGAACGATGTTCTGAATGATTTGCTAACACTATAGGTTGCAGGTTTATCAAACTCCGTAGGAATCCCGAGTACTGCAACAAGCTTCGCCAATGCTTCAGGACTAACTACTGTTTTCAGACTTGGCTTTTTTGGTTCCGTGGATGGTGTCGATGCTGAATGCCAACCTTCCAAATCTGATCCGGATAAAAGACCCATGTTTTACACCCCTTCTTTATCAATAACTTATTCACGGTGTGAACACCGGAGGTCGATTCACATTCTCTACCGTTACTTTGACGTTCTGGCTCACCGTATCTTTACCATCGGTCGCAGTTACGGTAACCGTGTACGTTCCTGCACTGTCGTAATCTGTCTGCTTGTCCGCAGCAGTCATCCAGCCGCTGTATGATACGGTAACGGTATCGCCATCCTTGTCGCTTACGATGGGATTCAAATGCACGGTTTCTCCTTCTTTCACGACAACATCAGCCATTGATTGTATGACTGGGGCATTGTTCAAAATCTTAACAATAATTTCCACATCTTTTGAATCAACAAGCTGACCATCGCTTGCCTTAACTTTAATCGTGTAGGTTCCTGCATCTCCACGCTTCGTTTGCCATTCGCCGTTTTGGTTCAGCAAATTGGAGAGGAAACTTACGGTTACAGGATCGTTGTCAGGATCAAATACCTGTGGTTGAAGCTTCACTAAATCGCCTTCTGTAATGGTCAATACTGCAGGAAGGTTGCTGAGTTCAGGAGGTCGGTTTTTGTTCAATACCGTGATGGTGATGGTTTGCTGAACTGTTGCCTTGCCATCGCTTGCCTTGATCGTTACTTTATAGACACCAGCATCGGTATACGTCGTTTGCTTGGTGTTCGAATCCATAAATCCTTCATAGGTGATCGTTACATTATCATGATCGGGATCAATCACCGTCGGAGTTAGCTTGATGACATCGCCTTCAAAAACGCTCAGGTCAGTAAGACCAAGGATCTTCGGCTCACGATTAACGGCTTTGACAACCACCAAAACATTGAGTGAAGATTCTGATTTCCCGTCGGATGCTTTAATCTGCACGGTATATTTACCGGCATCGCCGAATGTAGTTTGCCATTGACCTTTGCTATTCAAAGGATTCGAGTATGTATAGGTGAGTTGGTCACCATCTGGATCAGTTGCCGTGAGAGAAACTTTTACCAGCTCACCTTCATTCACTACAACGAGCGGCATCTTTCTCTCGGTCTCCGTTAACTCAACGCCGGTAAGATCAGGTACGACCGGTGTAGCAGCAGGAGGCGGAGTAACAGAAACAGCAGATGTATTCTTCGTTGGAAGAGGGGAAACTGTGTCATTGAGGAGAGTACGATTACTGTCAGCGGTTTCATTGGAGGTATCGTTGCTCAATGTTTTTTCTAAGTCCTGAAGGCTTTTCTCGACGTCATCGTCATATTTCTCTCCATAGCCAGTCGTGTTAGGATTTGCCTTTCTTGTTGGCTGGCAGCCTGCAGCAAGCAATGCCACGATCAATAAGCTCAGTACAACAGCTAAAGAACATACACCCATACAACGTCGATATTCCATTGTTCAAACCCCCATGTCAATCGTTATGAACCCATATTCTGCATAGTTATTAACTCTTTACAGTGATCGCATCTATCAACCACTTCCAAATACTAACTGGTATTTAAATATTGTGGGAAAGGGGGCTCTGACGAAAATCTCGCAAGATACGAGGTTCTGCCATCTGTTCGCATGGATTCTGAGTATTTCGTTAGCGAAAATTCTTGCGAAGCAAGTGTATCATTCGAGCTGGTCTGAACCCTCGAGTGATTTCATCCTCTGGAACTCCATTTTCGCTTGCTAATTCTTTTCGTAGATGCTCACCGTAGGATGGCAGAACTGGCATTTTCGTCAGAGTCGGGAAGGGAGCATTATGGCTTGACTTGCATGGCACGATGATAATCGCTCAGCTGAATCACCCGAGGAAAATTAATGAAACACTCTTCCTTATAGGCAGCCCACGCCTGCTGGCTTTTCAGAGGAATAGACAGCAGTTTTTTGATCTCTTTTGCCGTCGAATGGAACCGAGCATTGGTATCGGCAGCGATGTACATCAGCAAATCCCATGTTCCAATGGTTCGAACACACCTAATAATATACGGATGATCCAAGACAAACGCTTTTAGCTTCATTTCATGCTGCTGATCAAGGTAACGGATCTGCACAGCGACAGTTTGCCAATGCAGCCCGATCTTGGTTTCATTGCAGAGGATCGTAAAACGGTCAATCAATCCTGATTCCTTCAGAATCTTCAAACGACGAATCACACTGTCAGAACTTAACCCAATACGCTGACCAAGCTCAACCGCTGACATTCTTGCATGCTCACTGATCCATTTGATGATCAAAAAATCCTTCGCATCAATGCGAAGATCGAGAGATAATTTTTTTCTGGGCAGTGCACGTCGTTTATGAGCCGGTGGAAAGAATGGCGTTGTTGTCGTGGGATAATACTTGATAACGACAATCACTTCTTTCTCTAAGGTAATTTTTGCATAGCGTGTCGAGATATCGGTGAGAATGGCATCAAAATCAATCATCCCTTTTGCAACAAGCGTCCATTCGAGATCCCAGCGATCATTATAGTGGATCACCGATTTGGTGTTCGGATGATTGACCAGATCATGGAGCAAAGCAGCTCGCTGCTCACTGCCCAATTCATCGAGCAACATAAAGATATGATACGTGAAGTAACCAAACTTGCTTAAGTCAATTTCAGCGTAATACTTCTGGATGATTCCTAGTTTTTCAAGACGCTGGATCTTATAACGAACTGTGTCTTTGTTCGTGCCAAGTGCTTTACCGAGCTCAATCAAAGAAGTTCTCGCATTTTCCGCAAGCATGGCAATGATTTGCTCGTCTCGCTTATCCAGCTTGAGGGGTGTGTTTTCTTTGGTGTCGTCAATGCGTCCTTGCATAGAATGCTATTAAATCTTAGATAGTCTATAAATCTTTCGGTAATAGATAGTTTTTAGATAAGAAGTTTCATATATTCCTTAATATTCACTAGAATTGTTCCTGAAAAGGAAGGTGAAGGAGCAAACGACAACCTTTAAAAAAGGATAATGATTCATCAACCACTGTTAAGGGGTAATTAGAAATTAGAAAGAGGAGATAAACCAGGAGACAGATACCATGAATACTAAAAAAAAGACTGAGAACCGGACGGTGTTGGACGATCTTCTCTCACGAGAAGGAAGGCTTACCGCTCCAACTGTGCTAAAGAATATTGAATTAAAACCTGACGAAGTTGTCGGTCTTGAACGCGCAGCGGATGCAGCAGCACAGGAATTCAGAGAGACACTGGACTGGGCTGTTCCTACGTATAATAGAGATACACCAGAATCTCATCAAACCCTCGAAGAAGTTCTCCCTATGCTCGAAGAACATTTCGGTCCTGCTGCTACAGCACTCGGCATCCAGCGATATTTTGCAGCAGCACAACAGAAGCAGGAAGAAGCCAACAAACGAGAAGCTTTTTTCCATAACGCGACTGAGAAAGCAGAGGGCACTGCACTGAGTTTATTGCAGAAAGCAAAAGACTGGGGAAGTGTTATCATTTGACTGATAAACGCTCCATGTTTCTTTCTTGAAGAAACAACCCGATAACCTTGTCGTGGTTTTCTAAAGATTTCGAGAATGAGCATGTCTTTCTCACTACTCTTCCAACTCTTTGTCTGATTGCA
>JACRKL010000089.1 GCA_016219835.1 Candidatus Woesearchaeota archaeon
CGAATACAACAACTCAAGCTTTAAACGACGCTTCGGAGACTACGTCCGAAGCGTTACCTTCCGCGCACAGCACGCGGAAGTGACGGCAAGAATCATCCTTCACAATCTAAAAGCAATATTAACCAGACTTTTTCACCGGAACCGAGAGGTTCAAGTTTTAGAAAGTTTTTTATAGGAGATCGTCTCAGCATTCTAAAGGTTGTTAGAGTCTGTTATCAAAAAGAGGTGAAGGTATGGTTGGAGTCATTTCAGAGTCCCTATTGGTTGTTATTTTGGCGATCATCATCGGTATTCTTGCTGCGATCGTCTACAGCTTGCGGGTTTTAGTCATTATGGATCGTAAAGTTGAACGTATTGAATACCACATTGAGCGCATGGTGAACCATCTGGTTCGTGAAGAGATCAAGATCGAACACTCGCAGGAAGATATCAAGCGAAAATTGGTCAAGGGAAAACGATAATCCCTAGCATTCAAGAAATCTGGCTCATTGCCTGCTTTAGTTCTTTTATCTTGGTTGCATTATCATCCTGCCCCATGAGTGAGCCGCATTCCGGGCATTTGAACTCAAAAGACATGGAATCATCAAAATCTAACCGCGTACAACGATTCGTACAGATGAAATAAGAGGTCTGCGTTTCTCTCTTGAGCTTCTCTCCCAGCTTGGAAAGCTTTTCTACCTGCTGGTCTTTTGCTAAACTCAACACGCGTTCAGTATTAAAAGCCCACGAATAGAGATACCATCCTTTCTGCTTGTCTTTCTCTTTGTGGCAGGTTACGAGATGCTTATGATACAGCCGATAGAGCATCTGCCGTGTTCTGTTGATATCCAGCTTCATTTTCACTGCGATATCTGCTTCCAGCATGCCCTTTCGGTCTTTGAGCACGTTTACTAAGGGAAGGACATCGCCACCTACAGCAGTGGTTATCACTTCGTCAATTATGCGCTTTCCTACCTTCATCATATCCCCTCAACCCATTTTTGGGACTATTTTTTATAAATCTTTCCACAACATTTTAAAAAGCACGGGAATTCTTTCCTTTTCATGGACAACTCTCCTTCATTCTCCTATGAGCTGAAATTGCCAAAAGAACGGATCGCTGTACTCATTGGTAAGTCAGGACAAGTCAAGAAAGAGCTGGAAGAAGCGACTGGTATGAAACTGGAGATAGACTCTACTGAAGGCGATGTCTTGCTCAAGGGCAGTAATCCTGTTCTGCTCTACAGTTTGAAAGAGGTTGTGCATGCGGTAGGCAGAGGCTTTAACCCCGATGTCGCTTTGCTGCTCTTGAAACAGGATTACGCCTTAGACCTTATCGATCTCAAAGAGCACCTTCCTACGCAAAACGCACTTATCCGAATCAAAGGCAGGATTATTGGCACCGCTGGAAAAACGAGACGCTATATAGAAGAAATGACCAACACATCTATCTGCGTCTATGGAAAAACCGTTGGCATCATCGGCGAAGCCCTTGATGTTGTCAATGCTCGTCACGCTTTAGAACTCTTGCTGGCTGGCTCACCGCATTCTGTCGTCTATCGCTGGCTTGAAAAAACAAGAAGAAGCAATCGTGAGCATTAAATTTGCATATTGTGCTTGAATTCAACCCAGCTGCCATATATTCTCTTGCAGCTATATCTCGCTTGGTATTGTGCTACATCCAGAGTTACGCCGAGTATTGCACCGCCAGCTACCCCCTGTACAAGTTCATGCCGTAGGTCATCGCCTGCTACAATACTGCACAATGTCCCGGTCGCAGCACCAAGAACAGCTCCGACCAAACCTCCACGAACTATCGACTTTCCAGATCTTAGCGTTAACATTCCGAGATCTTTGAGTCTTTCAGTAACTGTGGCGTTAGAATACCCTGTGCCAAGATGCGGTGTTAGATCATACCGTGGATTCAACCAGTGAAGCACTGCTTCTGTTGAAACCGCGTACATTCTACTTCACCGGTTTCATATTCTTCCAAGCGGTGCTAAACAAGCTGGACAATGCACTGGCAAAAAATGGTGTGTTGACCCAGATGCCGATGTCATAGGTGGGATGCACTTGTTCGTCATCCATCACCATGAAAACGACTTCCTTATCATCGACGACACAGAATCGCGCTTTGGTTTCAGAATCTCGTACTTCAGCTAATCCGCTCAGATCTTTTGCTACTTTGGTGGTATCTTTGCTCATCGGAGCAGCAATTTGAATCTTCACGCCTCGCTTCTTCAGCTTCTCAAAAACGGGTTTGAGTGCTTCAACCTTGCGTAGGAATCCTGCAGAGGTCGTCATCAGAATGACTGATTTCTCAGCGTTGCTAATGGTCAGCTCCAGATGATTGTACAGGTTGTTCCTTCCTCGTAAGCTGCCGGACAAATCCGTTGGCTCAACGAGATCCATGCCCTGAGTATGCAGGGTGTTGAGTTCATTGAGCACATCAGTTGATTTCAGATCATTGAGGCGGTCAATGCGCTTGGTGGATTCTTCTTTGATATGTTTTTTCACACGTTCAACCACTTCAGCAGGAGGGACAGCAATATACTTGATCGGCTTCCCTAACTTCATGATGACAAATCCTTTTTTTTCGAGGCTTTCAAGTACGTCATAGCTTCGCGATCTTGGAACGTTGGCTATGTCGCTTAACTCGCCAGCGGTAGAAGTTCCTCTGCTTAAGAGTGCAGCCCAGATTTTGACTTCATAGAGATTTAGTGCAAAATATCTTCGTAGCTTATTCAAAAAATCATCTTTGACGATCATGGTACAACCCCCGATTATTTGATCTCAAAAGTAACACTTAGCGGTGACATCAGCGTGCACCTACCACGGTGTATTAAAAATCAACTTATATTTAAAACTTTGGGAAAGAATGGCTCTGACGAAAATCTCGCTATCGCTCGACTTAGCGGCTCAAAACCCTCGCTTTTGGTTTTCGATAACCGACATTCCCCGTAGGGGGCGTCCCCCTTGTCGGTGAAATCCGGAAGTTCAAAAGGGGTTTTGCTTGAAGGCCGCTAACATTTTCTACAGGGCCGGAAAGAACTTCAGAAAAACCTACACCTTATACCTCAGCAACCCTGCCATCCCCCCCAACCCATCAAGCTTCTTGCCACCGTCATGATCTGAGCTAATCAAGTGCACCTTTCCTCGGTTCTGCTCAACGGCTTTCATCAGACCTTCTACCTCTTTGAAATTGCCCTGCATCCGCAGTTCTTTGATCTTTGTATCGGTAATCAGAAGATCACTCACCGCTCCCCTGCTCATAGCTTCGATGGTTTCCTTAACGCCATACGCCACATTGCCCTGCTTCGCAATGCCTTGCAACAGTTGATCAACGATTTGCATTTCTCCCGCGCTTCGTTCTGCCTGCAATACAGCTTTAATCTCCGGTCGCTTGATGACTTCATTGATGCCATTGCTTCCGGTTGCATTACAATTTGCGAGAGTAATGATCTTCTTTAACTGATCGTCTTTAATCTCCTTGAACAAATCTTCTTTCCAGAATGCAGGGCTTGCGATGATGATATGCTGTAATCCATAGCGTTGTTGATAGGTCGCTAAAACCTCCATGATCATAGCATAAAAATCCTCGCCTTTTTCCTCGATTCTTTTCTTCTGCACCTTTCCTTTGAGGGTCGAAAGATGTTCGTATCCTGACGCTTTCATCAAGGCAAAATCTGCCTCATCCCTATCCATTACTACAATCAGCGTATCGCTCTTTTTGCCGTGGCTCGCTTCCTGTAGCTTCTGGAGCTGGAACGAAAGCCATTGCTCTTTGATGATCTCCAATGAGGTATGCATCTCAACAGCAATCGTATGATGCTCACCTCTCGGGATGTCTTCAGGACCGTCAACAATAACGCCGAGAATTCTCAGCATGTTGCTATGGCTGTGAAACTCTACGTTTTCTACAGAGAGCGTGAGCATCACCGGTTTTCGAACGACTTTAGCATGCTCGTCTCCCCCGATGCTTATTTTCCGCAGCGTTCTTGCCTTTACTTTGTCACCATGTTCCAGAATCGTATGCAGGTACCAAAGATCATCGAGTTGATCAACAAGCACTGCGATCTCGCCTTGCTTCAAATGCATGTGGAGGATTTTCATAACGCTGCTCACCATTGCCCCATAGAAAAGTATTTATATATCTATCCCTCGGAAACGCTGATGCTTCCTTCCCTGCTCCGACGTTCTCGCAAAGCGCAGCCTTCGGGAACCATGGCCGGCATCTTGGTTATGGTCATTACCATTTTGATCGTGATGTACATTCTGTTTCTCCCCCCCTCAGATCGTGCAAGTCTTTTAGGTGAACCCAATCCGGGCGGTTCACCAACCAACACGGGAACAGGCACTTCTTCGAATCCGTTCACCAAAGGCACTATTCTGTTTTCTGAAGCTCCCGGTCGGCTTGATTTTGTGAAAGAAAATTCGTTTGATCATACAATTCCCTCGTTTTACTTAACCAAGTTCACGAACGCAAAATCGCTTGCCACTGAAAACCCGTTTTACATCAAAAATGGATGGTTTGATAAGCAATCCAAGACTATGTCCTTCTCCGTTCCTGATCTTGAAAATACCAACAACATCGTGCTTTCTTTCAAGGTGGATCGTCATCGTGGTATGCTGACCATTAAACTGAACCAGCAGCCAGTGTATCAAGAAGTGGTTTCTCAGCAGGACGTTGGTCCACTGACGTTACCGAAAGCATTGCTGCAGCAGACTAACCAGCTCAGCTTTGAAGTCGATGGCGTTGGAGGCAAGTTCTGGACAACGAACGAATACAGTGTTTCTAATCTCCAAATCCTCGGAGAAGTGACGGATATTTCCAATCAGGAAGCACAGCAATCCTTTTTTGTGGGGATTGATGAAGAACGTCTGCTCGAAAAAGCTTACTTGCAGTTTTATCCCGATTGCACCCCTGCAAAAGTGGGTCAGCTTACCGTCGCCTTGAACGGTCGAACGATCAGCAGCACGCTTCCGGAGTGCGGTGTGTTGAACAAAGTCGATCTTTCACCTTCAGCTCTTTCCGCCGGGAAGAATACGCTCACCTTCCGTACCGAAGCAGGTTCTTACTTGCTGGATCGTATTTTAGTCAAAACATCATTGCAGGAAACTGCTGCAACCGTGTACTATTTTGATTTAGATGGGAAGCTCTTTGCCAAAGCGCCTGAAGAAAAAGCCGTGTGCGGTCAGATCGATGGCGTCTGCCCTGCGGGTTGCAGCGAGGATGCCGATAAGGACTGTTGCTTCAATGATAACAAAGACGCATACTGGTGCGATGTATTGCCCAGCGATTCAGGAGACCGTTGTGTCGGTTATGTCGATGCTCCAAAATGCAGCCGTTGCTTATCCGGCTATGAAGATCGTAAGGGAGATCCCCCAAAAGCATGTAAAGGTCTCTGCGGTGATGATACCGATAACAGTTGCCCTGCAGGTTGTTCAGTGAATTACGATGCAAACTGCTGCTTTAGCAGCGCTCCTTCCGATGTTGACTTTTATTTTTGCTACGATCTTCCCACTAATGGGGTATCGGCAACCTGCCGGCAGGATCTCAGGAAAGGAGAATGCGATATCTGCCCGACAGGGTATAAGAAAGAAGGCGGTTCGTTGGACGCTGATTGTAGCACATCATCATCTGCACCAACGGAAGATCAGTTGCTGAGTCAGTATAATCTTGAGTTGGTGATCCAGTTTGTTGATGATAGCAGCACGAAAAAAGCAGATGTTTATCTCAATGGTCACCTCTTCCAGATTGAAACAAGAAACAAAGAATATCGCCGTAGCATTGATGCATTTGTGCAATCGGGCAACAACGCGTTGAAGATCATCCCACGCTCGAGTCTCGACATCGTGAAGATGGAGGTCAGGCTTATTTAGGCATGGAGCTGCTCTTCACAGTTATTGGTGTGTTAGGCATTCTTTGTATAACCATTGGCATCATAACCCGAAGACGTAAGAATGAAGATGTGTACTATATCGTCGGTGGCATCTGCTTGATCCTCTACAGCATCTCAAAGAAGGACGCTATCTTTATTATCTTCCAGTCCATTGCGGTGACTGCTGCGGTGTACGATTTCTTCCGTACAGATCAGAGAAAACCGAGAGAGTAAGCTCTCATTCATACTTCACAGAAATATTTATAACTCTTCATCGATTTCTCCTGCCAAGAAACTCTTCTGGGAAATAACCATGAGTAATATACCCTTTGAAGCAAGCCAATTCCGATCGTTTTATGGACCAATAATCGAACAAATGCCTTTCCTCTTGGCAGATCAACGTTTGCCCATAACGCCAAAACAACTGATGTATGCGCGTACCTATGGAGTACCGGAGCATGATCGTACTCTTTTCCAAACCTGTCACGTCGATACCGCTTGTGCTTTTTTGTATGAGCCTTCAGGGTTCGGAGAGGTCAAGGTCGTTCTGTACAGCCATCCGCTCGCACAAGAAATGATTCACAGCCTTAATCCAGAAAGCGTCCTGCATCATGGCGCCTTAGTTATCACACCTGACCAATACCACGCATTTGGGAATGAAACGTTGGTTATCAGTAAGGATGATGCAAACACGTTCCGCAGTATGACGTATAGTTTGCAAAGCAAAAGGCAAGCATTCTGGGATTATATTGCAGAAGGAGACCAGTCATTGGTTACGGACTATCAAGAGGTCATGAATCAGCATACTGATGGCGACATGAAGAATCAGATGGGTCTGTGGTTGGGTTCAACTCCCGGTATGCGGCTTTTGTGCCTTGGCTCACGGAATTTCCGTTCGGTTGCTTATGGTACCCTTTGCCTTGACCACGGATGTCTCGTTGGGATGTCAGTCGCAGAGCCATTCATAGCACCAACACGGGAACAGGCACTTCAGACTACTCATCCGCAACCGCTTGAAGGGAGAGTCATTTAAACTCTCCTCACAAAACTCAGAAATCCAGAATGCCCAATCTGCTGCGTTCTTGGTCTCACCTTTCTGCCATCAACTTCCCATTCTCGTTCGATGATCTCGATCGTTTGGAGATGCAGCAATGATGGCATCGTCAGCACTTTATTCACAAAATCAGCAGTCTGGGGAATGGTAGGGCTATAGGAAACTAAAAAACCACCTCGCTTCAACGCTTTCTCAGCAGCTACCACCGCTTCCCAGGGATCCGGAAGGTCAAGGCAGACGAGATCTGCTTCGTTTTCTTCATCAAATCCCTGCCGGATATCTTTTTGTTTCAAGGTCAAGTTCGCCAATCTAAGATACTCTTTATTTTTGCGCGCCGTTGCAAGATGATCTTCACGAATATCATAGCTGACCACCGTTTTGCAGAGGTAAGCAAGTAAGCAAGCTAATGCACCTGAACCAGTTCCTGCATCCAGAACAACAGAATCTTTGCCGATGCCCGTTCTCGTAATAATGCTGCCCATATCTTTGAGCGGGATGATTTGCGCTCCCCTGCTTAATCGGTCGTAGAAATCGCTGAATCCAGGTTCAATGATTTTGAACAGCACTCCGGTGTTTGTTGTCGCTTCTTCTTTGGCAAGATCCTCTGGTTTGATATAGCCAAATTGCGAGTGAAATGGCTTGCTTATTTCTTTCACAAAAAAGTGCTTTCCCGTCGGAGCAATGAGGAGTTTTGCCATACCTCCAAAGAATCTGTGAGGTTATATTAATCTTTGCTTGTGCCTTTGATGCTGGTCAACACACCTTCAAGTGCTCGTTCTGCTTTATACAGCCACACCATGATAGTCTCCTTGAACCCGGTTTTTGACAACCGTACCACCTGGGTAGTGGAAGTTTCGTACACTCTGCCTCGAGTATCCAGATAACGCACCGTGACCTTGAGCGTGTTCTCTCCAAAATCCAGCGTATAGCCATCGAACGCAATGGAAAATGGTTTGTCTTGATCAAGAGTCCCAATGTTCCAATGAGAGTTCTTCCCTTCTTGCATCACAGCAACACTGACATTCACGGGAGTGCTTTCCGAAGTTTTATCCAGCAGAAA
Source organism: Candidatus Woesearchaeota archaeon (assembly GCA_016219835.1). Taxonomy (GTDB): domain Archaea; phylum Nanobdellota; class Nanobdellia; order Woesearchaeales; family JACRKL01; genus JACRKL01. The sequence goes on from JACRKL010000089.1 coordinate 7,976, forward strand.
GTCGAGCGTAAATGGTTGCCCAAACGTCACCGTTTCAGGAGCCTTCAGCTGGGTAATTGCTATCGACGGCACATCTAAAATCCTTACCGTTGTAAAGAGTTGCCGAGATACGCGTGCGTTCCGAAGACTGACGCCATAATCTTGCTTCCCTACTGCAGTTCCCTCTCGTTCAAAAACGAGCGTTTTGCTTTCTCCGGTGCCGACATCCACTTGACTGCACACTTCTTCAAGGCAGACATCAAGTCCTGAGATGAGTGTCGTGCCGGTATTCGTCAACGTGCAGTTGATCCTAACCTTCTCTCTGAGATAGATCTCCCGCTTGTCCGGCAAACACTGCGCAAAGATGACGCTCTTTGCAGTCTTTCTGTCTTCCTGTTCGCGTTGCAGGTCTCGCATTTCTGCAAGCGAATACAAGGGTCCAGAGGCAGAAACATTCACCGCGACCTCCTGACTCCCTGCTCCATTTATCTCAGCATACAGTGTGTAAACATAATCCGTATCAAGGTTAGGATCTGCAGAGATAATCCATGAGATATTCTTCTCTTGATACGGTCCAAGGCTGAGGATCCTCTCTTTCTTCCCCACAACATTGAGGTGAGTTGATTCTTGCATCTGTATTTCTCTCGTGACGTACCATCCGTGTGGATTTTTGATGGTTGCTTGGAGGAGGTTGTACGAGCCAAATCCCATCTCCGGAGCAACAACCTTTGCCGTCATGGTGAGAGGACTTGCCCGTTTCCCGGCTGCTTGGAGCAGCTTCACTTTGAGGGAAAGTTGTTCGCCGTGGAGAGACACCCCTTCGCTGAGCCAGTGCAATTGTACCGATGGTTCTCCGGCATCGGTCGAGTATCGGAGTACAATATGAGTCGGATCAACATAGCCGAGTTGATGGTAGGTAAGGTCATAGGGTACCCACCCAACGTCAGGAAAATAAACTTCTGCCCATGCATGGGGTCCCCAGTCGTTCATGGACTTGTAATTGGTGTACGCAAGACCGCTGACAAATCGTGCAGGAATACCCACCGAGCGAACCATCGCAATAAACAGGGAAGTAATCTCATCACAAACGCCGTATCGGTTCTCAAAAACCCAAGACGCATTCTGCGTGACGGGGGCGGTGAGTGTCGTGAGATTATAGTTGATGTTATCAATTGCCCATACTGCAATTTTATCGACGGCAAATGATAGGTCATTTTCTCCTTCCACGAGGCTGGATGCCAGTCCTCCAATAGCAGGGTCATCACTGGTAATATACTGCCGAGGTTTCACGTATTCTTGCATGGTATTTCTAGGTAAGGGGAAGAATATCTTTCTTTGCATATGATCTGCAGTGTGCTGGATTTCCACATCAGCATCATAGCGATAGCTGAGGACTGATGCATCCGGATTCTCCCAATAGTAATGTACATACTGTTCGGTGATATTTGCTACTGGCACCGTTATGATATTGCTGGGCTTTTGGTAGCTGAATCTTCTGGGATAAAAGAACAAGTCTGCGCTCACATCCTTCAACTGGAAGGAGTCTGCCGTTGGGGTGATCTGGATGTCCGAGCCAATGCTGACATGGAGCAGCAGTTGATCGCTCTCAGTAAAATCAGCGTTTGCAGCATGCAGCGAGGGTATGCCCATCGTGAGCAAGATCAAGAACGCTAAGGACAGCATAAACCTCTTCATAACCTTTTTCCAAGAGATGACCTATATAAATTATTCGACAAGCCAGAGAAAACTATATAAACGCACTTTCTCTGATTTGTTGTATGCTCCCGAGGGAAAAAGTATTTGCCATAGTGCAGGAGAAAGGTCCTATGCTCCCCGTTGAGGTAGCGAAAGCTTTAGGAAGCGGCAGCAGTTCTATTTATGCAGGCGCTTATCTTTCAGAATTGCTTGCGACAAAGCAGATCATGTTGAGTATTATGAAAGTTGGCGGAAGCCACCTCTACTACGCACCTGGCCAAGAATACCGGCTGATGGAGTTTTCCAAACATCTGCATGAGAAAGATCGAAGAACATTTGACTTGCTCAAGCAGGAAAAAGTGCTCCGCGATGCAGATCAGACACCTTTGGTCAGGGTTAGCTTGCGTGAGATCAAAGACTTTGCTAAACCCTTGCTCGTTACCAATGAAGGCAAGCAGGAAATTTTTTGGAAGTGGTATTTGCTTTCCAATGGCGATGCAGAACGGATGATTGCTTCCCATCTCACCAAGCAGAAGGTCGCTGAAGTCCCATCAAATCCTCCTCCCGTACCATCAGCTCTGCCGCAGATTCCTTCTGCAGAAACCACTTCCGGAGCATCTCAGCCCGTATCGCCATCAGTTGCAATACTTCCAGTTACTCGCCAGGCCCAGGTATCACCATCAATTCCTCCTCCGGAAAAAGCTGAGAACAAAGCAGCACCCTCATCACGTCTTCATAACAAGCAGCAAATTCTGAAGCAGGTGTCAAACAACCCGTCCCTTCCTTCAGCTGCAGAGTTTGCCAGCGATACGCAGGATTCGTTTGCTCAAGAGCTAGCTGCTTTCTGTAAGCAGAAGCAGATTATCCTGCTTTCTCAAGAGGTTATCAAGAAAAATAGTGAGGTTGATCTTCTGCTCACGCTTCCTTCCGCTATCGGTCCATTGACCTGTTATGCGAAAGCGAAGAAGAAAGAAAAGGTAAACGAAGCTGACCTTACGTCTGCCTTTGTCCAAGCGCAGCTCAAGAAACTTCCCTGCTTATTTATGGTAACGGGGAAGCTTACCAAAAAAGCTGAACAACTCCTCGCTCAAGCATTCCTGCATCAGGTAACGGTGGTGAATCTTTCATGGGAGTCCAGCTGAAAGATCTGATCATCAGCGAACAGGTCGATCTGAAAGAGTTAGCAGGAAAAGTCTTGATCTTTGATGCATTTAATCTTCTCTATCAGTTCATCACCACGATCCGTCAGCGTGACGGTACTCCGTTACTGGACAGCCATGGCAACATGACGTCTCATCTCGTTGGCATCTCCAGCAGAATTCCCAAGCTAATGCAGCTCGGCATCAAGATGGCATTTGTTTTTGATGGCAAGCCACCCGCGCTTAAAGATCAGGAACGTGAGCGCAGAAGGCAATTGCGGCAGGATGCTGCATCTGCTTATACTCAAGCAAAGGAAGCAGGCGATGAAGAAGCCATGCGAAAGTACGCCGCACGCGGCATTCGTCTCACGGGCTCTATGATCGAAGAAGCGAAAGATCTTCTTGCTGCTTTCGGTCTGCCGGTGATTCAAGCACCATCCGAAGGAGAAGCTCAAGCTGCATCGTTCGTGAGGCAGGGCTTAGGTTATGCAGTTGTCAGTCAAGATTTTGACTGCCTGCTCTTTGGCGCTCCACGAGTCATACGCAATCTCTCGCTGACTGAGAAAAAAGATGCCCCTCTGGAGTGCGTTGATCTCTCCTCCAACTTGCAGCATTTAGGAATCGATCAGCAGCAGTTGATTGCATTAGGCATGCTCATTGGCACAGATTACAACATCGGCGGTATGAAGGGCATCGGTCCAAAAAAAGGATTGAAGCTCGTCAAAGAGTACGGACAGAACCTTCCTGCATTATTTCAGGCTGTCCATTGGAGCGATTCTTTCTCCGTACCTTGGCAAGAAGTCTTTGCAGAGATCGAACATCCGCTGCTTGCCACCCCTTCCCCATTGCTCTGGCAGCCTTCCAATCCGTCTCGGATTAAGCAGATTCTCGCGGAGCATGATTTTGGAGTGCAGCACATCAATGCCATTTGCCAGTCTTGTGTGCGACCACAGCGTGCATTGGGTGAGTTCTTCTGATGGCACTCTGGCTCTACCTCACCTTAGGTTCTGCACTCTTGTTTTCCATTTCCCATTTCTTCCAGAAACAGGCGCTGATCAAGGAGCATTCTCTGGAAGTAATCACCCTTCGATCGCTCTTCTTTTTTGCTCTGTGTCTGCTCTTGCTTCCGTTTGTTGATTTCCAGATTCCTGCTTCTGCTCTCTTCTTTATGCTGATGATTGCAGTTATTGGCACGGCTTCCCTGTTGTGTTATACGAAAGCGGCAAGGCACTTGGATTTTTCCTCGGTAGAGCCACTGAGCAATCTCGGCACGGTCTTTCTCGTCATTTTTTCAGCGTTGCTGCTCTCCGAGCGCCTCTCTGCTCTGCAGCTCTTTGGCGTCTTCCTGCTGATCGGCAGCTCTTACCTCCTCACATGGAATCACCAGCATTCTTTCCTGTCATCCCTGAGTCATCTGATACAGTCCCCCAAGCTCCACTATCTCCTCTTTTCTTTAGTGCTTGCAGCGCTCGATGCCGTCCTTATTCGGCTATTCTTGTTGCAATACCCTGATGTTCCGACATTTCTCTTTTTTTTCTGGCTCTTTGTTTCATTTAATTACTGCCTCTTGATCTCTCTGTTTGGCAAAGGTATCGCGAGTATCAAGCACGCGTATCGAAAAGACAAGAAGGACATCATATCTTCAGCATTGTTTGGCATATGCAGTGATGCACTCTATTATATTGCGTTCAGTCTTCCGCTCACTTCTGTATCGCTGGTGGGCTCACTCCGTCAGATTTCAACCTTGTTCTCCACGCTCTTCGGCGGTCGTTTTTTCCATGAGCGAGGCGTTTCACTTAAGCTCATCGCCTGTGTCGTTATGGTTGCAGGAGTTATCTTGGTGTCCCTATGAATCTCAAAACCGCCCTCCGCACCGTTATCCCTCCAGAACTGGAGCATGAACTCAAGCGAAGCTTCGACACGATCGGAAATATTGCTATTCTCGAGATCAGCCCGCTCTTGCGTCCCCACCAAACCAAAATTGCCAAGGCGCTCATGGTAACGACACCGTCCATTACCACTGTCCTCAAAAAAGCAGGTGAATTCGAAGGCGAATTCAGGACCAGAAAGCTGACGTACATTGGCGGCAAGCGCACGAAGGAAGCAGTGTACATGGAGCATGGTTGTCGATTCTTGCTTGATGTAGAAAAGGTTTATTTCTCTCCTCGACTAAGTACTGAGCGTAAGCGCATCTTTGAGCAAGTTAAACCTACTGAAGAAGTACTGGTGATGTTTTCCGGTTGTGGTCCGTATGTGTGCACGATCGCAAAAAACGCAAAACCGCAGTCAGTCGTTGGCGTGGAACTCAATCCAGTCGGTCATCGTTATGCTCTGGAAAATATCCGAAAAAATAAACTACAGCATGCGTCCTGTTACGAAGGAGATGTGCGTGTCGTTGTTCCGTTGCTTCATCGTACGTTTGATCGCATCATCATGCCTCTTCCTAAGGACGCAGGAGAATTCCTTGATATCGCCTTTACCGCTGCAAAAAAAGGAACAATTATCCATCTCTATGACTTCTGCCATGAAGACGATTTCCCAGCAGAAACACATACTATGATTAAACGTGCTTGTGACCTGCATGGCGTTGCATATCGTATCATCGCATCGGTCAAATGCGGACAGTATGGCATTCGGAAATATCGCGTCTGTGTAGATTTTCAGCTGCTTTCTTCCCCCAAAAGGAACACTCTTCAGGAGCACTAAGCACAACATTTAAATATGGAGGTACTCATGAAAGAGGCATCGTTAGCTATTATTAATGGAGGGATGTGTCCATGTCAACGATGTCAATGCTCAAGATGAAACGAGTTTCTGAAACGTATGAGATGAAAGTGTTTACCGAAAGCGGAGAGTACTTTGGTGATGTCGAAGAGGCTATTCTTACCAAGAACCGAGTCTTTGGATGGAGAGTCAGAAGCACAAAAAATTCATTCCTGAATAAAATGTTGGGAACGGCAAAAGGCGTTATTGTGCCTCATCAACTCGTCAGATCCATGGGCGATGTGATGATCATCAGCAAGGCAGCTATTCCTGCTGGCGATATGGACGAAGAGCCAGCCAAGGAACAGTAAGTTCTTTTTGATATTCCCTTTTCTGTTATTTTCTCTCTGCTTATCTGCTCTGTCCGAAACGTTAGTTCTGCCATCTTTCCGTGAGCATGAGTGAGGATCTCCCATTGAGCAAAAAGGGAGTTCCAGAGGGAATTTTTGCAAAGAAGGAAATGGTCAGTCATGCGAACCGATGGCAGAACCTCGCATGTTGCGAGTTTTCGGACAAAGCCCTGCTTATCGTAAATTATTTAAGAGGCAGTGGATTCTTTTTTTGGATGACGTTTGCGACGCTTGATGCACGTTTACAAACCTTGCATCATCACTCGGTTGATGCTCAAAACTATCACCTACGAGGAAGCTCTTTAACCATTGAAGGCATCCTCTACCATTACGCTTCTATTACGCCTGAGTGCCCATACATTCCGGAAGGCATGCTGCTTGATCCTAGCGATACCCCTTACGGGCTTGTTCTGGTTGCAGAGCGAAAACAGACCCGCAAACCGGTTGCCATCTTGGGCTTTCAGGCAGAAAATACCGCAATAACGATCGTCCGCCTTCAAGGAGCAAGAAAAGCATATCGAGAGCTGACACCACTCGATTGGGAAAGGGTTTTGGTTGAACCTGTTATCGCTATAGCCCAGGAAACTGGGTTTAGTCACGCAGCTTTCTATCCTGCAGGTCGCGCTGCTGATCTTGACGAGAAAAATGAAGATACGTTACATAGAAGATATAATCAAACTGCTGTGCGCTGCGGCTTCCAGTGGGATGATCATGCTCAGCTGTATATCAAGTGTTTCCACAACCGAATTCCAGAGGCATAATCGAGAAAATCGAAGACATTTCACCGACCGATGCCTCTGTAAACAAACCCAAGTTCCTTCATTTCTTTCGGATCAAACGCGTTTCTTGCGTCGAGAATCTGTGGCTGCTTCATAACGTTCTTGATCTTTTTGAAATCGAGATACTTAAATTCATCCCATTCGGTGATCAGAATTAAGAGGTCTGCTGCCTCTGCTGCCTCAGCAGGCGTCTTTGCATACACAATGCCAGGCAGCAATCTCTTCGACACTTCTTTCGCAACCGGATCAAACGCAACAATATTCGCTCCTTCCTCGAGAAGTTCCTTGATGATGGTTAATGATGGTGCTTCGCGCATGTCATCCGTTTTTGGTTTAAACGCTAACCCCCAAACGCCAATTTTTTTCCCATGTACTGAACCAAGCATTTTCTTTGCTTTGTTGCTGATCTCTTTCTTCTGTTCTTCATTGACTTTTTCCGTTGCCGTAAGGATCTCGAAAGGAGTAGTTGCTTTGATTCCCATATCCATTAACGCCTTCACATCTTTTGGAAAACAGCTGCCGCCGTAGCCAGCCCCTGCCTGAAGAAAGCTTCCGCCAATTCTGGAATCAAGACCCATACCCTTGGCAACTTCTTTGACATCTGCTCCTGTCTTTTCGCAATAGCGAGCAATTTCATTAATGAATGAGATCTTGGTAGCAAGAAATGCATTTGACGCATACTTGATCAGCTCTGCACTTTTAACATCGGTCACCATGACGGGTCGTTCTGGTTTCTCGATGCTTTTGTAGATTTGCAGCATGATCTCTTTTGCGCGTTCAGTCTCTACGCCAATAACAATTCTGTCGGGTTCGAGGAAATCATGGATGGCCTGCCCCTCCCGCAGAAACTCCGGATTCGAAGCCATGTCGAAATGAATCCCGTGCTTCAAGTTCTTAGAAACAGTTGCTTTCACCAAATCGGCGCAGCCAACAGGAACCGTGCTCTTATTTACGATCAGTTTATATTCGTTCATATGCTCGCCGATAGACTTGGCTGCAGCAAGGACATACTGTAAGTCAACACTTCCATCAGCATTTGATGGCGTCCCTACTGCAAGGAAAATCACTTCTGCAGTTTCAACGCCTTTCTTAAAATCGGTTGTAAAGATGAGGCGTTCTTTGTTTATGCCCAATAAGTCCTTGAGCCCTGGCTCATAGATCGGGATGATGCCTTCCCTTAGCTGGTTGATCTTTCCAGCATCGATATCTACGCAAGTTACCGAGTTGCCTAAGCTTGCTAAGCAAACTCCGAGGGTAAGGCCAACATACCCAGTACCAATAACCGTGATGTCCATCTTTCCTTGGAACTGCCCCGTCCTTAAATATCTTACTCATGTCCTACCTTATCCGACAAGCTTATATACCTCTCCTTCTTCCTGCCATTCATGAAGCACAAGATTAGCATCACCATTGACGCATCCATGTTAAAGCAGATCGATAATCTCGTCGACAACCTCTACATCCGAAATCGGAGTCAGGCGATCGAACACCTCATGGCTACCGCTTTGGGCGATAATCGGGAAGCTGTTATTCTTGCCGGCGGATCAGAAGAAGCATTAGCTATCGGCAACGAGTTCAGAACAACGATTCCTGTGAAGGGTAAACCGTTGATTCTGCACATGATCCGGAAACTGCGCTCCAGCGGCTTCAAGAAGATTCATCTTATCGCCAGGAAGCAGTTGCTCACCAAGCTGTTTGGCATTCTTGGAACTGGTGACGAAGAAGGTATTGTCATCCGTTACCATGAAGAAAAATCTTCTCAAGGCAGTGCAGATTCTCTGCGCCATCTGAAAGGCGTTATTGATCAAACGTTCTTGGTCGTCTATGGCGATCTCTATTTTGACAAAGTCAATCTGGAGCAGCTTTGGCAAAGCCAGGTCAAGGAACGTGCCATTGCGACGTTGATGCTGACCACTTCAAACAAGCCATCAGAACGTGGCAACGTCATGCTGGAAGGCAACACCATCCTCCAGTTTATTCAAAAGCCGAAACAGTCCGATAACTATCTCGTCTTTTCTCCTATTTTTGTAGCGGATCCTGATCTTCTGCAGCAGGCTGGCTCCAGTTTAGAGAAAGAAGTGTTTCCGGAGCTTGCCAAGCGCGGATTGTTGCATGGACATGTCAGCTCCGTTCAAGAAATCCATATCCATACGCAGAAGGATGCAGAAAATCTCAGGTAGGAAGTCACCACTCTGTGATTATCATGGCACAAACTTTGTTACTCACTTCGGCAGGAATTGTTCCAGAGGTCAGGGATAGCTTTATTTCTCTCTTACCCAAAAAGCTAAGTGAGATTACCGTTGCTTTTGTGACAACTGCAGCGTATGGGGAGACAAAGAATCCTGCATGGCTGGAGAAAGACAGACAATTACTCTATGGTTGTGGGATCCAGCATATCGAAGACCTCGATCTCAAAGATAAAACACCAGCAGCATTAGAAATGATCCTGTCAAAAAAAGATGTTCTCTTCGTCAATGGCGGAAACACGTTCTATTTACTGCATTGGGTGCGAAAGAGTGGTTTTGGACGAGTCTTATCGCATTTTCTGAAACGGGGAGGAATTTATGTGGGTGTTAGTGCTGGTAGTTACATCGCTTGCCCAACCATTGAAGCAGCTACGTGGAAACATCAAGATCGCAATAGGGTAGGAATGACGGACTTTACGGCGTTGCATCTCGTTCCATTTCTGATTACTGCTCACTTCGAAGAGAAATATCGCGTTATTATCAATCAAGCTACTCAAAAAACAGATCATCCGATCGTTGCTTTGACTGATCGGCAGGCAATCATGGTGCATGGAAAGGAAGCTCATCTCATTGGTACTGGTAAACTAGAATGCTGGAATGGATTTCATGCAGAATGAACCAAAATCAAAAAGCTGGAAGGCAGACGGCTCCGGTGAAAATGTCAGTTCTGCCATCCTTCTGTGAGCATTCTTAGAAGAATCGGTTTGAGCGAGAAGGGTGTTCCAGAGGAATTCTTGCCAGCAAATGAACCCTAAATCATGCGAACCGATGGCAGAACCTCGC
>JACRKL010000100.1 GCA_016219835.1 Candidatus Woesearchaeota archaeon
AAGATGGCAACGAGAACACAGTCACCTTCATCGTTCCTGCAAAGAATTTTGGGACACTAGCGAAACCTGAGCTCTCCTGCGGACAGGTGCAGGGCTCAGGTGACAGCGGTACCTGCGGCGATGATAGAGACGGTATATGCCCCGCAGGATGCAACCTCTTCCTCGACAAGGACTGCCCGCCGACGGCTACGATCAACAATTTCATCGCTACCTTCCTTGACCGATTCCTGCAGGGACAGCAATGGTATCAGGATTATGTCAAGACAATTGCAAAGCTAGCTGGCTATATGGATCCTACCACCTATGCACAATCGTTCTGCAATCCTTCTAGCCCTTGGTATGTTGGCGGGAGTAGACCGACAGGATTTTTTGATACGACCGGAAATCTAGCTCTCTGGTTTGGAGCAGAGAAAGTCAATGTAGGGCAGGATAGTACTGGCAAATCACTGTACCTGTATACCATGACCTGGCATGCCTCTGGATTACAGGATGATGTCATCTACCGTATCACGATGAAGACCAGCGGCGGGGTTGAGAAAAAGATCGTTCCACGAAAATACAAGTACTATGGACTCCCATCTGGCGGCACGCATGGAGGGGATCTTGCAGCAAGAGCGTTTTACTCGCCTTACGACTTCACGGAGATTTGCTTTGACATCAATGCATGCTCGAATTATAAAGAAAAGGCACAGTCATGCAAGGATTATAATATCATCACCGGCTGCAAAGAATATGATTCTGGATCAAGAGTATGCGAGAAAGGTCTGGATAGTTATGGCTCTTCTTATCCCAATGAATGCCCCTTGGGAGGGGACTCCTGCAAGATTGATAAAGAGTGCAGGCCGATAAAGCTCGCGGGCGGCTACGACTATGGCTCAAGACCGGGAGATTTAGGAAGCCATAGCGACCCCACGAGCAATGATCCGAATGACATTGGCGGATTAGATGATGGTGTTGATTGTGGAGCAACAGGTGAATGTTAGCGTGAAGAATATCCAAAAGACCAGTTTAAGGAATAGGCAGGGTCGATCCCAGCGGATGCCCCAACACCACAACAGACGGCAGACGGATTGCTACGCAATCCTCTGCGGTACTCCGAAGGAGCCAACCCTCCCCGCAGCTGCGTCTGTGGTGTTGGGATACTTATCTCCTCACACAACTTCTTCCCGACTGCCGCATGGCGCTGGTCGGTTCGGGGGTTGTCCCTTACGGGGTGAACCGACGAGGAGCGGAGCGACGACAGCCGCCATGTGCGGCAGGAACAGCCACTCCATGACCTCTACTCAATCACTGTCTTCATCCCGCAAGTCACAGATAACGCTCTTTATTATTCTCGGCATCCTGCTGCTGGCAGCTATCGGCTTTGGATTATTTCTGGTTACCAGAGTACAACAAGGAACCTTGCAGCAAACAACCGAGAAGAATATTCCGTTACCGGCAGGTGCAACCGGACATCCGATTGAACAATTTGTAGAAGCATGTATGCGGGTAACTGCACAACATGGTTTGGAAATCTTAGGAGGACAAGCGGGTTACATTTACCTCCCCCAACTCCAGCTCAGCCCTAATCCTACCGCAAGCGACGCACTGATGCTTTCTCCCGATGTGATGCCGTATTGGTATTACCTCAATACAAAAGACGAGTTTAATAGCTGGAGACCTGAATTGTATCTGCAGCAGAAAGGTGATGGCTCCGTGGAAGATCAGCTCGATCGGTACATGAACGAGCATCTCGCAAACTGCACGAATGGCTTTCATGAATTTAGCAGTGAGTACACGATTACTGAAGGACCGGTAACCACCACAACAACAATCCGCAAGGGCGATGTGCTTTTCACGGCGGTGTACCCACTCACGGCGACGGGCAAAGTGGACAACCGGAAAGTGTCGTTTGACCAATTCAACACGAAGGTTGATGTCAAGCTCGGTGAAATCTTTGATGTTGGAAGCAAGCTCATGGAAGCAGAGGCAAATTTCACGTTTCTCGAGCAGAATACCCTGAATGTCATGAGCCTTTATTCCGGTATCCATGCGCCTCTCCCGCCATTTTCTGACCTGCAAATCCTTACCCGCTCGCCAGGAGGGCCATGGACACGGTCTGCGGTGGAGAACATCATCCGGAATGACATCCTTGATTTTGTGCGGTTGATTCAGATTGGGAATACCCTTTCCTATCACCCATATCAGGTCAGCGGAGATGTGAATGCTGATCCAAACTATGCTCCCCAGCAGGGCATCTTCAACAATTTCAATTACAATCTGGATTACACGACAAAGTATAATGTTGCCATCTCTTTCCTCTATCCAGGAACGCCTATTTACCTTTCCATTAATCATAAAGAAGTCATCATGCCCGACAACAAAGTTCCATCAGGGTTATTCTTTCTCCAGCTAGTGGGATTAAATTTGTGGGATTACCGCAATGACTATGATCTCAGCTATCCTGTTGTGGTGACGATCAGTGATCCTGCCGCATTCAACGGCAGAGGTTATACATTCCAGATTCCGCTGGAAGCAAACATCCGGAATAGTGTGCCGCTCCGTGCTGACAGCAATCTTCCTCCGGTCGGCGAAAGGACAGCCGCTATGGGCATTAATCTTCCTGCACAATTGGTTGACCGCTTCGTGAAAGTGAGGATCTTAGATGATGTGACCAGCCAACCGCTTGCTAATGTCAGTATTTCTTATGTCTGCGCGGAAGGAGCAAACATCGGCGAAACGAACGAGTTAGGAGTGCTGACTGCAAAATTCCCGTACTGCCTGTTGGGCGGAACACTGTTGTATCATCGTTCAGGTTACTTAGGCTCTGGCTTTGAGTTCAACAACCGCGGCAATGAAAGCCCGTCGTTCAGGATCCGCATGATGCCCTTGCAACAGCATCCGGTGAAGATCGTAAAAGTGCCATTAACTTCACCGAATGATAAACTTCCTCTCCAACCGGGAGAAGAAGCATTCTTCACCCTGAAGCGTGTAGACGCCAATCCTCTGGATGATCCTGCGCCATTGCCCGAATTTATTTCATTCAAAGTTACTGCCGCCTCCTATCCCAGATACCCTGAAGAGCGGAAGGCAAAGGCAAAAGAGCTCTTGGACAACGGCGAGATGACGCAACAAGAATATGATGATCTTACGACGCTCATCGATCAGGAAGCTGCCGAAGCAACCATAACCCTAGAACCTGAAGGCAATCAACTGATCTCTTTAGTTCCTGGACGCTACGAAATTGAAGGTCATCTGCTGCTGCACAAAAACATAACGATTCCGGAGAAGACAATTTGTGTTGAGCGGGATCCTATTTTCAAAACGTGCATAAAAGACCAGAAGCTCGATCAGCAGGTCTTTCCGGAATGGGAAACTGGTGGCATGAAATTAACCGCAGCGTTTACCCGTGATGAGGTCTACTCCAATAAAACCATGGTGTTGTATATTCTGACCACGAATCCTCCAGCTTCATGGGATGACCTCGAATCCATGCCTGATTTTGAAGAGCAGAGCAATCTGCAGCGCAGCAAGGTGAGACCAGCATTCACATGAGCAGAAAAGGAGAACGCAAAAGTACAACGATCTTTCAGCGCACAGAGGGTAAGCAGATGCTGCGGAAGACGTTGAGCATAGACCTAGGATTTCTCATCGGTGTGATCCTGCTCGTTGCTATTGGCTTTTTTCTTTCCAAGATCATTCTGCTGCACTACTTTACGGAAACGGATGCTCTTCCAACGATGGATAAACTGCAAACGGAAGATTACTATAATTTTCTGAGCACAAACCAAGTAGCATTCTTCCGACTGCAAGTGGTTGCATGGACGGTTGCAGTATTGGTGCTGCTGTTGTGTTTATCCTCGAGGATTTGGCTCTGGAGCTTGCTGCTCGAAAAACCATGGAAGAAGATCTGGATCACTTCGTTACTCGTAACCGCCGGTTGGTTACTGGCTTCAGGGTTATGGATTTTTCTGGCGATGAAAATCTTCCGTCCGTTCTATGCTGTCGCTCTCATCCTCTTAGGATTGCCATGGATTCTGGTGAAAAGCCAGACGTTCTTGGTTGCGTTGGTCAATAATCCTCTGAAGAAATCATTTGGTGCTGCAATCAGGATGCTGTGGAGCAGAAAAGCGTTGATCGCATGGCTCTGCTGGCTGGGTCTAGAAGTTGTCGGCGGAGCATTGTTTCTCATGCTTGCAGGAGTGCTGTTTCCCGTTGGGGCGATGGTGGGATTGCTGCTGCTGGTTGTGATTATTTCCGTTCTGAGAACAAGATTATCTGAGAACTCATGAGCCATTGCGACTGATCACTGAGATTCTATTCTAACGGTGAGTGGAATCCCTGTTCCCTCTAATGCTTTCCGGATCTTGGTAAGGTACCTTGGTTGCTTGTTCTGGTATGATACGTCCACTGCAACGGGGGTCAATGTAACATGGGTATGATTCTTGAAATACCATTCAACCTCCAGTAAGCAAATTCTTTGATCTGCGTCTTCTGATGCAACGTTCCTTCTGTAGATATCCTGCACTTTCTGCTTTGAAGGTTTGTCTAATTGGAAAACTACGGGTCCATTACTGTACAATGCCACACCTTTAACAACTGCATCTGCCTGACGAGAAATCCCAGAGTAGTCAAAATTGCCAGACAACCCAACGTCCACAAATGTTGGCTTGGGGAGGCACTTCAGTATATTCTCTAACGTTTCTGGAGTCATTTCCGGATCTACTTGAATTCTGTCAGCCATGACGACAGAGAATGGGGCCGGGATTATATAGTTTTTGATGCAGCCATCGGACTGCTGCTGATGTGGATGGTGGGTTTGGTGAGGATGAAAAGGGCTAATATCATGCTGCCCCACACCTGAGAATAGCAATACATTTTTATATCCTCTCGCATTACCCATTTCAGGGGTGAGACGAATGGGAAATGACACGGAAGTTATTACTTTAAATAGATTATGGGAGAAATTCGAAGGCAAAAATGATAATCTAGGTGACATCATATGTCCGAGTCTTGACCCGAGGTGGGTACAGTGTATGTTCACGATGATAACCGAAAGAGAGCGCCACCATTTATACTATAATCAAAAGGATTGTAGATGGTTCAGGAAAGACAGCAGTTCTGTGTATGTGCTAACTCCAGAAACTTCTTTCCATGGAGATGTCTTTGTTTGGGGGTATACCACGAGTCAAAGCTCTGACCATCAGTCTTGGGACACCAGTTGGGGTCCTCCTAAGCAGTATGACTATGCCCATAGGGATAAGGTCATGTACCTTAAAAGTGGCACGGGTCCTTTCATTAAGGCTCCGACTGGTGTAGAGTCCAAGGTAAACTTTTTTGCAGTGGCTCGGATGATAGATGTTGAGACGTGGGATTACCTCATTGGAGATACCGGGGGAACAAACGGTTGGCCAGGTCTTGAGAATGAACTCAAGTGTTACCCATACCTTAAGTTGGCAGTAGAGCGCCTTCTGAAGAAGTAGGAATGAGATTAACCACTCGCTCCTCAGAAGGATAGATTTTGTTAGATGGATGATGATCAGAAAGGCAACTCCAAGCGATCTTGGAGGAATTTGCGAAGTATATAGTCATAGTGCTCATAGAATGAATTCGGGATTATGTAGAAAAGAATAGGACAACTCTATCTATCCCCGTTCTTGATCCACAAACAAATAGTGCTTCTCGTTGCCTTCCAACTCTTTGAGGACTCGCTTGGCAACGGTCTTGACGGGGTCGGGGATTAACTTGACGCGATTCCTGAGATCTTCAAAGCTGGTAAACGGTCGTTCTTTCTTCTCTTCAAGGATTTGCCACATATGTTTTTTTCCAACGCCAGGTAAAAGCTCCAGCTGGTGCATCCTTGTGGAGAGAGGAACTGCTTTGTTGAAAAATGCAACAAACTGCGCTTCATTTTTCTGGAGGATTTCTTCTACCACAAAATGCAGCTCTGCTTTTGCAGTTCCTGTTAATTTAGTAATGGGGATTTTCCCATTGACGTGATGAATTTTATCGCGCTTGCCCTCGCCGATGTAGATCTCATCATGAGGTTTGAGGAAGATGGTTTCTTTTGGAACAAGCTCAAGAATCGTAAAATGATCAACACCAACGGCTTGCACAATGGGAGTCTTGCGGAAATTTGGACGGCTGTCATAAGAGTAGCCGTTCGGTAAGAAGTCCAAGACGATAGCTTTCTCTTCTTTAGTGAATGTCATAATGTTCCCCCATGATTCTGTACCTTGGCCATCTATATAAATGTTTCGTCGTAACCTTTTTATATCACCACTCGTTTGACACATTGAGATGTTATCCGAGATTCAGACTCCAGAAATCCAGATTTCTCCGCAGGAGAAGAAGGCTTTCCTCGAACAGCAGGCAAAACTGCTGCAGGAGATTCATGCATGCAGAAAAGAATTGAATGAGATGAGCGCACAGCGTGAGTTCTGGCTCACGAAAAAGGAAGAAGCAGGACAGAAAATTGGAGGTCTGATTGGGCAAGTCAAAGAAACAAGAAAATCAAGAGACGTGGAGACACTTCATGTCAAGTCATCCAAAGGTCAGAGGACGACGCTCAACAGCACGATCAAGACCAAGTTAGAAGAATTAAGGCAGCTGCAGCAGAAGAAGAAAGAGCTGCTCTCCAAGCATGCCATCAAAGAGGATCCTGCGGAACTCAAGCGGAAGATCAGCCAGATGGAGTATAAGATCGAAACCGAAGGCATGTCCTTTGACAAAGAACAGAAGATGATGAAAGTCATTAAGGACATTAAGAGAAAATACAAGGAGTTCAGCGGTGTCATGGATGTTGAGCAGAAAATCCAGAAGCTCAGTCAGGAGTTAAGCCAATTAAAGCGGCAGGCAGATGCAAGCCATTTGCAGGTACAAGAGCACGCAACCAAAAGCCAGAGCAGCCATGAGCAGATTTTGCAGACTTCTGGAAAGATCGATGAGCTCAAGCAACAGGAAGATCAGGCGTACATGAAGTTTATGGAGTTTAAGATCAAAGCAGGCGAAGCGAATAGCAAACTGAAAGAAACGCTGGGGAAGCTAACAGAGGTCAACGGGAAGCTGCAGCAGCATCGGGCAGAGCGCGAAGGTGACCGCAGGGCAAGAGAACAACATATTCTTGAAGAGAAGGAGAAAGTCGTTGAAGAAAAGATCCAGAAGCGCAAAAAATTAACCACCGAAGACTTGCTTGTTTTCCAGAAGATGGAACTGGATAAACGAGCACAGAGCTAATGCCTGATTCTCACCGGAGCCCATTTTTCAACAACTCATTTACTTTCTTTACCACATTCCATGTTCTGGTAGTTGCAGAAATCTTGTAAGTCGATTCGATAAACGGATGTGGCATGCCGTATCTGCCTTTGTTCAGATAACTTAAGCTGAACACTGCGCGACCATGAATAGCAATGATATCGACATCTTTTTCTGGATTTTTGATCGGCACATCTTTCGCAGTTATAGGGAGAGGATGCCATGTAAACGTAATGCTGGTCTTGAGGTGAGGTGAATCTCTGTTCTTAAAAGGATCCTTCCTCACGATTGCTTCCAGTTCTGCTGCAGTTGTTAGCATCACGATGATCGTTTTGCCTACTCTTTTATGAGTGGCTTTCTCGATCGCTTTGGTAATCTCATCTTGTGATGCACTGCTTTCTATGAGAAGATTGCCGCTGTTGCCATAGTTCGTTACAGTCTGTTTGCCTTTCACCGAGAGCTTTTTGCAGAGATCCTGCATATTCACAGTGTGATTGCCGCCTACATTCACTCCACGTAACCATGCAACGTACTTTGCCATAGAGCGGCTAACCTACATAACTCATCTGTTTTTCTTCCTGCACTTTCTGGGCTTTGGTGCTTTGATCGACAAATCCTCTGAGCTTTTTCTCAAACTCATTGGCTGATTGCAGCAATGGCTTGTAATCTACCTTTAACCCAAGATACTTGTCTAGCGTTTCAATAATTCTTGCAGCCGCCTTGCTATCCGGAATGGTGGTCTGGCTTTCTGCAAAAATGGCAGTCAATGGAATTTTTTCAAACTGAAGCATGAGCGCTGATGTGACTCCCACAATAATGCCTTCGCGTAATCCGTCCACACTGATCTTCTTCAACTTCTCTTCTGCTTTTTTAGTGTTGGTGTAAGAAAAAACGCGCAAATTCTCTTCGACTGGATTCGAAGTGCCAACCCCTTCTAATGTAATAATCTCCTTTGCCTTCACTTGCGACGCAATGGAAGCAACAACCGCAGCAGACTGCCATTCAATGCCCGGTATTGCAGTAATGGAATGGACAATCACGAGGTTGTACTGCTTGTTGTAGAAAATACCAATCGGATAGACGATCTTCTGGTTGTGCAAAACTAAAGTAGCGGGAATTTCGTCAAACCAGACTTTGCCGATGAGCTCGCACTTCAGATGATTTGTCAAGAATTCAGTGCTAATGCTTCCTACTAATCCATAGCCTGGAAAGCCAGCGATGATCGTTGCGTTTTTTATTTTCTTCGTGAGTTTGACCGGTTTCATGAGGCAGCCTCCTTTTCTCTCGTTTCTTCGACGCTTGAAATATATAAAGGTTTGTGAAAGATTTTTAAACGCTTGCAGATTCGCGAGGTTATGGGGGATGAAGATAAACGACATAAAGGTTCTGGAGAAGGGGTCGATCTTGCAGAGCTGCTTCAACAGATGGCAGGGGTAAGGAGTCCCTTAGTCGAATTGTTAGTAGAACAGCAAAACGAAGACAGGGCAAGGCGGCATGCAATTACTCTACAGCGTTCATTTCTCCCGATTGCTCAGGAACTCCAGCAGCTTTCTGCCTATAGACGTCGGCACAAACCGGAATTCGATGCTCTTGCGGAACGACTCTCTACGATGTGTAATCCGACTCAACAACTTAATTTCATTGAGTTCTCAAACCTTGCATCATATCAGCCTCTTTCTTTCATGCATTCTGTTACGGAGAAATGGTTCAGCTATGTGAATCATATAGTTACTTCTGCAACACAGCTCACTGCCCTCTTTGATTCCGTCAACGATGAGCTTACCCGTGAAACGGTTGGCATTGAGCACATTGATCTTCTACAGGAAGTTGTTCCGGAGCTTCTTGAGGGCTCGATTAAGTTATTGGGTGATGGTATCCTCTATAAGAAGGTTGCCAAGATGATTCAGGAAGAAGTCATGAAGTACCAGAAATTCCTTCGCCTGCAGTACCAGGGCTTGGGCAAAGAAGATGATTCACCTATGACGGTCATATTCAGGCAATTATTTGGTGGCGACGAAGATAAAGGAGCAGAACAATTCAAACCTGAACGAAAGCCCCTGTTTAAAGATAATTGCGTCCTCACCGGAGTTCTTGAAGGTATGGTCACAGAACTCCCCAAGCATTATGAAACTACCGTTCGCACGAGACGAGGAAACACGAAAACCCTCAGAAAAATGGATCCTGGTCAAATTGAAGAGTTCTATCATGATGCTTTCCTGATTGGTCATCCTAGGCGAATGGAATACCTTGACGATCCTAATAGTTTTGTGAAAGCGTTGGGTGTAACTCTTCTTGAATATTACCGTTTGATGAAGCCCGTTGAAGGTCATCTTCGTAATATACTCACAAGCACCAAAGATCTTACTACCATCAAACTCCTTATCAAGGAGAGCGACGTGTTGAAAGAACCTTTTGCAGATCCCAAGCCGCTGGTACAGCAGCTGGGGAAAATTGACATTCTCAGCATTCGACCTGCTGCTGAAGAAGTTGTACCACGGAATAAAGTCGAGCGTGATTATAATGCTGCACGGGAAAAGTTGTTTCAGCATCTGTATGATACACTCCTGAGCGTTCGAGAGGGTCATCTGCGATGTTCTAAAACCGGTCTCTTTGCAGACCCAGACGCTGACACTTTCTTCGATCCTACACTCAAAGCAATTCACAAGGCTATTGGATTGCGTGATGACATGAATCGAATACGAGAGACTGACCATGCAAAAAGACTCAAGCGAAATATTCATGAGGATAATGAGTTTTACCTAGGAAAGACTGGCGAGCATGGTTCGTTCTATACTGAGCGTGAGCCTGCTCCTAAAGTGACGTATAAAGACGTCTTTGGTGCAAGTTTTGATCGTGCAAAGGCACATGTTGACGAAGTTATCAACGTTAGTTCCCATCCCCGTCTTCTTGAAGCAACTGCGCCAAGAGGAAAAGTGAAAAGCAACTTATTGCTCATTGGTCCGTATGGTTGCGGTAAGACGGAATTTGCACGGGCAGTTGCCGCAGATTCTCGCGTCATTGGGATGTATGTCAGCGTGAAGGACGTGCTTACTGCTTACATGCATGAGTCCGTCAAAAACGTAGGAAGAGTATGGGATGAAGCCAAACGGCTTAGATTAGAAAGCAGGGAAAGCAAGCCCGTTGCAATTATCCTTGATGAGTTTGATGCATGGTTCCAAGAGGGAGACGGTGCCTATCGTTCTCCAGATGAAGCGCAGATGGCTCGTGTCTTGCAGGAGATGATGGACGGTCTTGTTGATTACAATGGCATCTTTACTATTGCTATGACTAACGTTCCAAAAGTAATTCCTCAAGCACTCATCCGGCGTTTCAAGTACGTTGATGTCGTTGGGCAGTTACAGGAGCAGGAACGTTCAACACTTCTTGAGACGATGATTACCCGAGGTTTGCCTGTTGCAGAAGACATCCAAGCTGCTGACTACCAAAAGTGGGGTGTTCAGCTGGAACATGCACCCGGTGATGTCTTAGGGAAAATTGCAGATGAAGTGCACTTCAAACTGATGGGAGCGTATATTGGAAGCAAGAATGGCGCGGGAAAGCTCGAGATGAAGCTACGGAAAGCATATGAAGCAAACAGTGAACTTTCACCAAAGCAATATGTTGCAGTCAAAAAATCACTCCAAGCGTCAGGTATTATTGTCACTCGGCAGCATGTTGATGATGCAATGGCGATCATGTTAAAGGAGCCATCAATTAAGATGCAGATCGATGCAGCCAGAAAAGTGTATCGTGACGCTACTGAAATCTTAGACGGTCTTGCAAGTTATGATGGCGGTATCGGATTTGAGAAGCCGAGAAAGGGTGGATTGTGGTGAGAATAATCCCTCTACCCAACCACACCCGCAAACACATTATGCTTTGTTCTCGTGATCTTGACTCGAACCATGCCTGATTTCTTTGCGCAATTGACGACCGTAATTGTTCTATCCCTTGCAACGACGATCTTCTCTTTTGGAAATCTTCCCGGGCAGAAGATCTTTGCAGTGATGATCTCCTCTTTTCTGAATGGTTTTGGCAGCTCTTTGGTAGGAACGATGCTGAAATCTTTTTCTGTTAAGATGAGCTGAACACCGTTCTCTTGCTCCAGCTCTTTCAACAATGCAAAAAAGCTGTCCCACGGCATCTCTTTGTCCGGTTTCTTGCCGCCCGGATAGAGCAGGAAATTTTGAATCCCGATGCGGCATTTGTACGGGCTTGGAATTGCAAGCAGCTCTTTGTAAAACTCAATAATCTTCCCCAACTCGTTTTTGTTGTAGCTCTGCAAAAAGACAGGAGCGATCGTCATGTCCAGCTTTGTTCTCATGTAACGGGCAAGCTCCATAATTCTTTTGACATTGTAGGGACCGCCAAAAAGCTCTCGCGCAAGTTCGGGATCAACGGCATGGAACGAGAGATTGATCTGCATTTTTCCGGTCTTGCTCATGCGGTCTATTTTCTCTTCATTGAGTAATGTTCCATTCGTATCCGTTGAAACGGTTCTCACTTCAGGAAGCTTTGCAAGCTCATCAATCAGGTCGAGCATGGGCTCATACAAAAACGGTTCTGCCTGTGGTCCAATATGAATTTCCATGCCCTCATGCTGCTTGTACGCGAGAATTTTTCTCAGTTCTTCAACCAGATAGTCCACTTCCAGAATAAAATCTACATCGCGCTGGTGCTCATCAACCGAACAAAAAATACAATCCAGATTGCAGCCGGTAATCGGCTTGATCTCAATAATGCTGCTGCCTCTGTCGACGATACCAAAGCCAACGCTGCCCATCAATGGAAGACCAAGATTTCTATGGACATAGATGGCAGGGTTGCCGGTGATTTGATTCTTCAACTCTTTGATATACTTGCCAATTAGACCATGCACGAGCAGCTGTGCTTTTTTCTCTGGCATATTCTGGAAATGAAAGCCGTTGTCCAGAACCTCATACTTGTATCCCTCAAGATCTGCTTTTGGAATAGAGAAGATGAAATGCTTGTACAATGCTGCTTTGATATTCTTGTCTGCATCTTTAAAGCGGAGGGATTGGAATGTAACTGTTGGTGAGGGCATAAGGCAAGGAGATTGTGTTTTTATATAAACCTTATTGATAACTCAGATCGCTATTTTTATAAAAACATCTTCATTCGCTCGCCTATGGAGTTTGTCCGTTATCGTCTAAGATCGCAGCCCGGCATCATTGTTGACGTCCCTCAGGAGTATGCTGCCAAAGCAGAAGCTTTGTTGGATCTTGTTCAGAGTGGAGATCCTCAACGAGTTCTTGATGCTATTGATGACCATCCGTACCTCGCCAATCTGGGAATCATCTTCAGCGCAACTCAATTTCTTCAATCAGAGAAAGGGACACGAGAATCTCTCCGTTTTTGGGATCAAGTCTTTCTGAGGGTTTGCATCTACGGAATGGAGCAGATCGCTCGTTCTAGTCCCGGAAAAAATGGTAATGAGCATAAAGTCGCTTTCGAAACCAGTAAATTATTGGAAGTGTTATCATTTGACTGATAAACGCTCCATGTTTCTTTCTTGAAGAAACAACCCGATAACCTTGTCGTGGTTTTCTAAAGATTTCGAGAATGAGCATGTCTTTCTCACTACTCTTCCAACTCTTTGTCTGATT
>JACRKL010000101.1 GCA_016219835.1 Candidatus Woesearchaeota archaeon
GAGAGTTTGTTTTCTGCGGTTAAACGCTTGTTTGGAAGCACACTAAGATCAAAGCATATCATAATGCAAACTGCTGAACTCTTTTGTAGGCTCATAGCCTACAACATAGGATATCGCCTATGGAGATTTTCGTCAGAGCCGGAGCATGCGAAATGTTTAAATACTACGAAGGCACAGAAAGAACAATGCCTGAGCAAAGCGTTTTCCGAGATGCCATCACCTTTTTTGATAAGATTGGGATCTATGATGTTGTACTTCCGTTCTTGTTAGTGTTTACGATTATGTTTGCTATCCTCGAAAAAACGAAGGTTTTTGGCATGGAACAGATTGATGGTCATGATTACACGAAAAAGAACCTTAATGCCATGACTGCCTTTGTGACTGCTTTTGTTGTTGTCGCATCTTCACGGATTGTTGCCCTGATCAATGAAGCCCTTGCCAATGTTGTCGTGCTGCTCATTATCTCCGTCTGCTTCTTGCTGCTGATCGGTTCCTTTTATGGGAAAGACGATGAGGTTGCGTTGAAAGATGGATGGAAAAAGCTCTTTATGGGCTTAATGTTTGCTGGCATTATCCTCATTTTCCTTCATGCTGCAAAGCTCAGCGATGGCACCAGCTGGCTGGAGTGGATGTACTGGCAGGTAGCGTACAATTTTGACTCTACCGCCGTCGGAGCTCTAGTCTTAATGATTATCATCATTGCACTCATGTTTTACATCATCAAGGGCAATGGCCCAGCCGCCAAAGGCGGTAAGGAGGAGAAAAACGGATCCCATTAATGGGAGGTGGAGGGAATACCATGACTAATGCGTACAATCTGCAACAATTTATCGGTGTCGTTGAATCGTGGGGGCTGACGGATGTCATGCTGCCATTTTTACTCGTGTTCGTGATCCTGTTTGCCATTCTCCAAAAAACAAAGATTCTTGGCGATGACAAGAAAAACATGAATGTCGTTCTTGCCCTTGTTGTTTCCTTGTTGGTAATCATTCCCCATGTGACGGGTAATTATCCTGCAGGATGGGATGTCGTTCAGATCATGAATACTGCCATCCCCCCTGTCTTGCTGGTTGCAGTAGCGATTGTCTTTATGCTGATCCTTATCGGTTTGCTGGGTGGAGAGCGACAGTGGATCGGAGGTAGCTTGTCAGGCATCATTGCCATTGCTGCCTTTGTTGTGGTGCTGATTATCTTTGGTTCTGCAGCTGGTTGGTGGCAGGGATGGCAATGGTTGACCGATCTCTTTGGCACTGATGCTGTTGCCATTGCGATTATTATTTTGGTGTTTGCCATCGTCATCGGCTGGGTCACTTCAGGAGATACAGCAACGCATCAAGCTTCAAGACTCAAAGGAGGTCTTGATGAAATCGGGAAATTCTTCGGCGGCGGTGGAGGCCATGGAGGTCATTAGATGGCAACCTTTCTCGACATAGCCCTGCTGGAGAATTTCAGTACTATCTTTTCTTTTGTACTGGTTTTTGTGATTGCCTTTGGTATTACCGAAATGACCAAGCTGTTTGGCGAGAGCAAAATGATGCATGCCCTCCTTGCATTCTGTGTTAGTTTTCTGACGTTGCTTTCTCCCACGTCATTGACGATGATTCGTATTATGTCACCATGGTTCATTGTACTCTTCTTTTTTGCGGTTTTCCTCATCATGATGTACAAGTTGTTTGGTGCATCTGATCACGATCTTCAAACGGTCATACAAAATCATACTGGCGTTCAGTATACCATCCTTGTTGCCTTTATCTTAATTATCATCATCGCATTTGGATTTGCGCAGGGGCAACGGCTGCTGGAAGCAGGGAGCGGTACAACAACGACATCCGAGACATCGGTTGTCGGTGTCCAAGGTCAAGGATCTGGCTCAGTTGCAAGCAGCGATGCCATGCAGAACGCTTATCGAACGATTTTTCATCCTAAAGTGCTGGGATTAATCTTTATGCTGGCGATTTCCATTTTTACGATTATCTTCCTCTCACAGGCAGGAAGAGCTCCTTGGCCCGGAGGCGGTGGCGGCGGTCATTAATTCAGGTATGATCTCTTTTTCCGGTAATCCCCATGGTGCAGCAATCCGTATTTGCAAAGAAACAGGACTCCCAGCTTCCTAATTTTGCTTTGTTGAGCAGTGACGTGAATGCTCTAGCAAGGCGTGTCAGAGTGCTTGAAGAACGGTACAGTGATGTCCGACAGAAATTCCAACTTACGGATCAGTCTGCATTACAGTTCTCCAAAAAGCAGGTCGACGATGCCAGATTTCTCAACGCTGAGCTTAGCGAGATGAAGCAGGAAATTCATTCGATCAAAGATACCTTTGAACTCTTTACGAAAGAACTGCAGCTGCTGGCAAAAAGAGAGGATGTTGCCGTGCTTCAGAAATATCTTGAACTCTGGTCGCCTGTCAAATTTGTGACGCAGGATGAGATCGAAGGCATTGTGGAACGGGTTATTGCAAGAAGAAAGTAACATCGGGCTCTTCCCTTTCGAAATGTTTAAATAGGTCTGTCCTCTGGAATGACGTATGGCCTTCTTGGACTTTGGTAAAAAGAGGGAAGTCATCCAAGACGCTCCGCCTCCCCCAAGGATCCCAACGGACATGGTTATCAGCATGCGACAACAAGGGTTAAGCAACAACCAGATCGTCCAGAATCTGCAGCGGGACGGCTATTCGTCTTCTCAAATCTTTGATGCCATGAATCAGGCAGATGTCAAAGCAAGTGTTGAAGGCAGTGCAGTTCCTCTCGAGGGCGATGTACCGGAAAATCCCATGCAGGGCATGATGGATAATTCTTCACCGTCAAATCAGTCTCAAGATCCACGTGCTCCTCCCGGTTTCTCGATGCAGGATATGGGGAATGGTCGAGTCGATAAGCAGATGATCGAAGAGGTGACGGAAGCGATTATCGAAGAGAAATGGAACGTTCTAGTCAAGAATTTAAACAAGATCATTGAGTGGAAGAATGCAACCAACGAGAAGATTTTGAAGATGGACCAAGCATTTGAAGATCTGAAGAGGAATTTTGAAGAACTCCACAAAGCATTAATCGGGAAGGTTGGCGACTATGACCGGAGCCTTCTGGCGGTAAGCTCGGACATCAAAGCCATGGAAAAAGTTTTCTCTGATGTGCTTCCGATTCTTACCAAGAACGTGAACGAACTTTCCCGGGTGACGAGAGACATTAAGGAAGGGAAGTAAAGCAAGAAGACGAACACAACATTTTTAAAGAGGGTCTTTTTCTTCCTATGTTATGGTACAACGCATTGGCGGTCCACGACGAAAATCCCGCGCTCTGATGACGAAAGATCCCCGCAGAAAGGGGAAAGTAAGCATCACGCAGTTCTTTAAGCAGCTCAAGGAAGGCGATCGTGTCAAGATCATCACTGAGCCAGCTGTGCATGCTGGCATTCTGCATCGTCGATTTTATGGTAAGCAGGGTGTTGTCAAAGGAAAAACAGGTCGATGTTACCACATTTTGATCCATGACGGTCACAAGGAAAAGACAGTTATCACCCATCCTGTGCATTTGAGGAAGGTCTAAGATGAAACCGGAAATTATTTCTGAAGCTCCACTCAGCATTCCTGAAGTCAAGAAGGAATTAGCAAACGTCAAGAAGCGTGACGGCGAATTAAGCTTTCGTTCAGCAAAGACTGAGGAATACTTGCAGCAAATCTCTACGATCTCAGAAAAAGATGCTGATGAGCTGAAAGCAAAGCTAGAGAAGCTTGACCTTCCACGCTTTAAAGACTTACACATCGCAAAGATCATGGATCTCATGCCTACATCTGCTGATCAACTTAAGGCAGTGCTTTCCGGCTATGGTATGAGCCTTTCTGCAGAAAATATCAAGAAGATTATTGCTGCTGTGAAAGAGTATGTGTGAGACTTCTCAGTTTCTGGTTCAGTTGGCATGATCTATGCGCCCGTTATGCATATTCCTCAGCAAACTAGGTCCTCTGAGTCGAGGAATAGAGACGAGCTCTTTTGATTTTGGCACGTAGATATAACCAACAGAAAAACCGTAGTGTTCCTTATCAATGGTGCCAACGTATTTCTTACCAATCCTCTCCTGCAACTCTTGAGGAATTACTGGCTTCCCATAATTCTCAGACGTTGGAGGAAGAGCAGCATCTCTATTGGCAGCGTGATCATCTGCGCAGAATCAAAGCAGGTATTGGCGTGAAGCTGCTCTTTAATCAGGATGCGGACAGGAAAATTCTTCAGAACAGAAACAGCTACAAAGGATCCGAGGCACGTTACATGCCCACTTCCATAAAAACTCCAGCCTATTTTCAGGTATTCAAAGATGTAACGCAGATCTTTCTCCAATATCCGACGGGTATTGGTATTGAGATTATCAACCCGCAAATCGCTGACTCCTTCAAAGCTTACTTCGATGTATTCTGGAAGGAGAGCAAGACGTTTAGATGAAGAGAATAATGAGTGGGGCCGCTGAGATGCACCACCAGCTTTTTTCTGAGCCGAAAAAAGTTGGCAAAAAGCTCAGCTCTCTCCGTTCGCTGAGAATAGGATGGGGCCGCTGAGATTCGAACTCAGGATCCTGTGCGCCCGAGGCACAGATCATACCAAGCTAGACCACGGCCCCTCTTTGCATTTGGATTTCATTTTTGTTTAAATGGTTTATGTAGCTAAAATAAGTCAACGTAGTAGGAAATGGTTTAGGATAAAGAGCGGTTGATGGCGGTGCGACGGCTGCATGGCAGCCTACTCGGGGCTTCCGCAGGAACAACCCTCCCCTCGTCGCACGCCACGATGGTACGCTCAGCAGCACTGGCGCAGACCGACCAGGGGATGACCCCTACGGGGTGGTCGGTAGGGCAAGCGAACCTTGCCCGTCTGCCGCCAATAGTGCTGCTGACGTCAAATCCTTACCCTTCGCAACCTTTAAGAGCGCTTCTCTTATCTCTTCGCTATGAAACCGTTTCCTTTTGGCCGATTATGGCTTTCTCCGATGGAAAGCGTTTCTGATCTCGGCTTTCGAAGTCTTTGTTATCAGCATGGCGCTTCTCTCACCTTTACTGAGATGATTCGTGGATCTGCTTTAGTGCAAGGAAATAAAGCTACGGTCAGTTTGGTAGATAGCTATATCCCTTCCATCAAGACGGGAATTCAGTTTCTGGTGAGCAAAAAAGAGACCTTACAAAAAGCTCTTGCTATGATTGATGCGGGAATCCAGAAGAAAGATGGGCGATTTTCTAACCTTTCGGTTATTGACTTAAACTTTGGCTGTCCTTCACCGGAGATTATCAATATTGGTCAGGGTCCTGCGTTACTCAAAAGAACGATGAAGATGAAAGAGCTCTTAACCACATTACGAAATGCATCTCCGCTTCCTTGCGGAATCAAAATAAGACTAGGTTTAAATGAATTCGAAAAGCAGCAGAAAATATATTTGCGCGTTATTGAGATCGCTAACGATGTTGGCTTGGATTATGTGACTGTCCATGCCAAAACTGCTGCGGACGCTTCTACTATGCCCCTTGATGAGAAGGCGCTACAAGAGATTGTTGCGAAAGCAAGAATTCCGATTGTGGGAAATGGGCTGATCGTTGATGGACCAACTGCAAAGCGGATGCTCGATTTCGGATGCAGTGCAGTGATGCTAGCTCGAGCAGCTGTTGGAAATCCTTGGATTTTTGAGAAGATTGATTCGTATTTGAAGACGGGTAAGCTGTATACCGAGAAGAGAACGGCAACAGAGTATCAGGAAGCTTGGGGTACGTATGCGGCAATTGCCAAGACGTATGGAACGAAGAAAAAATTCTATGATTATCATCACTGGATGTTCGGGTTGCGTATGCAGGGAGACAAGGGATATCATTCTCCCTCTCGGATTTTGGAGACCGGATAACGATAGTTAACTTGCTTTTCTGAGCCTCTTTACACAAATTATTAAAGTAATCTCCTCTCAGAAGAGTTTTTATGCGTACTCCTGTCATGAGCCTCTTACTACTGATACTCCTTTTGGTAGTGTTAGTAAATGACTGACCGAAAGATTTTTATTCTTTGAAATATTTGGTGTGCGTATGGCACCAAAACTCATCTGCACAAGCTGCAACAGCAGCAATATCGTTATGAATGGACTTACTTCTGCCAAGAAGCA
>JACRKL010000102.1 GCA_016219835.1 Candidatus Woesearchaeota archaeon
GCGAGGTTCTGCCATCGGTTCGCATGATTTAGGGTTCATTTGCTGGCAAGAATTCCTCTGGAACACCCTTCTCGCTCAAACCGATTCTTCTAAGAATGCTCACAGAAGGATGGCAGAACTGACATTTTCACCGGAGCCGTCGCATCAGCTCAAAAAAAGCAAATCTTAAATACTCTACGCTCTTTGATTTCTTGATGGTTCGTCTCACGCTTTGCTGTTGTGGCAATTCGCTGCTTTGGCAGCATAAACCGATTCAGGTTATGGGAAAGCGCTTTGGTTTGCAAGAGGTTGGTTCATGCACAGAATGTGGTGCACAATATCTGGATGATCGCGTGCATCGTACCATTGAATTTACGCTTCAGCGGTCATTGTAGTTTTTTGCTGTCAGAAATCAGTAAGACTGCGTTGCGCTGGCTTTTTCTTGGCAGTTATTTGCTTTTCGATCATGGTTACTCGGGGTTGTTCTCCCTCAAGCAATACTTTACCGTATTCTCCATCATAACCCGGACTGATTTTGAGTTTTCCTTCTCTGTTTTCAAGAATAATCTTCACTATTTTCTCATCATACTGTTTTCTCAGTTCATCCTCTTCCATGTGTAGCATAACGTCAAATTCAGATCGTTCTCCGACGGTTTTGTTGAATTCATTCCACACCAGTTTGTGTTCTACTTTCTTGCCCATGGCGGTGGCGATGATCTCTGACAATGGAATCAGTGATCGAAAGGGAATTGGTTGTTTTGGCTGATACCCTTCCGGTCGGTCTGCAAGCTCTTCAACGCGCTGCAAAACGCCAATGGTTAATTCTTTTTTGCAAGAAGGGCAGATGTTGTTTACTCCTAAAGCATCACTCGGTTTGAGGCAGATATTACAATTCCGATGACCTGTAAAATGGTATTTCCCAAAGTTGGGATCAACTTCAATCGTCTCCTTTAATCCCTCTTTTGTTCTGATTCCTTTCATAATATTATTGAACGATAACTGTTTGATCTCGAAGACAGTCGCTTCTCTCCCCATGCGCCATGGCCAGAAGCTGTGCAAGTCGGAAAAGCTGACTTGGGTAAATTTATCTAAGTTGCTTAAACGCCAGTTCATCGGTGGGTCGCTGCTTAACCCCGTTTCAAAGGCATGAATGTGTTTCGTTTGATCCTGAAAGCATTCCTGCAGAGAATCAAAGCCAGACTTGCTTCCTAAAGCACCGAACCATGGAGTCCAGATATGTGCTGGAATGACTTCGACTTTTTCGTCAATCGCTTTCATTTTTTCTACATATGCAACGCAGCTCATATTGAAGATTGGTCTGCCATCATAATCCAGTCGCCCTTTTTTTCCCATGACGTCAATAATCTGATCAACAACTGAGAAACTGGGAGCGAAGGTGAGGAGGTGAATTCTTCTTCCTTTTCCCCCTTGGGTATAGACAAAGGAGAGTTCTGTGGTTAAGAGAAAGGGGAATCCTGATACCGTGCGAAGGATGCCAGAACCGTCTTCTGTAAGCTGCTGCTTGAGTTCTTTGTTCCAGATCGGATGAGTAAAATCTCCGGTTCCCAGCAAGCCAACGCCCTTGAGACGGGCGTATTTCTCTAGGTTTGGAATGTTGAGATCCTTTGAAGTAGCTTGCGAATAGCAGCTATGGAGATGGAGATCAGCGATAACGTCCATTTTGTTTCAGATATGCCAAAGCTTTTTAAATTTCTCCCCTTTCCTTTACAGTACAGGGGTGTGGTCTAGTGGCTATGACGTGACATTCACACTGTCAAGGTCGAGGGTTCAAGTCCCTCCACCCCTAGTTCATTCCTTCATGCGGCGGTGCCGGAGTCGTCAAACGGGGTAGGTTCAGAGCCTACCGGCTTAGTGCCTGCGCAGGTTCAAACCCTGTCCGCCGCATTCATCCTTATTGTTGGCGTAATGCAATGGAGCCAACATTTTCCCCAGGGTTTTGCGGTTCAGCAAAAGGCTGGGTTCTAACCCTGTCCGCCGCAGTTTTTGTTTCCACTCACGAAACGGTATCAGCAAAATCCAAAAGGCAGGTTTTCAGATCGAGTAGCTGATTATGTCAAATATCGTTCGGGTTATCCTGCTGAAATCCTTTCGTTTCTGGAGCATCAGCACGATGGTAAGGTTATCTTCCCGTATCGGACGGTTGTCTATCTCATACATACCTTGCATTGACTTTTTTTTTCATCTGCATTCTTCTCACGAGCAACATCATGACAAGAGCCCATTCACGATCACTAAGTACGCAGGATACAGCACCGTTGCTACGCTTAACGTTCCTAATGCAAAGAGAGAAACTCCATACTTAACGGAACCTAATGAAAAAGCAAAGATATCCTCTTCATACGGCATGATGTATCCTTTACGAAAGGTTGGCAAAAATGCAACGAGATCTGTGGCAGTGATCATGATGATAGCAAGTGTTGGATCATGCGTGTACCACCACAATAGCAGCGTAAGGAATGCTCCACCTAAGCAGACCCAATCAAACACCGGGAAATCAACGACCCCTTTGCGAAGTGCGAGTACAGCAATGACGATGCTTGCTAGCCCTGTAACGCCGGTGACCCATGCTCCCGGTCCTGCATCTTTAACGACTTGTGCTGCAAACGCTGTGATCCCAATGACTCCCCAGACAAACCAAGAGAAGGCATGGGGCTTTATTCTACCTGCAAAAATGTTCCGGAAATAGGAGATGTAGCCGATCAGTGCGATGAGTGTTGCAATGATGCCGATGATCGTGCGGTAGTCCATAGCCAGGATAGACATGGCGGCCTATATAATTTCTTTCATGACCAACACAAACCTATATATACCTCCATCCTCACATTTCTCTTATGGTCTTAGAGCATCTCTTTCCTGAAGACTGGCTGGAAAAGAAAACGAAGTATGCTTTTCTTCTGGGCGTTGGGTATTCGATCATTGGCTTGGTGCTTGCTGCGGTCCTTTTCCCAAGTGATCCTGCGCTCGTTGCTGTCGCCTTTACTTCTCTGTTATTGCTGCCTTCACTGTACAAAATCTTCTCGATTGAAGAGCGCATCGAAGAACAAGAGACGAGATTCAAATTCGGAGAGTTAATGAAGGACAACTGGGCGTTCATTAAGACCTACCTCTTCCTCTTCCTTGGCATACTTCTCGTTTATTCAGTTGGTTCTATTTTTCTTACGCAGATGGTTAACTCGAATATGTTTCGGGAACAGCTTGCGGTTATGGCTGGATCTGCATTAAAAGGCAATACCGGACATGCGTGGTTTAACCAAGGTTTGTTTACAGACCTGTTTCAGAATAATCTTCGCGTGCTGATGTACTGTTTCCTGTTTTCTTTGTTTACGGGTGATGGTGCTATTTTTCTCATCACATGGAATGCGTCAGTCTGGGGAACTATTTTTGGCTTTTACTCCAAGCATATCAGCATCTATTTTGGGGAAACCATTGCCTTTTTGGTAGGGCATCCTGCGCTCTCTTTTCTTCTCATTATGGCCGTTGTCTTCTGGCATATGATCCTCGAAGCGGGATCGTACATCTTTGCTGCAATTTCCGGCGGCGTGATCTCCAAAGCATTGTTGCACGAAAAAATCGGCTCTGATCAGTTCAGTGAAGTGATTATCTATAATCTCTTCCTCCTCGGCGTTGCATTTCTGCTCTTAGTTGCAGGAGCATTTGTGGAAACCCTCGTTCTGAACAATATTTCAGTCATCAGCAACTTGATGGTGTCTATGCTGAGAGTAACTAGTGGATAATACGTTCATACATTGTTCTCTTTCTGCAGAATGATCGTTTGTGTGGGGTAAGCGAATTTGATATCTTCCTTTTCAAAGTACTTCATCATGCCCAAATTAATTGCTTCCTGCGTATCCTTATACTCTTTGACACTTCTTGACTTAACGAAATAAACAATCTCAAAAATCAAACTGAAGTCGCCAAATGCTTTGAAATGCACGCGATCAAACTCTGCGGACGGCTGTTGCGTAATGATCTTCTTTACTGCAGCTTTGATCTTCTTGATCTTCCTTACTGGCGTGTTATATTCTACTCCTACATTAAACTCTATCCTTCTCTGTTCCATATTTTTGAGATTGCTTACCCGTGTGCTGGTTAGCTCTTTGTTGGGAACGATTAGCTCTTCTCCGCGGAGCGTTTTGATTCTCGTGCTTCTGAGACCGATGCGTCTGACGGTTCCCCTATCTGTTCCGACCACAATGAAGTCTCCTTCTTTGAATGGCTGATCAAAATAAATCGAGACGGAACTGAAGATGTCTTCCAAAACGCGTTGCAGACCAAAAGCGAGCGCAATGCCGCCAATGCCCAAACCTGCGAGCAATGAAGAGACATTCAGACCAATGTTGGAGAGCACCAAGATCCCAATGAGGATGATGACGATCGTCTTCGCTCCAATGCTGAGAAAATTAACCACAGAAACATTCTGACCTTCATGCTGCTCTTTTCTTCGCCTTACTTCTTTTTCCGTGAAATAATTGATTACCTTAAAGCTTAGTTTAATGGCGAGATAAACTAAGGTTGCATAGATCACGTAGTTGAAGGCAGTATCGACGAGCACGGGCAAATGCAGCGGCTTGGAAGCAAACCACGCAGCTCCTATCACAAAGACCGGCCAGTGGATTTCGTCAACGAATTCAATCAGTGCATCATCCACATCATTCTTGGTTTTTAGTGCAAGCTGCTTCAGTTTGCTGATGATGACGGTTTTGAATATCTTGAGAATCACCAGTCCGACGAGAAAGACAATGGCACTGGAGACATAATCATTGGTAGAATTTTTAACAATCTCTTCACGTAATGCGTTTATGACGGTACTATTGAGGAGGTTCATGGAGAAAATGGAGATCATCACCTTTAAATAGGTTTCTTTTTATAGGTGGGTTTATGGCTTCCGTTATTCGTCTCGAGCAGGTTTGGAAAACATATGCACTGGGCAGTGTCGCAGTCCATGCGTTGTGCGGGCTCGATCTTGATATTCAGCAGGGCGAGTTCGTTGCAGTTATGGGTCCTAGCGGTTCAGGCAAAAGCACAGCGATGAACATGATCGGCTGCCTTGATTTGCCGACGAAAGGGAAAGTCTTTCTCCATGGGCAGGATATTGCCCTTCTTGGCGAGAACAAGCTCGCACAGATCAGAGGAAAGACCATCGGATTTATCTTTCAGCAGTTTAATCTTATTCCGACGATTACTGCGCTTGAGAATGTCATGCTGCCGATGGTTTTTCAAGGCATGCTGCGGGAAAAAAGGTTGCAGCGTGCAACCCAGTTGCTCGAGCTGGTTGATCTTGGTGAGCGTATTGGTCATCGACCTACAGAATTAAGCGGCGGGCAGCAGCAGCGTGTTGCTATCGCGAGGAGCCTTGCCAATGATCCGGATGTGATCCTTGCTGACGAACCAACCGGCAGTTTGGATTCCAAAACCGGAGACACGATTATGTCGTTTCTCAAAAAATTGCATGGTGAAGGTAAAACTATTGTTATGGTCACGCACGACGCTTCGGTAGCAAAGCATGCGAAACGAGTTGTGATGATCAAAGATGGAAAAACGGTGAAACCATGAGCGAAGTCGAAAACCATAAAAAGAGTGGAGCCTGTTGTCTTCAGATGAAACGATTCCTCCCTCTTACACTTTGCTTCCTGTTGCTTCTCACTTTTGCTGTGGCTGAAACCTCCACATCGACGACCGGCAGAAGTATTTCAGATGCCGCATCTATCAAAGTAAGGAATGCAAGTGACTGGGGGATCTATGCTGAGGGAGCAAATATGGTCAATCAAGTGCCTGATCCCGCAGAACCGGGTAGCTACGTTGACGTTCGTTTCAAAGTAGAGAATGTAGGTCTTGAAGCGCTGCATGATGTTGTCTTTGAACTTCTTCCACGCTATCCTTTTTCTCTTTCCTCAGGAGCATCGAGCCAGCTTAAGATTGGGGATATTGATGTCGATCAAGTAGGTAGTGATGCCTATATTCTGCATTGGCGGCTGCATGTGGACAAAAATGCTGTTGAAGGCAACAGTCCTATTTATCTGCGGTATTCCCATGATAATGGCAATGTATGGTCTGAACTGCCCGCATTCTCTGTACGCGTGCAAACTCGGGATGCCGTGGTACTGGTTGATGATATCGTAACAACTCCTGATCATCTGGAACCAGGAAAACCGTTTACACTCTCCTTGACATTACATAATACGGCAGATTCATGGATCAAGGATCTTTCCGTGAAGCTTGACCTCTACAATCAATATGTAACAAGCACTGCTTTGCTGTCTTCAGAATTTCCGTTTACTCCGTTTGGTTCAACGAACGAGCAACAGGTCAAATGGCTTGACGGCAGCCAGCAGAAGACGCTCTCTTTTCCGTTAGTGGTTGATCATGATACAGCAGCTGGTATTTACAAGCTTCCTGTCAACTTGATCTATTATGACAGTCTTGGCAAGCAATATAATCGAACGTTTATCCTGGGTTTGCCGGTCAATCAGAAGCCGTCGTTGTGGGTTACTTTAGATCAGTCTGTCGTATTTCAGAAAGGCATGAAAGGCAAAGTGACGCTCCGCGTCAACAATATCGGCGATTTGGAAGCAAAATATATTATCCTCAAGCTCAAGCAAAATGAGAATTACACGATTCTTTCGCCTTCTGAAGTCTATGTGGGCAATATTGAAGGCGACGATTATGAAACTGCCGACTATACCCTGTATCTCAACGGTAATGGGAAAGATATCCCCTTGGATCTCGAACTGCGCTATGGCGACAAGCTGAACACCGAGTATAGCGATCACATTATTGGCGTGAAGGTTCCAACGTATACTTCTTCAGAAGCGCGGCGTTATGGGTTGGTGCAGGGACTTGGCGTAGGAACGATTTTGTTTCTTTTGCCGATTGTGACTCTCATTGTAGTATTCTGGCTGCTGATGCTTGCTGACTGCTGGAAGAAGCAGAGCAAAGAGAAACGGTGGATCTGGATCGTTTTACTCGTGTTGGCCAATATTCTTGGAGCTGTGCTTTACTATATCATAGGACGGAAGAAGTGAGCGGCTCTGACGAAAATCTCGCAAGATGCGAGGTTCTGCCATCGGTTCGCATGATTTAGGGTTCATTTGCTGGCGAGAATTCCTCTGGAACACCCTTCTCGCTCAAACCGATTCTTCTAAGAATGCTCACAGAAGGATGGCA
>JACRKL010000105.1 GCA_016219835.1 Candidatus Woesearchaeota archaeon
AGCCCGTGGTTTTACGCTCCTCGCTTAATCGCGAGTTTTTGGGATTCAAAACGAGCGGACTAAAGTCAGGGGTTTTAGACCCGCTCGTTTTGAATAAGATGAGTTAGATCTTCTTCCACAAAATCTCAAAATCCTTCATATATCCTTCATAAATTTCTTGCTGCTGGATCCTAATAAGGAGTGGTTTTTCGTTTGCTACCAACAGAATCATCTTCCCCTGAAATAGGAAGGTCGTTGCATAATTGTCCGCATTTTTTGGTAAATATTTGACCTGAATGTTTTTCACGTTTGCTAGCTCAGTTTTTCGTAGAGCATCACAAGCAATCACCCTTGCACCATGTCGTTCAATATCTTTTACGATATGCGGAGCACTGTAGAGATGAGTAAAGATAAGGCCGGTCGCATTCAAGACGCATAACCCTTTTGCTGCTCTGATCTCCTCAAAGAGCAGTCGCATTCCTCCCGTTCCTTCATAGACTTGTACGCTGTGAGGGGCAGCTTGCTTCGGTTGTAGTTTCATAATTGTTTGCATCACGTCCTGTGCAAGGCTTTCTTTTTCTTTTACATTGACCAGCAACGCTTCAGGTGGTGTAATGGAGTATATTCTTTTCTTCCCTGTTACAATGTAAGTTACCAACGCTTGGTTGATCAACTGCTGGAGCACATTGTACATCACCGTCCTGTTGGTTGATGTTTGCTTCGCAAGTTCATTGGCGCTACTCTCTCCTCGATGAGCAAGGGATGTATAGATTTCTGCTTCTTTCTTAGAAAGCCCGAGATGTTGGAGCTGGGTGATCATCTGCATAGCGAATGGCTCCGTATATTTAAGTGTTGTCGTATAGGGTGACAACTAACATTGATATCCTTACGTTCATTCTTTCTCGATGGTAATGGGTATGAAATCGGAGGAATATGTCCAACAGCACGGATTGAAAGGATGCATTACTGCAGTTGCAGCTTCAGCAGCTCTGATCGCAGCTCTGTTTTTTGCAGGCGATCAGCTCAATAAGCGAGCTGAGCCGTTGGTGCAGCAGTATATCGCGACTCAGAGAACTATGAGGTTGCAGGAGAAAAAACAGCTGTACTTTGAAGAACAATTCAATGTAGAATCTGCTCAAAAAAAACACGCTGATAGAGTTTACTTGCGTACTGACGAGCTTTGCTATGATGATTTCTTTACAGGAAGGTCTTGCATCAGTAGTTCATTAGTTACGTTTGACTACAACGTTGGACTCTACTACTTACGGAAACTGGAATAACTACTTCAGCACCGACACGCAGCACAGCTCATTTCCAGGCAAATCATCCCGTTCGCAACTCGTCCCCGTTAAGGAAGCTTCAGAACTCTCGCATAAGCATTGCCCGTTTGCTCCTCTCTGAGAACAGGACGTCTCAGCGCAATGCCCTCCTTTAGAGGCACAATCCGAATACCCGGTTCCAAAGATCCTGATCTTGCCTGCAAAAATAACAACGAGAATAACAAGAACAATGAGGACGATCGCCGCGATGACGATCACCTCTAAACTTAGTTCTCCTTTCTTTCGCTTAATTGCCATTGTTTCCGACATCGACACCTAAGCAACACAGCTGATCAGTCTTCTTGCTGCTGCTGTCATAACAGGGATCGTTGGTGACACGTTCATATTGTCCTGCACATTCATCAGATGATGCGACACATCGTCCTTTGCAGGAATCAACGCCGACAGCAGTCTTTCCTGCTCTTCCGATAAAAATCGCTGCAAGAATCACTAACACGATTAATGCAATCGCAGCAATCACAATGACGGTCATGGAGAGCTCTTGTCCTTTTTTCATAGCTAACACCTCTCTGTTGCTTTTCTGAGCGTATCGTCTATTTAAATGTTATGATGACTTCGGCTCCGGTGAAAATGTCAGTTCTGCCATCCTTCTGTGAGCATTCTTAGAAGAATCGGTTTGAGCGAGAAGGGTGTTCCAGAGGAATTCTTGCCAGCAAATGAACCCTAAATCATGCGAACCGATGGCAGAACCTCGC
>JACRKL010000094.1 GCA_016219835.1 Candidatus Woesearchaeota archaeon
AGTATCAGTCTCTCTTTGGACAATCACGTAACCCGATTGTGTTGAGACAGCATTTGAATATTGGTTTATCTGCAACGCAAAGGCAGCTGCTTCAACATCAGGAACTAATTCCCTTTTGCCAAAGAAGCCTAAGTCACCAGCTCTTCCCAAGGGTTCAAGAGCAGCAACCAGCACATCGAAAGACGTTCCCTGCTTCAGCTGATGAAGAGCCTGCTGTGCCTCTGCTTCCGTTAGATATGAAATGTATCTTGCTCTGATCTTACCCTGCTGACCGATGAACAAAGCAGAGTTTTGGTCATAGTATGCTTGCACTGCAATGGGGTCAATAACAATCGACGAAAGAACGGTTTGGTTCAGGAGCTGTGCGATCGTCAGCTGGTGCTGGTAATACGTCGTAAAGTCGGCAAGTGTTAACCCCTGCGCAGAAAGCTTCTTCGTAAAATCGTCTTGCGTCATGTTGTAAGCGGTAAGAAAATCCCGAAGGAGGTTACTGAGTTGCTCCTCGCTAACACTGATGCCTTTGGCTTTTGCTTCTCGAAGGAGGAGGAGTTCAATGATGGTCTGGTTCAGTACCTCTGGTTGCGAGAGCTGAACGCCACTTCTACTGAGCAAAGAAGTCCTTGAGGCAAGTTGATCTTTCGTGATTTGAGTGTCATAGACTTTAGCGACAGCACCTTCCGGCGGCTTGTTGAACTGGAATGTTAAAATGCTGAGCAACACCAACAATCCCAAAACCAGCAGTAACACTGCCGAGATCTTCAGCTTATGGGGATGAAAGCTTCTTTTTTTACCAGATGATGGATGAATGTGAGCCGTATGTCGTTGATGTCCTTCATGATGTGCAGATGTTTTTTCAGCAGGAGCCTGTTGATCAGTCGTACTATCCTTATTCATAAAACCACCCCCTTTCGAATAACAACGGGAAGAATATAAACCTTTCGATTGTCTTGGCTCTCTAGAAAATCTCGCTATCGCTCGACTTAGCGGCTCAAAACCCTCGCTTTTGGTTTTCGATAACCGACATTCCCCGTAGGGGGCGTCCCCCTTGTCGGTGAAATTCGGAAGTTCAAACGGGGTTTTGCTTGAATGCCGCTAACATTTTCTACAGAGCCGATTGTCTTGGCATCGTCGCCAGCCGGAAGTTTTATATATTCTGCCTTATTAGATAGCCCTACGCCAGGTACACATGGGTCCTTTTACAAGCTGAAACTATGTTTTGGCAGGGAATAGAAGACACTCGTGTACCATCCAGCCCGACACGAGAGTACCCACGGGAGCAGTCGCTAAATGCAAGCTATGAACGTGGGAGTTAGTGGTTCGGGCGTCAGTTTTCATACTCAACAAGGCAAGGAACGATTATCAGATCATGAGTGGATGAAACCTATATGCGAGTCCACATTATGAACCTAAAAAAAGAACAAGAACATAGAGAATAAATGCAGTTCGTTCCAATAGTAGACAATCAAAAGGAAGAAGTGCTGTTCATGCTCACCGATCATTTCCCATATGCGAAATTAGGATATGCATAGACGGTAGTACTGACAGACTTCTTCTTAAAACCGAGGGATGAGAGATGGGAAAAGTAAGTCCAGTGGTATCAAAATATATTGTACACACATCAATATCCATTGACGGTGTCGTAGATCGACCAGATGTCATTGGAGCAATTTTCGGTCAGACTGAAGGTCTGCTCGGAGAAGAGCTTGAGCTCAGAGAGTTACAGAGAACCGGTAGGATCGGTAGAATTGAAGTTAACGTTGAAACTCGAGGCGGAAAGACGAAGGGAGCGATTATTATTCCTTCCAGCTTAGATAAGGCTGAAACTGCCATCATCGGCGCTGCATTGGAGATCATTCAACGTATTGGGCCATGCAATGCTAAGCTCAGAGTAGAAAAGATTGAAGATGTCCGCGTCAGTAAACGAAACTTTGTTATCAGCAGAGCAAAGGAGCTGCTCAAAGAGCTTTTGGATACGTCCATGCCTGATTCTGCAGAGCTCGCTGAAGAAGTTGCAGCGTCCGTCCGAACCATGGAAATCCGTGAGTTTGGCAAAGAACGGTTGCCTGCAGGTCCAGCCATTGATGAGTCCGACGAGATTCTCATTGTAGAAGGCAGAGCTGACGTTATCAACCTGCTCAAGTACGGCATCAAGAACGCCATTGCAGTCAATGGTACGAGTGTGCCGCAAACGATCATTGAGCTGACGAAGCAAAAAACCGTTACCGTTTTTGTTGACGGCGACAGGGGTGGAGATCTGATTATCAAAGAGCTCCTTGCCGTGGGAGATATTGATTATATCACCAAAGCACCCGATGGCAAAGAAGTCGAAGAGATCACCAAGAAGGAGATCCACATGGCGCTCAGAAGCAGAGTTCCTGCAGAGCAAGTCAAGCAGGAAGGCGGATTCAGGCATCAGCCAGCCAATAGTAATTATGAACAACGCCCCCCACAGGCAACAAGGTCCATGCCTCCCCAGCAGCAGGAGCAGCGACCTCCTATGGGCGAGCAGCGTGAACCTCGGTTTGATCGGGAAAGGACAGAGCAGCGTCCAGAACCAAGGCAAGAACGACCCATGGAAGCACGCCCGCAAGAAAGACCACGAGCACCCCTTTCACCTGAGGAACGCCAGAAGTTCAAGGAAATGCTGGAAGACTTGGTCGGTACAAGAGGCGCTTATATCCTCGATGAACAGCTCAACTTGTTAGGCAAAGTGCCAACGAGCGAGCTTTTAACGACCCTCAAAAGCTTGAGCACTGGAGCGCATGCGATCGTCCTTGACGGAGCAGTCGATCCAAAGCTCGTGCAAACCGCAGAAAAGACGAGTGTCAAATATCTAGTTGGCATGGAACTCAAAGTCAACAAGAAAGACACAAAGCTGACGTTGGTTGCATTGAGTGAGCTGTAGGCTCGCTTTTTTTCTTTGTTTTTTCTACTTTTTAACGTGGAGTTTTCGATGGCTTGGCTAACAAAAACAGTACGCACGGAATTGCCTCTCTTGATGAGCAATTTAAATGTGGAGCAGCCCACGATGATTATTGCTGAAGAATTGACTACCAATCTTCTGATGAGGGTGAGAAATGAAGGTGCAAAGAGAGCAGGGGTAGCTGGTTTAGGTATGCTCGTTTTAAGTCTTGCATCAAAAGTAGTCGGCACAGATGATACCTCAGTTTCCGAAATCTATATGGCAGGTACTCTCCTCTGTTATACCGCAGCAGTTTACTATCTTACAAGTACTTTGTCATTCATGAGCCAAAAAGAGAAATTGATAGAGAAGACGTATGCTTTACTCGAAGAATCTCAACTGAATGATATTTACGAAAGATAACGAGAAAAGAATACAGCATAAACTAAAGGGTGAATTACGCTTTCTTTTCTTTTTGGGCAGGAGTTGCTGCTTTCTTAACCGTTGCCTTCGGAGCTTTCTTCACTTGCTCCTTCTTCTGCTTTGCTTTCTTAGGAGTAAATGGGATACCGAGGGCTTTTGCAATGTCTTCTGAAGCAGATCCATGCTTGACACTGATGACCTGATCCGTTGGCTCTAAGTGCTTGACATTGCACTTTCTTCTTCGGGTTGCTCCATCAATGACCACATAATTCACATCAAGAACTTCAACAATAACACCTTTCTTGCCTGCATCTCTGCCTGCAATTTTGTAGCAAACTCGTCCAACGTCAAACATGGTTATCCCTGCCTCGCTTTAAAGACTATAGCAACACGCATGCACTTGCTGCACAGAACACCGCCGTATGGTCTTTCGGGTCGTTTCATCGTCTTAGGGATGTTTCTCATGATGACTGGTCGTTCATGCGGAATGCCATGAAGGATAGCACCACAGCCGCCACAGTGAGGCTGCTTGGGCTTGCGCAAGTGATAATGCTGCACTGTTTTTCCGCCGGGAGTCCTTCTCTGGACTCGGCGAAACGTTCGTGATTTCAATTGTGGGATAGGCATACCGTGAGAAAAATCGGGGTTATTTAAAAAGATTGCGGCAAAGTGCAGGAGGTTTTCGATTATGCATTTAAACAGCAAGGGATTCTCAGGACGTATGACTAACTCCTTTGACCTCTCAACAATCATATCTCGAAGATTCTTGCAGGAGATGGATTCACCAGAGAAGGCAGAAGACTATATACTAACCCTGCTGCAAACCGGGAATGATCCGTACTTAATAAGCGACCCTCGAGAATCTGCAGGTTCAGCCCTTGATTTGATCTCTGAGAAAATGCGATTTGCTGCACAACAGCAGTTTGAAGATCCTGCCCAACGAGAGATAGTGTTACAATTCTTCAGCCACTGGGATCAAGCAACGTTGAATATCATCACCGACCCCGAGAAATTTGCTCGCAAGACGTGCGACGGCAATCTTGGTACCATCAGCGAATATGTCGGATTGATGGTCAGCTTCGCTATCCCCCTCGCTCAATCACCGCATGCCAAAGATGGCAGACATATCGCTCCAGTCAGAAAAGCAATTGCCTACAACGACATCGCCACTGGAAGAATAACTCGAGATCATGAAGAAATCCAAGGGAAACAGGGTTTGCTTTTGAGCACATTATGCTCCCTTGAAGAAGCTGCAGGACAGATTGACATGAGATACTGGAACGGCATTGCCAGAAATCTGGATTACATTGACATCGCCCACCGTGCTGCCGTTGCGGTAGATGATCCTCATGCTGAAGCATGGCTCTGTCAAGGAGTAGGTCATTTCTGGGATAGCGGCAGAGAGCCTCTCTACACCGGAAGCGGGAGGATGATTTATCATCATTTCGACGGCAAAAATCCATTTGACCGATTCTTGCAGGAGCATGATGCAGAAATGATCGAACTCTTTGGAGCACGAACCAATATCTACAGTGCCTTCAATCGTTCTATTGCAATTCCACAGCATTTCAGTGTCGTCAACAACGGCTTTGTTATTTTAACAGATTATCAAGGCAATGAGAAATCAGGAATCGCAACCTATGCGTATGTCACACCAGAGAAATACGAAGAAGGTTCTTTGTTGTATGGAGCACGAAGAGAAGAACCGAGAACTGCCATCGAGCAAGAAGTCCTCGCCCAAGTCAATGGCATGGAACTGTTTAAGAAGACGTATGCAGCTCGCGTAGAAGAGTTACGAGTTGAGAAAGCGAAAGTAGTAGAGAGTGCTCAACATTAGTTCTTTGCAAACGCGAAAACCTCTGGCTTCGCAATCTTCAGGTAATCGTCCACCTGCATGAGGATCGAATCCGTCAGTGATCCTGCATTGAATGCAATCTCTTTGTTCGCAAGAATGGAAGGATCAACATACAAGTCAAACGGCAGTATCGATTTCCCAAACGGCGGCACAGAGCCGGGAACAAGACCAGTCATCTCTTTGAGTTCTTCAGCAGTTGCAAACCGAGTGGATTTCTCGTTAAAATGTTTCTTGATGGCAGCATTATCCAGTCGAAGTGCAACACTCAAGACAAAGAGAGCAAAATGATCTCCGATTTTAAGCACTAACGCTTTTCCCCCAATACGAACGTCTTCTCTCCGTGCTCGTGCGGAATCTTCCGACGTCG
Source organism: Candidatus Woesearchaeota archaeon (assembly GCA_016219835.1). Lineage (GTDB taxonomy): Archaea > Nanobdellota > Nanobdellia > Woesearchaeales > JACRKL01 > JACRKL01. The sequence continues at coordinate 5,548 of JACRKL010000094.1, forward strand.
GCGTTGGCTCATGATGCAGGTGACGGTAAGGCACTCCATGCTGTTCCAGAAGCTGTTTGATCTGCGTGAAGATATCCATCTCCAAGAAGAGAAAGAAAAAATTTATAAAAGTTCTCATCGAATGGGCTCTGACGAAAATCTCGCAAGATGCGAGGTTCTGCCATCTGTTCGCATGAATTCAGGGTATTTCGTTAGCGAAAATTCCCCATGGAACTCCCTTTTCGCTTGCTACTTTTTTTGGCAGATGCTCACATTAGGATGGCAG
>JACRKL010000095.1 GCA_016219835.1 Candidatus Woesearchaeota archaeon
GTTGCTTTTGCATTTTTATCCATGCGCAGGGATCCTGTAAATGGAATCTTCTCGTTTTCTTTATCCGTACCTAATGTTAAGAACAGGGTGCCGTCAGCTATTTCAATCCCGTATTTCGGATTGTTTTCAAAATCATGAATATTAATACTCGTATCTGCTGTATCTCGTAACTGACCATTATCTCTAAACTCTTTGATGCTTCCGGTGAATCCACGGATACGCACTCCTCTCGCTGCAAGATATTTGACAAAGATCTCCTTGCTGTCCTTATCTGCATTAATTCTGCTTGGATCTTGGCTGAAATAAATACTGGAGAATCGCTGAACGGTTATGCTACCCCTGAACACTTCGGGATCTATCTGCTTTAACAAGTCTCTAAATATTCTTTGATCCGCCTCATCCTTCAGTTCTCCATTCACGATGAGTGTCTGTGCGACTGCGCGGTTATCGGGATCACGGTATGACACGGATCCAGATTGTAAGTACATTCTTGCAAGCTGAAGGTCATGGGTTCTTAGAACTAACTTTTTAACGACATCTGAATATGGTTGAATGGAGGTTGGATTCTCGAGAAAGAACTTGGTGAGGGTCGTATCAGGTAGTTCACCAAATATTGTTCCACCGGTCTTTTCCACAACACATGTAGGACAGATCTCAAATGCTTCTTTGTGGTTTCCAGTATTGTATTTTGCTTCCCAATCCTGAGCAAGAGGTGGGTTTGCTGCAGCAACTACTCCGATCATACATAGCCAGAGCATCCCATACACAATCCATTTTGGGTTATTGCGCGATAATGAGTTCCATAGTTTCATCGGTTGTTATCCCTCTTTCGCTAGTTACAGTTACATTAATACTGTGTTCTCCGACATCTCCTTTTGTAGGCATAAAGTTGATCCATCCCGTCAGGAGATTGATGTCAAAGATAGTGGTATTATCCGTATAGTAAAGACGTTGCGGTGAGGAAGATGATGCGTTAATACGATAGGTGAAACGTTTTCCCACGCGTGCAAGCTGAATGCCTGTTGGCTCAAGGGTAGGAGCTTCTCCAAACCCTTGCACAGTGACCGTAAAGAGTTGCTCATCTTTCTTACCCTGAGAATCAATACTCCATACGTTTACTAAATGGCTTCCGAGATCATCCGATTTTGGCGTAAAAGAAATTGTGCCATTGTATCTATTGATATCAAAGAGATCAGTATCATCATAGAATTGAAGATTTGGTCCAGCTTTTACAGTGTATACAAAGGGGTAACCAAGAGTTGCTTCTAATGTAGGGATGGCTTCAAATGCTTTCTCACGAGGGGACTTTTGATTGATGAACTGGTGTGCAAAATTAAAGACTAACCCTTTTGGTTCATCTAAACTGTAGAGTACAAAAAATCCGTCATTCGTCGGAACCGTAGTGATTTCAACACGGATCCCTGTACTATTGGTTTCCTCTGCAATGCAACTCAGGCAAATGGCATTTCCAAGACTGTGTTGTGATTCTGTTATTTTTTGAGCAATCTTGTAGAGTTGTCCTAGTTGTGTTCCCATCACAAAATAAAATGAATTCATATGATACACGCTTCCATGATTATTAATGGTTACAGGCATGGTAACTCTTGCAGATAACGAGTTGTTAGTGATAGATAGTTCTTGAATTAGAGGATCCCCTTCAAACTGAACATCGTAGGGGAACTCAGGTATTTCTTTGCAATCTGGCGCGATTAAACGTAACGCGAGGTTCAGCTGATCTTGCAGTTGCTCGTTGCTAGGAGTTGTTATCTTCTGTTGATAAATGTAGTACGGAACCAGAATCGAGAGGTTGATGTCTGTGAAATTATAGACGATAGGATACGCTGGTACGCCAAAATACCCACCCTGAAGTCCGATCAGCGGAAGTATCTCTTCCAGGTGTTGTGCAAAGCAGGCTTCTACATAACGCTTTATTGGTTCTGTTTCTACTGCAAGAGTAGATGTTTGCTGATAAATCTGCACGGGCTTTAATAACCAGATCACGACACCTATCAACAGCAGCATGACAATCCCTGCAATGATGAATAGCGTGATCTGTGATTTTTTGTTCATAGCAGCATCTTCACCACATCAATGATCCTATTGCTGTAGCCCCATTCGTTGTCATACCATGCAGCAACTTCGATCGTCTTATCGCCAACTGCTTTGGTCAGCTTGCTGTCAAAAATTGCTGAATGTGGATTGCCAATAATATCGCTCGACACAAGATCTTCCTCTGAATACTCGATCACTCCTCTCATCTTTGTTTGCGCCATCTTCTTGAAGAGCAGATTGACTTCATCAACCGATGCTTTTTTCTTCAGCGTCGCAATAAAATGTACAATGCTGCCATCAGGAACCGGCACACGAACAGCAATGCCGTCCGTCTTGCCTGCCAGTTCAGGAATGACTTCTGCCACCGCTTTTGCAGCTCCCGTCGTTGTTGGTGTAATATTGACTGCTGCGCTTCTTGCTCGTCGCAAATCTTTGTGAGGGCCATCAACAATATTCTGATCTGCTGTATAAGCGTGGATGGTGATCATAAACCCATGCTCAACACCATATGCATCATTGAGCACTTTAATCAGTGGAGCAAGGCAGTTCGTCGTACAGGATGCATTGGAAACAATATGGTGTTTCTTTTTGTCGTAGAGATGCTCATTGACCCCTTTTACGATCGTGATGTCTGCCCCATCTTTTGCTGGCGCACTTAATAACACTTTCTTGGCTCCTGCCGTTAGGTGTTGCGATGCAAGCTCTTTTGTCGTGAATCGGCCGGTGGATTCTACAACAACATCCACTCCTAGTTTTTTCCATAGCAGTTTTGTCGGATCTTTTTCTCCAAACACGAGCACTTTTTTTCCATTGACAAGTAATCCATCGTTTGCTGGCTTCACATCAGCTGCATAGGTTCCATGAACGGAATCATGCTTCAGTAAATGCGCCAGCGTTGCAACATCACTGAGGTCATTGACTGCAATAATGTCGATGTTCTTGTCTCCAAAGCCTGCTCGAAAGACCAATCGCCCAATCCTTCCAAATCCGTTAATCGCTACGTTTACCATCATCATCCCCCTTGCTGCTGTTGTGCTGTCTGCTGCGCTTCTTCGATCTTGAGATCTTCAATTTTGCCCAGCGCAATGCAACTTTCCTTAAGGAACTCATTCTCAATATCTCCACAAATGCTGTAATCTTTTGCCTCTCTCGCATAGGTGATAATGCAGGTATCAATGTACTGAACGGGAATCATCAGCTTGCAGATATTGGAGCTGTGAAGCTGAATGGTCAACGTCTTATAACAGCTGTGCTGGTCAGCTACTTTTTCCACAACCCCACAGAGTGATACGGCTTTGTTCTTATCCGTCTTTGCAATCTCAGTAACATAGTCAAGGAGTTGTTTTCTTCCCATCGCGTTTAACTGCTGCGCTTCACCACCCTCTACCCATTGCTGTTCCGGTGCGTTTGCTGTTGATTTCTTAAGTATCGGATTTTCTAGTGTGGGGATTGGGGTGCCCGAGGGTGTTGCTGACCTAGTTGCTGTTTCCAAAGGTGCTGAAATCGTTAGCGTGAGTTCCGACGTTGCGCTCATACCATTATAACTTGCTGTTGTTCTCAGCACATACGAACCTGCGGCTAGATTTACCGGAATTGGCAAGTTTGCCGTTTTCGATACCCGGGTACTGATGGCAACGGTCTCTGTTTTTGAAGTGACTCTCTTTCCAGTTATATCGAGCAACTCATGAGTTAAGGTAACATCATATCTCTCCTTGCCTCCGACATTGATCAAGTTAACAAGAAATCGGTACGTTGTTCCCGCTTCTGCCTCTAGAGTTGTCTCTTGTAATTCAAGGTCGAGTAACTCTGAGGGTCCTCTTGAGATGAAAAAATAACCTGCTCCTGCAAGCACGAGTATGACCAGAAGCACCATGCCTAGTCCTACAAGGGTATTTTTGGACAAGTGGATCTCATGACGTTGGGTCTGCGGCATCTGCGCTACGCGAAAGGTATCTTCCACATCAATCGGAGGATAGCCTTGCTGCACGAGGTATGTTCTGATATCGTTATCGTTAAACCCTAGAGAACGGTGGTGCTGGATGTAGGGAATGAGCGAAGGCTGAATCATCGCTCTTCCTCGGACGATGAGCTATATAAATATTACTGCCGAAAATCTCCTGCATTTGTCTCCGGAGAGCTTAGCTCTGTGATATCATCATGGAGTAGTTATAATCGGAACATTTATATACTTCGTACCCTTCATGATCGTATATGAGCCCCTATAACCAAACGAGACATGAGCTAATCGAGCAAGAAGCATCGGTAATGTTTGCTTCTCTCGCCTATGATGGGATTCGTAACCGCATTCAACGGCATTATGAAGAGAACCCTATGGCGTTTGGTAGTGGCGATGTACTGAAAGATCTAGAGCCAAAGAATCGGGAAGATCGTATCGATATGATGATGGAGTTCTCATTTCTTGCATCCTATATCCGTGCTGCGTTTCGTGAAGTGATGGAGCAGGCACAGCAGAAAAAGGTTGCTCCCGAGAATCAGGAACTCTATGGGCTACTCGTTGGTGTTTATCAGGGATTTAAAAAACCGGAAATCTATACTCAACTTGGCACCTCACCAGAGCGTGTTCGTGACGGATTTAGAAGTAGCTTAGATTTTATGATTACCAATATGGCTTCTTATATTGGCAGGGATATATTCTCCTTTCAGGAACCTGCGGCTGGGATCCAGCTTACGGGTATGTGCTATTCCCCCGTTTTTGAGAGGATGAAACCGAATGAGCAAGGTTCTACGGTTCACTCGCAAGATATGGAAAATTTACGGTATCACGTTTTCAACTGGTGGGATGACGATGGCAAATTGCTTGACGCATGGACTAATACGCATACTCATCTTGGGAACTTCTTGCACCAAACAGAGATAGCCCATCATAGCATGGATACGGTAAGAGCATTTGTGGGGCAACCCTTCTCTAAGTTAATGAAAAATCATGATCAATCTCCGGAAATAGCTGCCTACTGCCAGAAACTTGGCGAGCTTGCAACGTATGTCAGTGAGCGTATGATCTCGCCATTTTATCACCCGCTCCCCAGAGGAAAGAAAGATTACTCCGCAACAGTTATCATCGCGCAAAAACTTCCAGAATGGGTTAATGGTAACGGCAGTTAATGTACTCCCATAACCTTTCTGAGTGTCATACTGAACACCAGTGAGAGCGTAATATAGACCCCTAACCATCCAGGATACCAGCCAAAAAGGTTGAAATCATTGCCCAGTGGGCGGACTCTATTCATGGTGACTACTATTTTTTCCACTCCATTCTTGCGGATCAGTTTTTCAGGATTCTGATACAGCACAGGGTCTATCTGAATGATCTGCTCATAAACGTTCTCTTGAAAACGGATATTGACCGTGTATATTCTCTCTTTACCAGAAAGTTGCCAACTCACCTTGCTCTGGCTAATGATCTGTGTTGCATTTCCCTGCAGCTCTAATCCATTGGGAAACAATTCAACGGTTCCCGTTACCCCGTCTTGAACATACGCAGTAAGGGTGAATGGCTGATCTGGAGGAAGTGCATGATATGCGAGATGTGCATTCATCCAAGCAAACATGAAGATGAGCGGAATAAAGGTAATGAGTGTTGGCTTAAATGATTCCATCATATACTTAGAATTTTTCTGCATGATCTGCTGTTGAATCTCCAGCATCTTCTTGGGGTTCTCACGCTCGTTTTTCATATCGCCTTGCAGCTTCTTGATATCCTCACGGAACGATTTCATCATCGTTTGGTTGGTAAACAGCTTGTAGGCAAAAACCATGACGACTGAAATGAAGAGTGAGAGAATAAAAATAGCCCAGAGTGAAGGCAGCGCAAGTAATGGATCCAGGAGTGGATCAAGGAGATTGGTTAATGCCATCATCGAGTTCGAATTGAGGAGATATTTAAAGCTAATGTTCCAAACTAGTAACTTATAAAAATGACCATCTTATAGTGACGATAAACGAAACATTTAAATACCTGGTTGATTTCGTCTCATCATGAAGCTTTCATCTCTAGTAACAATGATCGGTCTCAGCTCCGGACTCATAGGGTTTGGCATCTGGGAAAATTATCGTACGCAACAGCAAAATCTGGATGCGCTTGTTGCTCCAGCCGTTCATACCACTCAAAATCCCGAGTATTCTTCTTCACTTTCTTTTTTCGACAAAGGGCAGCGGTATGTGATACGAGGTTTTGTCGTTGCTAACGTACCGTTTACTCAGTCCTTGGGAAGAGATGGCGAGCGTCAGGAGCAGGCATTGTTGCTCTATGTCCCTCAACACGCCTGTTTTGCTCACATTGGCAAAGCAGTTGGGCACGAACCATGGGACGAGAAAAATGTCCCGATCGGAAGTCCAGTTACTTTTACAGGCAAATACAGCGGAGAATCGGATGCTGCACGGTATCGGTTTTCAGAAACGTACCATTCGGTTCGTCTATGGGGTTCCTTGAGTCGTTTTGCTCATACTCCTTTTGGTTTGCCAGTTGCAAGATTTCAGGATATCGAGAATGTTTCTCTACCTTCTCCTCAAGGCAGTGCTGTTCTTGTCGGTAAAAACTCGTGAACCTCATCGTTCATTTCGTTCATTTTTTGCAGATAAACCGTGCCTTAAAATGGCGAAGGGAGAGGTCTTTTCCAAACACTACGTCGACTCCTGGAATCTTATGGCGTTGATCATACAGTGCTTTGACAGCATATGCAGCTGCCGCCAAATCTTCCGTTTCATACCGTAACCTTGGTACTGCAAAGCGGACGTAATTAATCGCCGGATGTTCTTCCTTTCCTGTCTTTGGGTCATATTTTCCGAAGGCAAAATAACCGAGTTCGCAAGCTCGATGTCCAAACCCTGCGAGCAGTAAGGCTGTTAAACTGATACCGCCAAAATCTTCTGGCTTCATGGACGTTCCTGCAAAAAAACGATTGACATCGAGATAAACAGCATGTCCGCCAAAGGGGGTCACCACCGGAATTCCCATGCTTTGCATCATCGTCCCAAACGTCTGCACTTGATTGACACGGTATGAAAGATAGTCTTCCCTAAGTACTGTTTTTAGACCTTCAACCAGCGTCATAATATCCCTTCCCGACATGCCGCCGTACGTCGGATGACCTTCTTTGAGAATCTGTTCGTCCATGAGCTGTTCACCAACCTGTGGATATTTCTGAGAAAACAAACCATTTCCACGGATAAATAATCCTCCTCCCATATTAGTAAGCCCATCTTTTTTGAAGCTGATCGTAAAACCGTCGGCGTATGAAAACATCTCCTGAACGATCTGTGGAATGCTGCATGATGCAAACGTTTGCTCACGCTGTTTGATAAACCATGCATTCTCTGCAAACCTGCATGCATCCAGGAAGAATGGTATGCCATAGTGATGGCTAAGCTCAGCAGCCTGCCTGATATTTTCTAACGAAACAGGTTGACCGCCGCCGGTGTTGTTCGTTACCGTTATATAGACAAGCGGTATGTGCGTATGTTTCTGCTCCAGCAGCACCTTAAGCTCCTGAAGATCCATATTGCCTTTGAATGGTGCGTCGATATCTTCCTTCAACTCTTTTGAAAAGAGATTTCTTCCTTCCATACCATTCGCTTCAATATTCGCATGCGTCGTATCAAAATGACCGTTGCTGGGAATGATCATGTTTTTGCCTAGTTTCCCAAGCGCAGTAAACAGGGCATCTTCTGCCGCTCTACCCTGATGAAAGAGGAATGCCGTTGGTTTCTCAAGCAGAAAAAATTCTTTGCCGAAGATTTTCTGGATTTGTTCCTGCAGCAGAAAATAGCCTTTGTTTGATCCATACGATTCATCGCCAAGATGCAGCGAAGCCCACTGCGCATCAGTCATAGTTGTCGTTCCTGAGTCAGATAAAAAATCGGGTAGTGTTAGTAAATGACTGACAGAAAGATTTTTATTCTTTGAAATATTTGGTGTGCGTATGGCACCAAAACTCATCTGCACAAGCTGCAACAGCAGCAATATCGTTATGAATGGACTTACTTCTGCCAAGA
>JACRKL010000096.1 GCA_016219835.1 Candidatus Woesearchaeota archaeon
AACGCAGTTAATCAGAGATGGAAAAGTTCGAGCGTAGCGAGAAAGTATGACGCAGACAAATTCAATCGAGTGCAAGGTCGATTTAACCACGTATTCAGATAATGCACCATCAAGAATTTGTCGAGTAATATTGAAACTAATTGCTGTTATACGACCGAGCCAACAGGCGAGGCAAGGTTTTCCGCAGAAAACCGCAGAGTCGTTTCGCCTAATAGTCTTTCTAAAAGAAATATGATTGCGAAACGATTTCGTATAACACTTCATATACGAAATCCTCAGAAATCTGCCGTTTTAAGGGCTGAGGGTTCCATATTTCCTGAAATGATTCCGGAAAAGTGATGTAATTCTGTAATAGTGACTTCTTCGGTTGAAGGATTTACAGGGCGATCGCAGTATTTCCAATTTTTTGTGCGATCAAGCTATTAAACCCTAAACCCTCTTTCTTCTATGGACGTTCTTGAAGCAATGAAGAAAGAGATGTTGCGGAGGAAGCACAGCCACAGAACGGTTATGACCTACCTCTTTTATATCCGAAAGTTTCTGCAGTTCTGTCCAAAGGATCCAAGGCAGTTCTCTAAGAAGGATTGTCGTGAGTTTCTTGAGCATTTCATGGGGGATGACATTGCTGGAAGTACCCTCAACGTAGCCCTCAATGCCCTACGGTTTATGATGGAAGAAGTGCTGAGAAAAAGCATGCGGTTAGGTCTCCGTTACTCAAAAACGCCAAAGTCACTTCCAGTATGCCTGAGTAAAGATGAAGTAAAAAGGCTGATTGCAGGTATCCAAAACCCTAAGCACAAGTTGTTGGTTTCACTGATGTATGGAGCAGGTCTTAGGGTAAGCGAGGTTGTCAAGCTCAAGCCATGTGATATTGATGTGGAGCAGCATGTTGGCTGGGTCAGGCATGGCAAAGGCGACAAAGACCGACCATTTATCCTTCCCATCTGCCTCAAGGAGCAGATAAAGCAGGCAATGGAAAACACCATCTATCTTTTTCCTGGTGCAAAGCACAGCCATCTCTCTTCGCGATCTGTACAAGAGATCGTGAAAAAGGCAGCAAGAAAAGCAGGCATAGAAAAACACATTCATCCTCACACCTTACGGCATTCTTTCGCTACGCACATCATTGAAGCAGGTCATGATGTTACAGCAGTCCAGTCCTTGTTAGGTCATAACGAAGCAAGAACTACTATGGGGTACCTCCATATGGCTAAGCCAAAGCTCATCTCTATTAGTAGCCCACTGGATGAATAAACTCAGGAATTGAAACCGACTGCATTCGATTAAACCGCGATTAAATAAATCAGGGTATAAGATTACTGCTAGGTAGTCAAAATCACAACATTTAAATACTTGGACTTACTTAAAGGACGCATGACAGCACAAACTTACGCTAGATTATACGAAGCATTGATGCCCACAGTAAAAGACTTCTATGATTCTCTTCCCATACCCAAAGATCTCCGCAGTATCCACGATGCAGTTCACACTAGGATAGAGAGTACCTCCGGAAGACCTTTTAAAAAATATCCACTCGTTTCTCATCATCATGGTCCACGGGGTTTAGGGGCTACAGGCCCGAAATTAACATCCATTTGGATTAATCCCGACTTGCTTGACACTTCAGACTCTAATCTTTTTCAGAATCATCCGGAGTATATTATCCGTGAGGCTATTGCATTATCACAACTTAAGCACTATAACATTTCTACCCTTGTTGAGGAAGTGATTACTCACGAATCTGCACATAATCTGTTTTACCAAACCAGTTTCCATCAAGTCTGTGATATGATCATTCCAGCTGAAGAGCGAAACCGTTATACTTATATCGAGCAATTTGGATTACGAGGTGATCTTGACCCGAGAATAAAATCGATTGGTGAAGCATTTGCCTACTGGCTGACAGATAATGTTCTTCAACGGAAGACTTTCTTCTTTGAACAAGCAGAAGAATATAAATCAGAAGGAACGGATATGCCGATGCGTATACGATCGTTTTATGACTTATTTCAGCGAATTACAACCGAGAAAGGAATAGAAGCTACCCTCACTGGATTGCCTTTACTGGTTAAGAACCACCTACCTGCTGATGTGAAAACTCCCTCGATTAAGCCATTGCTTAAAAAGAGTGTGAGATGTATGTTGTATGGAATAGTGTAATTACTACTTCTCAACTCTAAACTTGCGCCGAAACTTATTTAAGCATCTCTTCTTCCAATTCTAGCATGACAAAGCTCGTTCGTCTCGCGCTCATTCAAGCTTCCTCTTCATCAACGCAGGCAGAAGCCTTCAACAAAACAGCTCGCTTCATCAAACTGGCGGCAGAAAAGAGAGCAGACATCATTTGTTTGCAAGAGCTGTTTGCAACACCGTATTTTGCACAAACTGAAGACAAAAGCAAACTGAAAACGGCAGAGCCTTCAGAAGGAAAGACCTATCACTTCCTTGCACAGCAGGCAAAGCTGCATAAGAGTATCTTAGTCGGCGGGTCGTTCTATGAAAAAAGCAAAGATGGCAAGCTGTACAATACCTGCTTGATCTTTGGAAAAAAAGGTGAAGTGATCTGCAAGTACAGAAAGATGCACATTCCACAGGATCCTCTTTATTATGAACAGTTCTACTTCAAGCCGGGGGATCTAGGATTTGTACAAACCAAGACGGAGAAAGCAGTCATTGCTCCGCTCATCTGTTACGATCAATGGTTCCCAGAAGCAGCGAGAATACATGCGCTTGCAGGAGCAGAGATCATTTTCTACCCGACAGCTATCGGCTGGTTTGACGAACTCAAAAAAGAAGAGCCATGGTCATCTCAAAGATGGGAAGATGCCATGCGTTCCCACGCTTCCTTGAACCATGTCCATGTTGCAGCCGTCAATCGCGTCGGGAAAGAAGGTAAGCTGACGTTCTGGGGCGGTTCATTTGTGGCTGATGCCTATGGGCAGGTTATCGCACGGGCATCCTCAACAAAAGAGGAAGTCTTGATTGTTGAGGTTGACCTTTCAAGAAACAATGAAGCAAAAGATGGCTGGAGATTTCTGCATAACCGAAGACCTGATGCGTATCAAGTACTTCTCAGAGAAACCACTGTAAAATAAGAACCTTTTTATAGGAGTTAGAGTTTAGGAAACCGCATGAATTCACCTCACCATGCTGAACATAATTCTGAGCCGTTATCTCCAGAACAGAAAACGGGTACGGTATTACACGCTTGGCACCAAGAGCATGCAAAGACCATGGCTGACTTTGGCGGTTTTGATATGCCCATTGAATACAAGAGTGATGTTTCTGGCGGAACGGTACAGGAACATCTAACTACCCGAAGAGCCAGCGGACTTTTTGATGTCAGCCATATGGGACGCTTTGAAATCACCGGTCGTGATGCGTTTGCATTCCTGCAGTATGCGCTTTCCAACAATGTTGCGGCACTTGATCGTCCAGGCATAGCGCAGTACACGATGATCCCCAATCTTCAAGGAGGGGTTGTCGACGATGCTTACGTGTATTTTCTGAACAAGGATCATTACCTTCTGGTTGTCAACGCCGGGAACCGGACAAAAGACTGGAACTGGCTGCAGCAGATAAGCTTAGGTTATCAAGCTAAAATGGTTGACTTGAGTGATGAAACTTCCATGCTCTCGTTACAAGGTCCTGCTTCTGAACGAATTCTTGAAACGATTCTCCGTGAACGGGGAAACCTATACCATCTACCGGAACCGCAGCGTAACTGCTTTTCGGATGTGCGTATTGACGGTATTCCCATGCGCATTGCACGGACTGGCTATACGGGTGAGCCCGTTGGCTTTGAACTCTTTGTTCCTGCTGAAAGCACACTGCAGACGTGGGAAATGCTGCTGGAGTATGGAGCAGGAGCATCGACCCATGGCAATGGTAAAGGGATTGTCCCTGTTGGGCTTGGCGCAAGGGACACGCTTCGCCTTGAAGCCGGGCTTCCACTCTATGGACATGAGTTGAGTGATGACATGCCGCTCTTTAGTGTTCCGATTGCACCCCTAGCCTATAAACAGGTAGCAGGAAAAAACGGAATTGCCCATGGAATTCTCGCTGCTATGGCAAACGAACGCACTCAGCGCGAACGATTGCGTGAACGCTTCCAGCGGCCGTTAGAAGAACGATTGATCAAACGTGTTGTTTATCCGCTAGCAGTCATGAATGATGACTTAACCGGTCCTGGAAAGAAACCAGCCAGACAAGGTTATACCCTTTTTCTTGGAGATCGGGAAGTTGGCGTAATAACGAGCGGAACAGCAGTCCCACTATGGAAGTTTGATGGCAATACCATACTTTCCTCTCTTACCGAAGAACAGCAGCGCCGCCCTATTGCTTTAGCGTATGTTGATGCAGATCTTTTCCCCTATGATCCGGGGTTGCCTTCATCTCACTGGCAAGTTCTTACCATCAAAGATCCAAAAGGAAGTGAAGCAAAAGGCATACTGGTGTCAACGCATGCGAGAGCTACTGCTCCCTACATCCATCCGGTCATTCATCCAGAACACCCGAGAATAACGGGTTCATCATCTCCAGAGCAAACGAATGGCGATGGTCCTAAACACTATGCTTCAGTGCAGATTCTCGTTGGAAAAACCAGCAATCAGAATATTCTTCGTCAGCGTGAATCCCTTAATTTTATTCCTTCGGAGAATACCCCTTCTCGCTTAGTCAGAGCATTGCAGGATAGTGATGCAGCTGGACGTTATGGGGAACATAAGCATGTTGAAGCATTTGGACATGATGCTCCTGATGTTTTTTATTATCAAGGAACTGGTTTCATCGGGTGGGTTGAACAGGAGGTTGTTTCTGCATTCCAACGACTGCTAAAGTACCGTGAAATTGAACCACGATCCATTAGCGGGCAACAGGCTAATGAAACGGTTTTTAGCGGTATGGCTCGTCATAAGAACCGAGCAAAAGTTCCTGGAACGGAGAATCAACGCCTTGCAAGCGTGATGACTCATAGACTGGGTTATGGTTATGCGCACCCATGCAAAGCTCAACGCCATGTATGTTGCAGCAGTAAATAGAGTTGGAAAGGAAGGTGAACTTGATTTCTGGGGAAACTCATGTATTGCAGATCCTTACGGAAGAATCGTTGCTCAAGCAGGGGATAAAGAACAGTTGCTCATGGCAACCCTCGATCTCAACCTGCCTGCAGAAGCAGAACGATTATGGGGCTTCATGGCAGGAAGGCAGCCTCAGCTCTATCATTCACTTTCCCGCAAAAAATAATCTTTATTAACTCCCTTTTTTTCTAGGGCAGCATGCAAACTCCAAAAGACCTCAACTTTCGCATGCCAGCAGAGTGGGAAGCGCAGGAAGCGATCTGGCTCTCGTGGCCGAAAAACAAAGTCACCTGGCCAGGGAAGATGCTGAAAGAAGTTGAGCAGGTCTATGTTGAGTTTATCAAAGCCCTATACACGGGACAGAAAGTCAAGCTGCTCGTTGATTCTGCTGCGGTACAGAAGAAGGTAGAGCAAATGCTGGTTGCTGCACGCATTGATCTCCACCAAATTATCTTCTGGATCATCCCAACAGCAGACGCATGGATCCGGGATTATGGTCCAACATTTGTCACCAATGGCAAGAAAAAAGCTCTCGTGAAATGGAAATACAACGCATGGGGCGGAAAATATGAGGATCTCCTGCCCGACAACCAAGTTCCTTACGATATGAACCAGCAACTTAAGCTGCCGATGTTTGAGCCAGGCATCGTGCTTGAAGGAGGCTCTATTGAAGTGAATGGAAAGGGTACGGTTTTGACGACAGAACAGTGTTTGTTGAACAAGAATAGAAATCCGAAACTCAGTAAAAAGCAGATCGAGCAGTATCTGAAAGATTACCTTAACGTCACCAATGTGCTCTGGCTTAAAGAGGGTATCGTGGGCGATGACACGGATGGCCATATTGACGACATTGTCCGGTTTGTGGATCAGCACACCGTCGTTTGTGCGTTTGAAGACGATCCAAAGGATGAAAATCATTCGCTGCTCAAAGAAAATTATGAGCTGCTGTGCAACATGAAAGCAGAAGATGGCAAGCAGTTGCGTGTAGTGAAGTTACCCATGCCCGGCTTTGTCGGCGATGATAATGGCAGATTGCCGGCAAGCTATGCAAATTTCTACATTGGAAACAAAGCAGTTGTCGTGCCGATCTTTGAGCATCAGAACGATACCAAGGCACTGAAGATTTTGGAACGGTTATTTCCCACCAGAAAAGTTGTTGGCATCAACTGCAAGACGCTGGTGTATGGTCTTGGAACATTGCACTGCGTGAGTCAGCAGGAGATGCAGTGGGGTTGCTGTCCATATCTCTGATTGAATAAACTAAGCTAAACTAAGCAGTTAGGTATCATTTGTACGCATCTTTTCTATGCCGAATTGCTCGGATGACAAGTTTATCCTCTATAGTACTGTAATCCACAAAGAGGCGGTAATCGCCTATTCTAATCTTATAAAAGTCAAGATTCACAAGGGTTTCGAGATAGTGCCGTACGTTTGCTCTAACCTTGGTATCTACCTTTTCGAATATCCTCTTTGCAATATCCTGTGGCAATTTACGTAAGAATATTCTTGCTTCTTCATCCCAGGTAATTGTTGTCATGCTCCAAACTCTTTCCGCATTGCATCCTGAGACACATATTTCTGCTTCTTTCTGGAGAGACTAACGGCTCTGACCACTTCATCGGATGGCTCAGATTCCTGCTCAAGAAGAACCCTCATTTGCTTCATTTCCTGACGCAGAGATTCAATATCTTCATGGATATCTTGAAGGGTGAGTTGCATAAGGAGGGATATAGGGGAGGAGTATATAATTTTTTCGGTGGGTTTATTCTCACGATCACATTCACTTTTGGCCTTGGGACATTGCATTGTGTCAGCCAGCAAGAGATGCAGTGATGGACATCTAGTTCAAAGCATTCTTTACCCTTTTGATCTGATCAGGTTTATTGTTCTCAATGGCGTTATCATGCATCTCCGGTTCTAATCTATTAATGCACAACCCTCCACCGCCATACTTTGAGAAATTCTTGATAATTTTGTTCTGATCCATACGAAGCACAGAATGTTCGGTATAAACGCCGCCGCCAATTTGTTTGAAGAGATTCCATCTTCCAGCGTTGCGATCTTGTCTTGCCTTTTCTTTTTCCGCTGGTTTTCGCTCTCTTAAACGAGCCAAGCTTTCTTCTAACAACTCTTCGAGGGGTTTGAGGTTCATTTAGCACGCACCCCACGTGATGAGGAGGTATCAAGGATAATGAAGAGACAAAACCTACTATTGCCGGTACCACGTGCAATCGGCCAGATAGTATTCAGTGAAGGCAACTCAATTCTTGCTTTGTGAGAATCATAGCGCATGTCTAGGGGAAGTTGCGAATACGATTTACTGTATAGATCAACGATAAGTTCATTAGGAAATTTGGAAGTGTTATCATTTGACTGATAAACGCTCCATGTTTCTTTCTTGAAGAAACAACCCGATAACCTTGTCGTGGTTTTCTAAAGATTTCGAGAATGAGCATGTCTTTCTCACTACTCTTCCAACTCTTTGTCTGATT
>JACRKL010000106.1 GCA_016219835.1 Candidatus Woesearchaeota archaeon
AAGCAGGCACTCTCGCTCGTCGTATCAAACCGTTAATTTTTTGTAGTATGTTTGTTTTCTTTTTCATGGGGAGCTCGTACCTCCCCAACCCTGCCAGTATAGCTGGCAGGGGTTCTATTTTAAGATTTTCACCGGAGCCGGTGCATTACCCTTGTAGTGATAATAACAATGGAAAGAGATTATTACCTAACGTACTCAGCCTACCTCAACAAGCAGGCAGCGATGGAACTTATCAACATAGGGCTGCAGGAATCCCTGTATTGGAATCTCTTCATGGTACTGCCGCTGAAACCGGAGGACATGGAATCGCTTAGAGAATCGCTCAGAACTGCGAGAGACCAATGGCTTAAGGAAAGATACAAAGACTACGGAGGGATTGATGACCTCCTATGGCAGATTGATGACCCTCAAGCAGCTGCTTACAATAATTGTGGCGGAAATAAATTCTTACAATCTCGACAGCATCTTGAAAAGATAGTTCCAATTTGTTTTGCCCTACGCTATGATTCGTTAACGGAAAAGAATCCTATAGAAACGTACCCTCACTGTTATCGCGCAGTTGCACGGAGCTCTGAAGAAGGATTCAATGGTTGGCCGATGATGGAACTTCAGTTAATGGGATATGGACCTCTGCTCAAGGGTCAATATGGCATGGAAGATAATTTTATTAGTTTTGAACCTCCAGATGGAAGCTTACCCAAAAATGCACAGTACAGGTTGCGGATCGCCAGCAAAGCTGCTTCAGAAGACATCAAATACAGGTATGAGATTGAGGAGATTGAAAACATAAAGCAGCAGAATCAAATGCTAAGATCATATATCCAACGACAGCAGGCACTCAGTGAAAGAATAAAAAGAGAGATACATAACCTCCAAGAATGCCCTGTGAACAGAAGAAATCAGAAAGAAAAAGGAAGTAAATAAAAAAATAAAAATCGAGATGACTTACATCATCTCAATGCCAAGCTCATCATTTAAGCGTGCTGCATGCTTTCGTGCAGACTTGTAGTCGCCCTTGCCGAGGATCCACGGGGATTTAACGCCGGTGATAATCGTCATCACGGTCAATTTTCCTTTCATGGTGTCTTCAACTCTGGCTCCCCAGATGACGTTAGCGTCTTGATCCATCGATTTGGTAACCATTTCACCGATGCGGTTAATTTCTTCCAATGTCAAATCTGGTCCACCGGTAATCTGGATGATGGCTCCGGTTGCTCCTTCATACGAAATGTCAAGCAATGGATTAGACAGTGCTCCTTTGACTGCTTCATCAACCTTGTTGTTCGTGTCTGAAAAGCCAACGCCGATTGCTGCGACACCGCCTTCGGTCATCACTGCTTTAACGTCTGCATAATCCAGATTCACGAGGGAGGGGATAGCGATGGTCTCAACAATGCCTTTGATCATCGTTGCAACAAGTTCGTTTGCTACTGCAAATGCTTGCTGTACAGGTAAGTTTCCTGCAATCTGCACGAGGCGGTTGTTGTCGATGACAATGACCGTATCGCAGACCTTTCGCAACTGCTGCAGTCCAAACTCTGCCTTGTCAACTCTCGCTCTTTCGATCTTGAAAGGCATCGTGACAGTTCCAATGACAATAGAGCCAACATCTCGTGCTACCTGAGCAACAACGGGAGCTGCTCCAGTTCCTGTTCCGCCGCCCATGCCTGCGCAAACGAATGCCATATCGGTTTTTGCAATAGAGTCTTTAATCTCTTTCAGGCTTTCCTGAGCAGATTCAGCACCTTTGTCCGGATAACCACCACAGCCAAGTCCTCTTGTTACATTTCGACCGATCAAGAATTTTCTATCTGCACCAACGGTGTTCAAGTGTTGTTGATCAGTGTTACATGCAATAATCTCAGCTCCCTTCACACCTTTGTGATAGAGCCAATTAACCATGTTGTTGCCTGCACCGCCTACGCCAATCACTTTGATATTGGCTTGGGCTACTTCTTGTTCTGTTTCGCTACTCGTATCCAGTCGCTTCAACGCATCTTCCACAATAAAATTCATTTTTCCACCTCTTGCTTTTTAGGGGAGCAGTAACCCTCTTTTCTTCAGTATAACAAAACCTATATTCAGATACCATACCATACACAAATATATAAATATTTCGTTTTAGGCGTCTAGCAAGAAGAGAATAAGACGATGGTGAGATAAGAAGATCATTCCACAATTATTCAGCACGTATCGGTCGCCTTGCCTTTTCAACGACGAGGATCTTGCCCATTTTCTGCACAACCCTTGCTCCTAAGGTAGAAGTGATTTTTAAGACTGCCTCGTCGAACGCTGCTGCTTCAAAATTAGGGAGGAATTTGATCTTGATCATCTTCCGCTTATCCAGCTGCCGTTTGATCTCCTGCATCATACCGTCGGAGAGGCCAGATTTGCCAATACGGACAGAAGGATCGAGAACATGGGCTTTGGATCGTGAAGGAATTGCCATGCTGAAAGGGAGGCTGCTTCACTATATAAGGGTTCCCCATCTAGAACTAGATAATTATGTCCTTAAAGAGTGATAATCAACTAACAAGATTTGGAAGTGTTATCATTTGACTGATAAACGCTCCATGTTTCTTTCTTGAAGAAACAACCCGATAACCTTGTCGTGGTTTTCTAAAGATTTCGAGAATGAGCATGTCTTTCTCACTACTCTTCCAACTCTTTGTCTGATT
>JACRKL010000097.1 GCA_016219835.1 Candidatus Woesearchaeota archaeon
CTGCTTCTTGGCAGAAGTAAGTCCATTCATAACGATATTGCTGCTGTTGCAGCTTGTGCAGATGAGTTTTGGTGCCATACGCACACCAAATATTTCAAAGAATAAAAATCTTTCGGTCAGTCATTTACTAACACTACCAAATGGACATCCGTTCACCATGGTTAAGCCGGAAGTATTATCCAACGGAAGTTGTGAGATATTCACAATATCAGAAGATCCATAACTATGGGAACAAGGTGCTCCGGGTCCTGCAATCAAGTCTGACCGATGAGGCGGCCATTCAGTAATTGGACCAAAAACGGCTCCTACGTTTGCAAGACCACTTTTCACGATCACCTGCAAATAGGTTCCTGCTTTCGGGTCTACATCAAAAACTTCCCAAGAACCATCTGCATCCTTCCAGACTTGATGATCGACCGGAAGTGGATATAGCTTATGATCACTACTACCTTTTGTGGTTGGCTCAGGCTCACGAAGCCATGCAGCAAGGTCAATAAGTCCTTCTTTTTGAGCGAGTACTTCCGGATGTTCTGCTGCATACTTCAAGAAGATGCTTTGGGTTCGATACTCCCCTGTTTCCTTTCTGAACCATGCACGCTGATACGCCCGTGAGTTATCATTAATGTCCAGAATAAAAAGTGCATCGTATACAGGATGCTCAACTTCAATGTCAGCATCGTCCATGACTCTTCCCTTAGCGTACTCGATCAGTCGTTTTTTGGTGTCCGGTATGACGATGAGATTATAAAAAGACTTGCCATACATTGGGTCTTTAAGCGCTTTGCATTCTGCGTGAATTGCTTGCGCTTCCTGAAGATAAGAAGGATCTTTTTCGTCTAACTGCATGTGCTGCACAAGCAATTTAGCGTAGGAAACAGCAAACCGGAAGGTCTCATCTATTTGCTGATCGAAAACCCAACTCAAAAAACCTTCAATGCCTCGTGATGTTGAGTTTAGAGGTAGTAAGTTTGCGAGAAGTGGTTCTATGAAATTTTGAAGAGTTAATCCTGCTTGCCTAGGGAGGGAATCATCCAAGGTGTACTTGAATTTGGGATTTGGTCCTCCTTCCTTTCGCATCACGCCATCATAACCATGACTTCCATGGGCGTACCAGAGGTTATCAATAGTACGTCCTACAGAAGTAACATATGCCAACTGTTCTAAAGACTCAGGTGTGATATCAACAAGCGTAAGGGTGTTCTTGGATGTTGCTGAACGGGGAGGTGCTTGAGAACTACGCTCTTGAGACTGTTGTACTTTACCTAATCTCGCATCAAGATCACGCAAAAAACCATTAACGCGATTCAAACAAGCTTCTAAATCTGCAGGTGTATCTACCATAGAGACTATGAAGAGTTAAAGGTATATAAATCTTACGGTTATTACTACTATGAGGTGGATTACCTCCCCCTAGAGAGCATCCAGAGGAGTAACCATAATATAGACTAACAGATTCCTTACCTTATGGACTACAACCAGCAAAGCAAGTATTATGATGCCCTGCATGATAAAGAGCAGCTGCAAAAAGCAAGGATTATACTGAAGCTCCTACATCCTAAACCGGAAGAGAAAATCCTCGACGTTGGCTGCGGTACGGGATTGTATTTTTCTCTTTTTCCGTGCTCGATCGAAGGCATTGATGCCAGCGAAGGCATGATCAACGAATGCAAGAAAAAAGGACATCGATGTAATGTCGGAAGAGCGGAGCAGCTTCCTTTTACGGACAAGAGTTTTGACTCTGTCATTTGCATCACTGCCATGCACAATTTTTCGGATGTAGCAAAAGCGTTGCGGGAGATCAAGCGGGTCTGCAGGAAAACATTTGCCTGCTCCCTGCTGAAGAAGAGCAAGCGGTATGAGGAGTTGCGGTCGCTCATTGAACAAGAGTTTAAGGTACTGGAAACGGTTGATGAGGTGCAGGATACTATTCTCAGTTGTCAAAGCATCTCGAAATCTTAATAAACTTCCCTCTTCTTTATCCATCACATGGAACTCCAGCTTGCGAAAGGCGTTAAGGATTATCCTCCTGAAGAAGCGTTGCTGATCAAAGACTTAATGGCAAAGCTGGAAGCGACATTTCGCGTCTATGGTTTTGCTCCGCTCGAGACTCCGCATCTGGAACGATTGGATGTGCTTGCTGCAAAATATGCAGGCGGCGCAGAAATTCTGAAAGAAACATTCAGGCTCAAAGATCAAGGCGGTCGTGAGCTCGCTTTGAGGTATGATCTGACTGTTCCGTTCTCTCGATTTATTGGCATGAACCCAACGCTCAAGATGCCCTTCAAGCGCTATCAGATCGGCACCGTCTTCAGAGATGGTCCGCTGAAAAAAGGAAGAATGAGGGAATTCTGGCAGTGCGATGTTGATGTGGTTGGCACAAGCTCGATGATGGCTGATGCTGAGATGGTGCTGATTGCTATTGATATCTTCCAACAACTAGGCATTCCGGCAACGGTCGAGGTGAACAACCGGAAAATTCTCGACGGCATTCTTGATGCAGTCAAGATTCCGGACGACAAGAAAGAAACGGTGCTGGTCACGATTGACAAGTTTAAGAAGATAACGTCGGACGAGATTTGCAAGGAATTCACCACCAAAGGCATCAGCAAAGAACAACAGGACAAGCTGCTCATGCTGCTGAAGCCAGAGGGAAACAACGGACAGAAGCTCAGCACAATAAAAAAAGCAGTCACTTCTGAACACGGCAAGCAGGGAATTGCTGAAATGGAAGAGTTGATGAACTACGTTGGCAAACAGAAGGGCGTTGCTTTTTCTCCGTCATTGGCACGAGGGCTTGCGTACTATACCGGCACGATCTTTGAAGCCTTTACCGAGGGTTTTTCCTCATCGCTTGCTGGCGGCGGAAGATATGACACCATGATCGGCTCATTCCTCGAACACAAAAGAGAGTATCCTGCAGTTGGCATCAGCTTTGGTGTAGTGCCAATTCTTGCCGTGCTTGCTCCAGCTTTCAAATCAAAAACACCGACACAGGTGTATGTGATTCCCATTGGTGTGAGAGCAGAAGCATTGGGTGTGGTGCAGGAATTGCGTACAGCAAAGATTCCAACGGATGTTGACCTGATCGGCAAAAATCCATCCAAGAATCTTGAATATGCAAATGTGCAGGGAATTCCATTCGTTCTGTTTATCGGTGAAGATGAACTGAAGAAGAATCTGTTTAAGCTCAAAGATATGAAAACGGGCAAGGAAGAGCTGCTGAAGAAAGAAGCGTTGGTGAAGAAGTTAAGCAATCTTTAAAAACGCATCCACGTTTCTTAGGTCATGATACAGAAGTATTATGAAGTGCTCAAGGATTCAGTCGAGAAATTTAAACCGACCGGTAAATCTTCTCATGTGCCGCCATTTCTGCTTCAGCCAACGGAACTAGATTTCTGCTCTATGCAGACGTATGTTCCTCAGAAGCCATCGTCTTATCCAACGGGCTTTGGAGAACAGCAAGGCTTACGCAGCATTCGTGAAGCTGCAGATGCCACCTATCAGGGTATTTCGCTACGCGTCGGAATCACGACGCTTCATCTCCGAGAAAAGCAGGAACGATCTCCCCTTGAAGCAGTGACTCTTCTCTACACGGGTGCAGCTGAAAGAACTGCAATTGGAGATGGTCGTGCAACTGCAGTAGAACGTGCTGCTTCAGTTATTTTACTCGAGACAGGAGTCGTTGCTGCACAGTATTTTGAGGTTGAATCGCCCTTTTGTTATGTCATTAGCTGGGTGCCAAAAGGAAAAGAAGGTTATGGTGGATGGCCGTATCCTCATGAAAAGCAGGAAGCAAAAGAGATCCTTCGACCGCTGTTCATGGGTACAGGAGTTTCAACAAAGACGGCAGAGTTCCAAGCCTTATCTGACATGGTCACGCTAGCAATGGATACTGCATGGAATGCTCTTACTAGACGTTAGCATCAAAGGCGTAAGATTCTTTGCAGATCAGTTACCGTCGGTTTTTCTATGCCCAGACCGACATGCGCTAGCTCCAGCAATTGCGTTACTTTATCTTCATACTCTTGCTGCTGGCTCCCTTCTTTCTGCATCAACTCATAACAGTCAAGGTAGCAACCGTCAGCACTGTACTGATCAAACATCACCGTCATCGCTCTATCAATTGCACCTTTGAATCGGAGTCTAAGGTCAGCGTTCGTTCTTGTGTTGGTTAGGGGCGATAGCCCTTTGACATATGCTTCAATACCATGAAACCCTTGGCTAATCATAGTGCCATGAGGTGCTTGTGCCGATTTAATCTCTAAGCCAGAAATCAATTCCCCGCCATCTGCATCTACATCAAACGGAGACTCTATATCGCCATAGCGGAAGATCGTGTGCGATGGAAACAAAAGCTGAAGAACTTCTATGGGTTCTGCAATGCAATAGGTAATCAGCCTTGGTTCTTTACCGGATTGTTCTGAATATCTGATCGTGCTCGGCATGAAAGGGTGAATGCCGTTGATGTTTTAAAGGTGATTATTGTTTGGACTTCTTTTTTCTCTCGTCATGAACAACAACCTTTTTATATCTCTCTCCGTTCCACTTATTTTTAATATGCATTTCAAAGACCGAGATCTGATTTCCATTAATGACCTCTCGAAAGAGGAAATCCTGTTTCTGTTGGATCAAGCAAAGAAAGTAGAAGCGTTCTCGCATGCGAAACGCTTTGGACTGTTGCAAGGCAAGATTATGGCTTCGCTCTTCTTTGAGCCGTCTACCAGAACGCGCCTGAGCTTTTCCTCATCGATGGAAGGCTTGGGTGGCAGAGTGATTGGCTTTGATGACGAGAAAACGACTTCTGTCAAGAAAGGCGAGTCCTTGTTTGATACGATCAAGATGGTTGAGCAATATGCCGACGTTATTGTGATGCGGCATCCCAGAGATGGGGCTGCACGGCTTGCTGCAGAAGCATCATCCAAACCGATTATCAATGCTGGCGATGGGGCAAACCAGCATCCGACACAGACGCTGCTTGATCTATTCTCAATTCTGAAAACTCAGGGCAAGCTTGAGGGATTGAATATTGCCATGGTCGGTGACCTGAAATATGGAAGAACCGTACATAGTTTAGCGATGGCATTAAGCCATTTTGACTGCAACCTGTTTTTTGTTGCTCCGCCCATGCTGCGCATGCCAAAACAGTATCTTGATGAGCTGAGGAGAAAAGGCATGACCGTTTCCGAGCATGAGAAAATGGAAGACGTGCTGGGGAAAGTTGATGTGCTCTATATGACTAGAATACAGCAAGAACGGTTCCCCGATCCTGCAGACTACGAAAAAGTCAAGCATGTCTATCGGCTGACTCGAAAAGGATTAACGAATGTTAAACCAAATCTCAAGATCATGCATCCACTGCCGAGGATCAATGAGATCAGTACGCTGGTTGATGAGACGCCGTATGCGTATTACTTCCAGCAGGCTGGCAATGGCATCCCTGTGCGGCAGGCATTAATCTTGCAGATCATGGGGGTGCAGCTATGACTGCAACCGTGAAAGAACCGCAGAAGGAAGGCAGCTACAAGGTCGATGCGATCAAGGAAGGCGTGGTGATTGATCATATTCCACCCAAGAAAGCGCTCAAGGTGCTGGAGATTCTGGGATTGGCTGAGCTGGACAATGTGGTGATTGTTGGCATGAATTTCTCCAGCAAGAAAATGAAGATGAAAGATGTGGTAAAGATTGAGAAGCGCGTATTAACAAAAGATGAGACGGATAAAATTTCGCTCATTGCACCATCCGCATCCGTGAGCGTGATCAAAGATTTTAAGGTTGTTGAGAAAAGGCATGTGGAAGTTCCTGATGAAGTCAAGAAAGTCATCCAATGCCCGAATCCGAATTGCATCACGCAAAGCAATGGTGTGAAATCATATTTCCACATCGTGAAGAAGACATCGCCGCTGCAAGCAAGGTGCCATTACTGCGAGAAAATTTTTGATGAAAAAGAGTTTTTGTTTTGAGGTGGTTGAGATAGGGTTAATTTCTGTTCGGGTTCTTGAACCGGATTTCTTAAGCCGCCGCATATGGCGGTTGTCGTTAATGATATGTCCATGGGTCGGCCGCGTTGGCGGGAGACGGGCTTCGCCCTACCGATCACCCCGTAGGGGTCATCCCCCGATCGGTCTCCGCCATGGCCGACCTTTACGGGAAAGTTCGCTGCTGACAGCAGCAAAGTCGACCGTGGCGCACGGCGAAGCAGGGGAAACCCTTCGGGATGCTGAGCAGGATATTTTGCCGCAGTAAAATATCCGTCGTGCCGCCATAGCGGTCGCCCTCTCAAAAGATAAATGATCTACACGTTAGCAATCGGTACTTTGGTAAACCAGATGCGGAGAATGATGTTGAGAACGCCTGCAATAAGGATCAGATATTTTGTGTTGATGAAATTGAGGTTGTGAATGAGATCGATGACGGCTACCAACGTAAGAATGAGGTTCACCCACACCGTCTTTGAGCAGTACCATGCCTTGCAGCAGAATTTGTTGCTTTGTTTTTTCGCTGCTGGTGATGAAGACAATCTTTTTGATCTTTTCTTGAGCATGCTCTTGCTATGAAATCTATTCCATATAAATCTTTCCTAAGATCTTCCGCAACATTTTTATACTCGGCTCCATTACCTTTTCCTTATGAGCAGATCTTCCGAGGAGAAAAGCACCACAGGTGCTGGTTGCCTTCATTTCATGTAGATCCAACGCTCTTCTTTCTAATCAAGTGATTAATTCCTGCTTGCTGTTGCTTTCTTCTTCCACGAGGTTTATTCACTGTCGGTGAACTGAATTCTTGGTTAACTCTATCTCCTGCGTCTTTCCTTCCTTGCAGTTTTCTAATCTCTAACAACGAGATGAGGTGGAAGTATGAGTAGTGAACAACGTAAGACGGGAGTAGTAGGTATGGAGGCTCAGGTATCGCAAGATGCTGGTTGCTTTCACGGTGTTAGATGTTAGCAAGAACACATACGAACAAAATGGAGCCCCACGCCAGTTATTTATGGGATTTGGATACAACCCCAGCCTCTCTGAGTTAGGCGAACGGCTGGACATCCTGAGCTTTTTCTCGTGGATGAAACGCATGCAAAAAGAGAATGACTGCACATGGATTGTGTATGATGCCAGCGGTTATGCTATTGTCAATAAAATGTCTCCCAAGAACATTGAGGGACTGGGGAGAAAACCAACTGCCCAACAAATTCTGGATGTGCTGGTGACTGAGCAAACAAGACCCAAGAGAGCAGAGGTGATGAAAAATTGCGATCTGCGTGGTTTGTACCTGCTCAAGGCCATCGACATTTGTGAGTTTAGCAATCCGCAGGCAAGATACGTCGACTCAAGAAAGGTCTGGAGAGAAGATTCAGCTTATGCAACCGCGTTGGATTTCGCATTGGATTATGTCGATCGGTTAAAGGTCGAGAATCCAAGACTGGTAGAGGCTGTTTTACGAAAGGATGCAAATGCTGCCAGCCAGCTCTATTTGCCTCTTGAGATTTCAGAAGCTATCTACCTAGAGGAAAGATTCAGTGTAAGAGCAAAGTTTGGCCCGACAACTGAGCAATTTTTTGATCAGGCAATCATAGGAGCAACCGCTGAACTGGGAATGCCGTACCAAACACTGCGATGCGCTATCGGACCGAGAAAACCTGGTTATCTCCCGGACGAAAATAGCATCAGGACCAAAAGCGATGACAAGTACGTCAGAGATCTTCTACGGTCAGATGCTTCCTACAAGAGTTTTGTCGACCAGTACCTGGCAATGTTTAGGAAAACCGGAGAGTCGTTGGAAGCAACCGTTTCCCGCACCAAGGATGAACTGCAACAGAGGGTGATCTAACATGAGAACGTTACAAATCGGAGTGATCGGATCTGCTGCGGATCTCAGCTACTCGAAAGAGCTTGAAGAGATCGCAGAGGAAATTGGAGAAGAGATTGCAAAGAAAGGTTTTGTTCTGTTTTATGGAGCAGAAAAAGATGTGGACAGTCTTTCGACAGCAGCAGCAAGAGGAGCAAAACGGTACCATGGATTGACCGTTGGTGTTACCTATGGAGCTGGAAAGAAAATTGTGGGATCGGAATTTACCGACGTCGTCATCCCTACCGGTTTAGGAAGAGGTGGCGGCAGAGAGTACATCTTAGCATTATGCTGTGATACAGTTATTGGCATCAATGGAGGTTCAGGAACGCTGAATGAATTTCTCGCGGCATACCAGAATGATATCCCGCTCATCGGGATGAGGGGGACGGGAGGAACGACTGAACTGTTTATCGAAAAGCCGTTTGATACACGGAGAAAACCGATGTATGGCGCATCAACACCAAAAGAAGCAGTAGACCTTGCAGAAGTATTGGCCAGAGAATACATCCAAAGATTTGGATGAGAGGAACACGATGAAACCAATGCAACAAAACAAAAAACCCTACAAAACCATAGGGATACTTGGAGGTATGGGACCAGAAGCAACTGCTGATCTGTACCTGAGGATCATCAGAATATTCCAGCAGGAGTATGCTGCGGTCTACGATGATGAATTCCCGGAGATCATCATCTGGAATCTGCCGATCCCTGATGTTGTGGAGAATCCACAGCAAGCAGAGAAAGTGAGAGCGATGCTGATTGCAACCGTAAAGAAAATGGAGGAAGCAGGAGCTGCTCTCATCGGAATCCCATGCAATAGCGTGATGGCGTACCTTGACGAGATGAGAGCAGCAGCAAGCATTCCGGTCTTGAGCATTCCGGAAGAAGTGGCAAAAGAAGTACAACAAAAGGGATGCACAACCGTCGGAGTTCTTGGAACCATGATGACCATTAACTCTGGTGTTTATAGTACTGCCTTGGAAAATGCTGCTATTGTTACACCAGATAAAGAGCAGCAGGAATTGCTCACGAGGATTATCTTAAACATTCTTGCAGGCAAGAAAAACAAGACAGATAAAGATTTCCTCAACGTAATGATTGCAGGATTTCAGCGGCAAGGTGCAGAACAGGTGATTTTGGGATGCACTGAACTCCCCTTGCTGATTGAGGAAAAAGAAGGAATCATTGATACCCTCAGCGTTCTCGCGAGGGCTATCGTGAGAAGCAGCATAGGTGAAGGAAGCAATACAGCCGAGGTGAAACCATGAGTAGAGATCCGCCACCAGCACAAAGTCTGGAACAAAAGGCATTGGAAGCCGTAGCAGAGAGCATAGCAACACGTGAATGGGAGACAGCAGCAAGGGATGATGCCCGCAGCCACGTAGCCGAGCCGTATAAGAGAGAAGCAGTTGGCTACCGTACACGGCAGATTATGGAAGAGTATCGTAGATCGTACAGTGGATCCGGCAGCGGAGGAGGTGGAGGAAGCGGTCCCGATGGTGGCAGCGGCGGAGGGCACTGAGAAAGTTCTATATGCCAGAGTGCCTTTGTTTTCTTTTTTTGATGTGCTTTCATTGTCCTCTTCGGCACTCGCCTCACATCATCCAACGGATGCCAGTGATGGGAAAGATTAATGAACTTCAAGAGATCAACCAGTGTATGGTAGATAGAGATGATGCGCTTGAGAGGAGTTTACTGCATGATGGCGTCGTTTATTATCCTCTTGGAGGAGGGGCTTATACATTCAAAAAAAACTACGTTGATTATTTACTCAAACAGATAGATACACATGAAGTGCGGATTAGTATCGGAGCGCAACCAAACTCATCCCCTCATCTCGGAACTTTGGCCGTATTCAACCTTGCTTACGCATTGGGATATAAGATGTCTGTCCGTTCGGGTTTCATCAAGCCAGAAATATTCTTTGAAGTTGTTGATACAGCACCCTTCGAAACAAGAACGATAGAAGGAGTTGATTATCAGATCAGTTTAAGAGAAAGCAAAGTAGCAGATAAGTACCTTGAAGAGTATTTTGAGGTATTAGAATTGCTCAAGCGCTTTACAGATATAGATTATACCGTCAGAAGACAAAAAGACTTTAATTTACAACCCGGAATCCAAAGAATTTTACGAAGTGTTATAGGTAACAGGGAGACAATTGCCACCATTCTTGACCCTGAAAGAGGAATATTGAAGATGAGGGTGGCGTGCACTGCATGTGGTTTGACTGATAAGGATGGTGTTAATAACAAATATCATGGTGACAGTATGGAATCTTATTGTCCAGAACACGGATGGTTTGAGACTTCTTTTGAACATGAGCCAGAGAGATTTGAGTATAATACGCCACTTAGAAATCTGATACGGGCAATCGCGTATGCGAGAGACAATCAGAATGAAGATATCCCGTTCACATGGTTCCGAGTTACCGGAAGCGATTATGCTGGGTATTATCAAGAACAGCTTCTCTACAAGGCAGCATCAACCTTAGGAACTCCGGCACACGAATTACCTCCGATAATTTATACTCCCCTGATAACCGACTGGTCCGGAGCTAAGTTATCAAAATCTCTCTATCTTAAGGAGAATGCTTATAAATATCTACCTCCGTATTTAGTTGAGTATGCTCAATTCAGAGAGCAACTTGGAGAACAAGGGATGAGGAAACTATTTGAAGAGGTATCCTCTTGGTTAGATGAATCGCATAAATTATTCAGAAACTATTCAGTATATTATTTTATGGGGTTGTTCGGAAATGAGTGAACAGATGCACATGAGTTTTACTCAACCAAGAGAGATTTTTCTCAGCATTAAGCCAGAATTTGCTGACCTCATAGTATGTCAAGAAAAAGATTATGAGTTCCGAAGATACAGACCAAAAGAGCCAATCCACAAACTCTGGTTTTATGTAATACACCCGAGATCTGAATTAAAATATATTGCTGAAGTCGGCAATGTCATTGAATATCCTTGTCAGATTGCTGAGACTGGTGTAGGAAATACAGATTTTAATCGAGGATTAAAGGTATCAAAGTTTGCTTTCCCAATCTTACATTTAGACGAGATCGTGAAGGGCATTCCTCTTGCAACCTTGAGGGAGAAATTCAATTTCAGCCCTCCTCAAGGGTACATCTATACCGATACATTTCCTGCATTAGTCGATTATGCTCAACACTGCGGAACCAGAAGGTTGTACTAAGATGGTGGGTAAAACGTTCTTTAAACGTTTGCATGAGAGACCATTCAATGCAATAAAAGAGGGAAAGAAAACAGTTGAGATTAGGGCAAATAAGAATGAGTTTACCGGGAATTCTGTGAATCTGATTGAGGAAGGAGATACTATTATCTTCAGAAAGATGGATAGCGATGAACAACTATGGTGCACCGTTGAGAGAAAGACACTATACAAAAGCGTAAGGGAACTACTGGAAGCTGAAGGGATTGAGCATTCGCTCTCCAGCACAACCGACCTTGATGAAGGAATCCGATCTGTTGAGTCTATTGGTCAATATAAGGAGTTAATCTCTAAGAACGGTGTTTTTGCGATAAAACTAGCGAACACAAAAATAGTTGATGAGCGTATCCGTTGAAGAAAGTGCCTCTTATTGTCTTTGTTTATACGACACCTTGTGCTTCAGCCTCGGCACTTGCCTCACATCATCCAACGGATGCCAGTCATGGGCTGTCGAGAAAATCAGCAGGAAGAAAATGACGGCAACAGCAATATAGAAAATGTCAAATTTGCTTTTCGTTGCAAGCTGGGCTGCGATGGCTGGAGGTTGTTCCACATCAGGAGCTGATTCCACCACCGATGGCTGAGAAGTTGGTGGAGCAGTAGCATATCCCGTTGGAGCAGTAGCGGACTGAAAAAGGATGATCGAGCTAAAGCCCAACACAAAGCCGACGATAGCAATGACCGTCAGCATGGAAGGGAGATGGGGATGTGCTTTCATGAGAAATAAACGGAGGTTGGATTATATAAATCTTTGTCCCTACTTCTTCTTGACCACAAGCACAAAGTCCAGCGCTTTGGCTGATTGGGTAGCTGCACTGATGGAGATCTGATCAATACCCGTTTCTGTAAACAGCGATAAATTCTCGAGCGTGATATTTCCACCAGCCCTGAGCTTGATCTTCTTGTTGAAGGTGTTTCGCATCTTCACTGCTTCTTCAATTTCTTGGATGCTCATGCCACTGAGAATGATGACATCAACGGGAAGCTGCATGGCTTCTCTCAACTCATCGAGATGCCGGATTTCCAGTTCGATGGGCTTCTTGAGCTTTTGGGCTGCTGCAACTGCAAGAGGAGTTCCTTCAGCAAGCTTGAGGTGATAATGGTATAAGGTAACGCCGTCGGAAAGCGTAGATCTGCTGGTCTGCATGCCGCCGATGGTGAGCGCATATTTTTCTAATGCCCGGAATCCTGGCGTTGTCTTTCTGGTACCGAGAAGGGGAACGCTGCCTGCTGCCTGCGTAAAGTGGCGAGCCGTGGTTGCAACGCCGCTGAGGTGCTGGAGAAAATTAAGTGCCGTACGTGATGCCTTGAGAATGCTCTGCGCTTTGCCTTCGATATGCAGCACATGGTCGCCTTTGATGAGCAGCTTGCCGTCTTCAAAGGGCTTTTTGATCTTCAGGTTTTTGTCTACCTTCTTGAAGACTTCTTCGGCAACATCAATACCGCATAAGACGCCTTGCTCTCTGGTTTTGATAGCAGCAACAATCACTTTTTTGGATGAGACAACGGCTTCAGTGGTAAAATCGCCTTTGCCGATGTCTTCAGCAAGGGCAAGATCAATCAGCTTCTTGGTAGTAGCTTCGATTTTCACGATCTCATCTTCACGCATGCAGGGGTTTATATGGTTAACGGTTACCCATGCACCAGAATCTCAACGTCCTTGCCGAAGACATTCTTAAGCTGTTCGAAGATATGCTCTTTCAGGAACATCTTAGGAGGCATGGCTGTTGAAGTCAGCGCTTTCTCAAACTCTTCTAACGAAGAGGATTGCACGTTGGTAAGTCTACCGTCCACAATCGTTGCCTTAGAGATTTCTTTGTCCGGTGCATCAAGGTCATGGATGATAAATGCTTCATTGCCCAGCAAAACAACTTCGCCAAATTTTTCTCCATGTTTAATCCTGATTTTTGCTCGCTCTAACTCTCTTCCGCGCTTGCGCTGGATGTACTCCACAACAAAGCGCATGAAGTCCCTGCCTTCTTTTTTGACTTGATCAACTTCGACTTTTGTCAGTTTCTTGTCATCATAGTCTTTCTTGGCTTTAACAATGTGCTGGAGCATCTTCAAGAATGGTTCGGGGATTTTGCCCTGCTGAACGAGATGCTTCTCGAAGTATTTTACAAGATCATGGTCATTCGTTTTTTCTATGCCCTCAACACGAAGCGCATCCTTGATAATGGTCAAGGTCGTTTCGTAGATTTGCACCATGTCCTCTTCTTCCTTGGCAGTTTCGATCTCACCAAAGAGCTTCTTGATACGTGCAAGATATTTCTCCGCATTGGTCATCAAAGTATCCAGCTCTTTGCCGGTGACTTCCTGCTTTTCTCCATGTTCGATCTTCTTTCTCAACTCAACGACACCTTCGAGGATGTCAACCATACTATCATCGAGCATCTTTTCTTTTTTGACAAAGATTTCGCGCATGAGCTTTGCGGTTTCTCTTGGCGTTGGTGGAGGAACGCCATGCAACATCAATGCAGCTTGGCTTGGCGTTAGGAGGGCATAATACAAGTCTTCCATCCCAATTTCTTTCAGCTTGAATTGCACACGCTTGAGCATCTGCTCTCCTGAACTCATGAACATATCAATGGCTTCAGCTGAGGGCTTGATTTTTCCCATGCGAAGCATCTGCTTCCAGGGCATGAATAATCCACGATCGTAGAGCGGAATGCCATCTCTCAAGATTGTGAAGATAACGGGGTTTGCTTCCTTCAAGCTGTCCCAGAAATCCGTGAGGATGTACACTTGAATGTTCAGCTTGTTACGGATGCCGGTCATGTCGCCAGCTTCGATCCCCATACCAATGATGATTGCCCTGAGTTTGTCTTTTAACTCAGCTCGAGTCATTTTCTTGACATCGGTATCATCAATAACTATTGCAACATCAATATCGGATTCGCTGGTTGCTTCGCCTCGAACTAAAGAACCAAAGAGGATGTAACTCACAATGTACTTTTCGAATTTTTTGAGCACCATGGATTTGTGAAGCTCGGCGATCTTGATAGCAGACATCATGCCCCGCTCATACACAGGAGCGGACATCGCAATCATGCTGAGCACATCATATTTTGCGTCAAAGCAGGATTGCCAGACTTCGGAGAGAATGATGGTTTGTGGCAGCATTTTCTCGTCGATCTCTTTCGCAATGCTGTCCATGATAGCAGCGAGCTTTGCCTTGAGATCCTGCTTCGAGAGCTTCTGGCTGTCAGAATCATCAATTAAGACAAGAACGTTGATCGTGTCGAGGTCTGGTTTTTTTCCCTCTTGCGGCTTGGGAGGTGGAAGAAGGCTGATGCCAATGATGTATTTATCGAGCTTTTTGACTGCCTGCTCTTTGAATTTCTCCAGTTTTTCCTTGATCGCTTTCAGTTTTTCCTGCGCTTCTTTGGGCAGTTTGTCGAGCAGCTCTTTTTCTCTCATCTCTCTTTCTTTAGCAAACTCTGCCTCACGCTTGGCTTTTTCTTCATCAGATACAGGTGCTTTTTCGTGCTGCATTTCCACTTTTTCGTCTTGCTTCTTTTTGACCATGATCGTATGCCTCCGTGCATTATAATAATAGAGGACAGATTCGTCGAGGTCGCTATTTAAACATAATGATGCTCAAGAGAATAAGTATGGGACGGAAAGGTCAGGGAAACAGAGTATTGAAAATCTTCCGGATTTTTCTGCCAAAAGTATATGAAGGGTGAATGGAGAAGTTCTTTCAACCAAAACATTTATATTGCATGCTGCATGAAGCATGCGTATGGAAGAAAAAACCATGATCGTAGAGATGAGCAAAGGCAGGCAGATCACGATTCCATCGGAGATCCGAGATATGTTTGACTTAGAGCCAGGCATGAAACTTGAAATTGGTGTCCGAAAGAAAGAGATTATCCTCAAACCGGTGACCGATGAGCTTGAAGAGCTCTTTGCAGAAGCCAGGCATCGTAAACCAAGAAAACATTTCACTGCAGAGCAGATGGATGCGTTGAATCAGAGGCTATTTCGATGAGATTTCTGGATGCTAATATCATTGCCTATGCCTTCTATGAAAATGAGCATACATCACGATGCCAGCAGGTCATTGCACGGGGAGGTGTGATAAACACCGTTGTACTGATAGAATCCTATAATATCATAGAACATCTTACCGATACTACCTATGCCACACGGATGATCAAAATGCTTCTGAAATCACATCTCAAGATCATTCCAGTAGATATTGACCTCGTCTTTGAAACCATCAAACGAAGCGAGAAATACCGGAAGCTTCATTTTATTGATAGATTGCACTTTGTAACTGCATTGCTCCATAACTGCGAAGCAATCATGAGCTTTGACAAGGACTTTAACGGGCTTGAGATTCCAAGGGAGACCGAGTAGAAGTGTTATCTGCCGTTTCGGCTCCGGTGAAAATGTCAGTTCTGCCATCCTTCTGTGAGCATTCTTAGAAGAATCGGTTTGAGCGAGAAGGGTGTTCCAGAGGAATTCTTGCCAGCAAATGAACCCTAAATCATGCGAACCGATGGCAGAACCTCGC
>JACRKL010000103.1 GCA_016219835.1 Candidatus Woesearchaeota archaeon
GAGAGTTTGTTTTCTGCGGTTAAACGCTTGTTTGGAAGCACACTAAGATCAAAGCATATCATAATGCAAACTGCTGAACTCTTTTGTAGGCTCATAGCCTACAACATAGGATATCGCCTATGGAGATTTTCGTCAGAGCCATTCCTACCGCAACTGTTAAAAAGCACGGCAGTACGTACCTCTTTATGAAGCCCGCTTTAAAGACTGTGCTCGTCACTGGAGGTGCTGGATTCCTCGGCAGTCATTTCTGTGAGTTCTTGCTTGCGAAAGGTTATCGTGTCATCTGCATGGATAATCTGATCACTGGCTCAACTACGAACATCCAGCACTTGACTTCTCATAAGCAGTTTAGATTCGTTAAGCACGATGTTACGCAACACATTTCGGTTGCTGAAGAGATACACTATATTCTCCACTTTGCCAGTCCTGCTTCGCCCATCGATTACCTGAAGCTGCCCATTCAAACCTTAAAAGTTGGAGCACTGGGAACGCATAATGCACTGGGGCTTGCAAAAGCAAAAAAAGCAGTTTTCATGCTTTCTTCTACCTCTGAAGTGTATGGAGATCCGCTGGTCTCACCACAAAAAGAAAGCTACTGGGGCAATGTGAATCCGATTGGTCCACGGGGAGTTTATGACGAAGCAAAACGCTTTGCGGAAGCATTGACGATGGCCTATCACCGCGTACACAAGATTCCGGTAAGAATTGCCCGCATCTTCAATACCTATGGTCCAAGGATGAGAAAAGATGATGGTCGGGCAATACCTAATTTTATTACCCAAGCGCTTGCCAACAAGGCAGTTACCGTATATGGTGATGGATCACAGACTCGATCATTTTCTTACGTTGCTGATGAGATAGATGGGCTGTATCGGCTGATGCTTTCTGATGTTAATGAACCGGTTAATATCGGTAACCCGCAAGAACTCACGCTGCTTGAGATTGCACAACAGATTGTTGCATTAACCAAAAGCAAGAGCAAGATCACGTTTGCACCACTGCCCGTTGATGATCCTAAAGTCCGCAAGCCGGACATCACTCTCGCCCAACAAAAATTGGGATGGAAGCCGACCACTACATTAGAAGAGGGTCTGCAGAAAACGATCGCTTTCTTTCAACAACAACATGCAAAAAATCCGCTTCATTAAACCACCTCTTTCCGTACTGCATCGACAGGGATTTGTCTGTGTGGATATGCACGCTCATTCACGGTATTCTGATTCTACCAATAAGATCGGCACCATTGCCAAGCAATGTATCGCTAAAGGCATTGGCATTGCTATGACTGACCATAATGAAATCCTTGCAAACTTCAAGCTGAAGGAAGCGTTGCGGGGACATCCAGAAATTCTTCTTGTTCCTGGCATTGAAGTTTCGAGCAAGCAAGGACCTCACATTCTCCTTTACTTTTATGAGTTGGAAGACTTGGCTATTTTCTATGAGCGGCATATCAAGCAGCACAAAAAGAAGAATCCTTACACCGCTTTGAACATTACTGCAGAAGAGATCATTGAAGCAGCATCCGGATTTCAGTGCCTGAAGGGCATTGCCCATCCGTTTGCTCCAGGATTTATGGGCATTGAAAAGCTGCTGAAAAGAAAAGGCATGGATAATGATCTTGTCAAGAAATGCGATTTTGTCGAGGTCATCAACGGCAGGGTTACTGAAAAGATGAACCTTCGAGCATGTAAGCTTGCACTGGAAGATGGGAAGTCTTACACGGGAGGCAGTGATGCCCATACACGGTCTGAAATAGGATCAACGATTACTGCTGCTCGGGCAACCACGCTTGCTGAATTCCTCG
The DNA here is from genome assembly GCA_016219835.1 of Candidatus Woesearchaeota archaeon. Lineage (GTDB taxonomy): Archaea > Nanobdellota > Nanobdellia > Woesearchaeales > JACRKL01 > JACRKL01. Next base: position 1,805 of record JACRKL010000103.1, read on the forward strand.
ATGCAATCAAGCACCGTGAAAATCTCGTTATCGGAAAACAGGTTCGTATGAACAAGCCGTATAGTTATATGATCACCGCGGGGAAACATCTCCGTTACCCTGGAACAACTCTGCGGGAGAATTTTGAACGGAAGATCAAGAGGCCGTTGCAGTACTTTATTCCAAAGCTGAAGAAGATGTTAAGATGGTAATTGCCAACGCATGTTAATGGGTTGCATTGAAAAGTTCTCCGCAAGGCTCCGAGCTGCTTGGGAACTCTCCGAGTTTCCAAGTCTGCCAACTAGAGTTGGCTTCACCATCGGTTCGTATGACCTCTTTAGTTTTTCGCTAACGAAAATTCCCTTGCACGTAATTCATTGCGTGTCTGATAACGCCGAACAAAGGGCGTTATCTTTGGAATTCCCTTTTCGTACGCTACTGTCCTTCGAAGATGCTCGCAGGAAGATGGCAGCCTTTAACTTTTCAATATAACCGGTTAATGAAAACTTATATAAATCACTCTGCCTTCTCTGAGGTTATAGCTTAAAAAAGAGGCATGGACTTCAAGTGAGTGGTCTCCTCTTTATGGTTGTCGTTTCTTCAGGAGCACTACCCATTGTTATATTATAGGGGAAACAGAGAGAATACCATGAACACTCATTGCATTGAGCGACCGATACTTGCAAATCCGAGGATTCAGCAAGATCACCTGTATCGACCTGATCTTTGTGCAGTTTATGCGGCGCAACAGAGCAAACTTCCTGCTGTCCTCAGTCCAGAAACTCTTGATTCCTACGTTGATGTTCTCTTTCAATATCCTTATCTCGAGACAGTCAGTACACTTCAACCCTTTGTGTTCAATCCTGCCCAATGCCTCGACGAAAAGCGTCTGGTACGACTTGAACATTTGATCGAACGAGTGCCTCATTACCTGCTTCAGGAGTGCATGAGCCAGTCTCTGCTCCCGTCATATTCTTTTCATGTTGTGCCTCAAGGTGGTGATCCACAAACTCTTCTCCAGATGATGAATCAGATTCCTAACTGTGTGCCGATTGGAGAGAAAGAGCGGGTTGCGCAATCCATTCAGCAGGATATCGATTATGGTGCCTGTATTAAGCTTTTTGGCGTCGATAATGAAGGCGATCCACAGATGTACACGCGATATTACATCACGCTTCATCATACAGGAAAGCCGATGCTCCAGATTGATGCTGTTGAGGGCGGCAACGAAAGTTACTGGACTAAAGTTCAGCAGTGGATTGATGCAGGTAGAGGGAAAGAATTAGTCTTTAGCATTGCTGCTTCATTGTATGTTGCTGATCAGTTAGGCATTTCAGATATTGTCTTAGGAGATTTTGAAAGCGACGAGATTGGTGAGATGATTGGTTGTCGTGAAGTGCGTGTCTATGAAAAATCCGTACTTCATCGAAAAATAGGATTATTGCCTCGTCTTACGGATGACCAGGAGCAGGTTATCTCTGAAGGTGTCTTTGTTAATCGTTTGGGATCAGATACGTTCGAGCGCCTTTTGCACCTTGATTATGTGAACGAGGTTCAAGCTGTTCTCCGAAATCCTCCTCCGGAACCATCCTCGCAACAGCGCTGGATGACTACTCCATCCAAACAGCGTGAAATTGCTCTCTATCGTCATGCCATAGCAGAATTAAAAAACTATTTAACTTAGTTCTTGTTTCCTTCTCTGATGGATAGTCATCCTCTCGAGTTAATCCTGAAGTATGCCGCTACTGAGGGCATTGCGTATTTTGAAGACCTAGCTGGAAATGGATACTTTCGTCCATATAATGGTCAACCAATACGTCCGCTTGTCCATGGGCATGACGATCATCCTCTGATGTACCAATTCTCCCATCAAAATCCTTTGGCTGAAGTGGGCAGAATATTTTTGAGTTTGGGAGAAGCGGATCATTACGTCAAAGCACTCACTGATTTTGACCGCATGATGTTTCTTGCCGTCTTTTCTCAGAACCCTCAATTGCCTGATAACGTTAGGGCATCTCTCTGCGCTTATGCTCTCGAGCGGCAAAGATCAATTACTCAGCATCATCTTCCGGTTCTAGAGACGGTTCGTGATTTTGGAAAGCTAACAAAATATTTGGAGATGACCCCTGAACAGATTTATCATGATGTAACAGTATCCATTTCTTCTTGAGATCGGATTTCTAGATCACAAACTATATTAACCCTGCTTCAGCTCTTTCTTCTATTGCCCTTGTAGTCTAGCTTGGACAGAACACGAGGTTGCGGACCTTGAGACCTGGGTTCGAATCCCAGCAGGGGCATTCTATTTTTTGGCGAAGCAGAGCGAAGCCAAACTTTTCCCCAGGGTTTTGCGGTCAGCAAAAGGCTGCCTTATGGTTCGAATCCCAGCAGGGGCATTTCAATTTCCTCATCAATTTTATAAACGGTTTAGGATTCGTTGGCACATGGTTATGGGAATAGAGGACGATGGAACCGTTTTAGGATCATCTTGTCAGATGTATCGTCCCCAACGATTATCCAATGGTCAGCTTCGCTATCGTGAGATCACGACCTTTGGTCCAGGTGTCTGGAAGAAAAAGCCGGTCCTTGCTGCACATCTTCTTGAAGGCATTGTTGATCACTGCGCGAGCTCAGGCATTCACCGTGAAACGTTTGCTGCTTTTCCCCCGGACGGTTATCATTTGACTCCAGAACAGGAAGCGCATTGCACGGATGTTGCTGATGTTCTTCTCCAACAAGAAGGTGTTTCTGTACCTATCGATGTCATGATTTCGGGAGAAGGGACATTTGACCCCTTGAAAAAATACGGCGGGTTCTCGATTCTTGCAAAATCATCTGAAGGAAACGAGCATCGTCCTTTCTTTATGTGGAATGCCTACGGATATCGTAATCGATGCGATGCACTTACGCTGTATACTCCGGATGTGACGTACAATCTGAATCCCACGGTTTTCATGCTGCACCATTACCCTGTGGTAAGCAAACTGCACCAGCTGCTTACGCATGACCGGAAAGAGCATCATTTTGCATATATGGCTGGACCTTACCAAAGCTTACAACAACCTGACGCTGTTGAACTGGTGTATCAGCTTTTTGGAAAGCAGCAGGTGATCACGGTGACTACAGCAGAGCCATTTTTAATTACGACTCTGAAAGATGGGATCTTCCATACGAGCTGGAGAAAGGATGCTTCCAGTGTCGTCAAAACCATTGACTCGTTTCTGGATAATCTGCGTACGAATCGATGGGACGTCCTTCAACGCCATTTTCAAAAGCACTTTGTCGTTGATGCCTTACTGAAGGACAGGGGTGAGGTTACTGCATCGATTTATGCAACGTACAATCAATTTGACCTTTCCGGTGAAGAGTGGCGCCAATTAAACCAAGAAATGGCTTTAGCGTTTCAGGATTCCTTACCCCTTCTTCAATAAGATGCGTGTAAAGATACTGGCAATCTGCAACGGTGATAAGGGTTTCGTTTCTATCCTGACTTGAACATCGCGTATTGCCTTGAAAACACCTTTCATCGTCGGTTTTGCATCAATCCATGTGTAGGTCAATCCGAGTTGCTCAAGCAGATGCACATCGGAATTCCCAACCATCGATTTGTGATATTTCTTGGCGATTTTCTCAGCTTTGGTGTTATAATTCCACCAAGAAAGATAAAAGTAGCTGTACTCAATCGCATCGAAAAGATCAATATGTTTCTCCAGTTCATCCTGTAAACATCCGGTTATCACCGGAAAATAAGGATGCGGAGCAATCACCAGAATCTCTTTCTTTTTTTTCAGAAGCCGTAGGTCATTCCATGTCATCGATGGTTTAATGTCTTGCGGAGCTACATTATACAGCAGAACTTCTTTTCCCTCGATAACTGCCTCGCAGCCCATGATCAAGAGAAGACCCTTTTTTTTTGCATAGGCAACTGATTCTTGATCTCTTGCAGCAGTTCTATGGTAGGTGAAAGCAAGCACCTGAAATCCTTGAGCTACTGCATCATCGATCAATTGTTTTGGAGTGTGTTTGATCCATGCACCATCAACAGGATCTTTGTTGGTATGGGTATGCAGTTCTGCTTTGAGCATAGCGGAAAAGATTATAAAGTCCTATAAATAATTATGGAATATGGAAACTGGTGACTCTTCTTCCTTCCAGCATCGTGTCCTTGCCCTTCTGACAGAAATTCCGCATGGTAAGATCACCACGTACCAAGTGATCGCCCACAAGCTGGGGACAAAAGCATATCGGGCAGTGGGCAATGCCCTGCACACGAATCCTGATCCAGATACTTATCCCTGCTGCAAAGTCGTCAAGAGTAACGGCAGCTTAGGAGGATTTGCGCATGGAAGCAAAGAAAAAATAAGGAGATTATCGAGAGAAGGCATTGTTGTGCAAGAAGGGAAGATTGTTCATTTTGAGGCAAGATTATGGAGCTAGCATTGACCAGAAGAGCATTGCACGTCCAAGCCAGCGAGACGATGGCTATTACTGCAAAGGCAGATGAGTTGAAGAAGAAAGGTGTTAATGTTGTTGCTTTTACTGCAGGTCAGCCAGATTTTGACACGCCTCAACACATTAAAGATGCTGCAAAGCAGGCGATGGATGCAGGCTTTACCAAATACACGGATGCTCGGGGCATTCAGGAACTTCGTGAAGGGGTTGCGCAGCTGCTACAGAAGAGGAACAATCTTCATTACACTGCTGATGACATCGTTGTTTCCAATGGTGCAAAGCATGCACTCTACAACGCTATGCAAGTGCTTGTTCAAGAGGGCGATGAAGTCTTAATTCCGGTTCCGTACTGGGTGACGTTTCCTGAGCAAGTCAAATTCTGTGGTGGCAAGCCTGTCTTTGTGCAAGGCAACGGATTTGCGTTAGACATCGATGCTCTCAGAGCATCCATCACCAAAAAGACAAAAGCCATCATCATCAATTCTCCAAACAACCCGAGCGGAGCAGTGTATCCTAAGAAGGATCTGCAAGCAATTGCTGACCTTGCTCTGGAGCACGATCTTTGGGTGATTGCTGATGAATGCTATGATCAATTGTGGTATGAAGAGCAGCCCGTGAGCATTGCTGCTTTGGGTGAGGAAATCAAAGAGCATACGATTACGGTCAATACATTCTCTAAGGCATACTCTATGACGGGATGGAGAATAGGATATACTGCCTCTCCACCCACATTGGCAGAGCGTATGGCAGCTCTCCAGAGCCATCAGACGTCGAATCCTTGTTCCATCGCACAGAAAGCTGCGCTGGCTGCTTGTACGGGAAAGCAAGATTTTATTTCGGAGTGGAGGAAGATATTCAGGGAGCGGAGGAATGCTATGATCGAAGGATTGAATCAGATCAAAGGGATGTCGTGCGATCTTCCCCATGGAGCATTTTATGCATTTGCAGATATCAGCAAAATGAAGCAGAGTTCAACTGCATACGCTCAGGAGCTGCTGGAGAAAAAGCATGTTGCCGTTATCCCTGGCAAACCGTTTGGCATGGATAACCATATCCGGTTAAGTTATGCAACGAACATGGAGCAGATTGAGGAAGGGTTGAAGAGGATGAAGCAATAAGAAATGGATGAGCTGTAAGGTTGCCGTCACCTTTTGGGTTCATCACTCGATCAACTGACTACGTGCTTCAGTGATGAGACTGCGTTTCTCCCATTGTAACCCTGCAGGAAGAGACATATTCTCGAGAGCATCAGCAATGAGCAACGTGATCTTAAAATCTTGAGTACGGTACTGCTCTTCTTGAACAGTAAATCCATGTGCGGTACGATAGGTGTTCATCTCATCCAAGCTCCAGAGGCGTGGCAACAGAGTACTGTTGAGTGTAGGACAATGATTCCCTATGATAAATGGTTCTCCGTCAGAGGTGGTAAAACAGGTGTTTGCGCTATTTGGCGGTGTGTTGCTATCAAAGAAATAAATCCACGCGTTTGGTCCACCGCGTTCTGTTACAAAATATACTACCTGTCCATTGTTGTTGTAGGCACCAGCGATAATGCCTTTGGTTTCATCAAGCTGAAAAAAATTTAATCCCTCATGAAGCTGAGCAGAGGTTGTTAGCTTAATCGGAGGAGTATTGGATGGAAAGATTCGATCAAATGTACCATATTTTATTGCAACGGGGTAAAGTACTATTAAGAGCAGAATAACAAATACCGCACCAACTATCAACACAATGCCTGCGTAAGGGAAGCCCTGATTCTTCAGTCCTTTTGCTGCCTGCTTTTTTGACATGCACACACCTCTTTTGAGATCTCAATTCATACTCCGTATCCTATCTGCAATGCAAACTAACGGAAAAAAGAATCTATTACACTGACCTTTACTCCTCATCCCGCTTGGCGCCGCCGCTTTCGTCTTCCGTATCTCTTCTGATCACTTTGACGGAATCCACTTTCAGCGTCATGGGAATAGGAACTGCGCTATCCAGCAACTCTACGACCACTTCGTCCTTGGTGGTGTCAATCCTGGTGATCTTGCACTTCTCCCGCTTGAAGGGACCGGAGATGATCTCGGCAATATCCCCCTTCTGGATGTTCAGTTCTTTCTTGACCTGTTCGAGCATATGCTCTATGCTTTTGTATTCCACTGGTTGCGGCAGGATTCCTCGGGCATAGGGAACGTTAAATGCAGCTTGTTCAGCATCGCCTTGTGAAGATGCTTCAATGAAGATGTATCCACGCATGCCATGTGGATGGACTACTGCATAAACCCCAAGCTTCTTTTTCTTGGCGTTGGATCCGATAAAGTCCATCACTTGTTCTTCTCGGTTTGCTGTTGTTCGTACTGCGAAAATGGTTGCTGTTGCATTAGCTTGTGTTTCTTCCATAGGTATCAACTCACACGAATATTCCTCTCAACATGAAGAGCAGAAAGCCGATCATGCCTAATACACCAATACCTAAGGCTGATGCCTTGAGGATGGTCTTGAACTCGATCATATCTGGCTTTTTGGTTACTTTCATGACTCGGATGCATTCACCCACAAAGCGCCGAAAGCGCATAAGGGAATTGTTATTATTCTCAACACCGTAATCGTCTTCCATAGTTCCTCCTTTTAATCGACGAACTCGATGCCGAGTTCGGTTTGCATATCGCTCTTGCGTTTGTCGGATAATTTTCTGGTTGATCCAAATATCTGGGAGCTTTTGACTCCCGTTACAATCAGTAGTGTTTTGATCGTGCTGCCTAAATCCTCGGAAATCTGCGCGCCCCAGATAACTTTTGCATCATCGCTTAACTTTTCAGACACGGTTTCAACAACCTTTCGCGCTTCATCCAGCGTCATGTCTGAGCTACCGGAGACATTGATAAGGGCACCATTAGCCCCGCCGATATCAACATCGAGGAGAGGATTGTTAATTGCCTTCTCAACAGATTCAACTGCTCTGTTTTCCGTATCTGATTCGCCAACGCCGATGAGTGCAACGCCACCGTTGCTCATGATGGCTTTGATATCAGCAAAATCTAAATTGACCAAGCCGGTTTTGGTGACGAGTTCTGCAATGCCTTTGACGGCATTGGTTAGTATTTCATCAGCAACTTTGAACGCGGTATGCAGAGGCAAATCAGGAGCAATTTCCAGCAGCTTGTCGTTGGGGATGACAATTAAGGTGTCTACAACGGTCTCTAATTTTTCTAAACCGATCAAGGCATTTTCATATCGGCGTTTGCCTTCCATGCTGAAGGGCATCGTTACAATGGCAACGGTCAGGGCACCCATCTTTTTGGCGACATCTGCAACCACAGGAGCGCTTCCTGTTCCGGTTCCGCCCCCTAAGCCACAGGTGATAAAGACCATATCTGCTCCTTTGAGAGCATTTTTGATATCGGACTCAGATTCTCGTGCAGCTTCTTCTCCTACTTTCGGATTGGCGCCAGCACCCATGCCTTTGGTTAAGTCTCTGCCGAGGAGGATTTTTTTGTTAGCAGTAGTATAGAGCAAGTCCTGTGCATCGGTATTGACGGCTACGGTTTCTGCACCTACGATGCCGACTTCGCTGATACGGTTGATGGTGTTATTTCCACCACCACCTGCTCCCACGACTTTGATCGTAGCCTTCTGTCTAGCGAGGAGCATCTCAAGCTCAGCGTCAATGTTATTCTGCTCAGGCTCGATTCTGTGGACTGCTTTTCCTTTGGCAAGCGCGATCTCTTTTGGATCGTGGTGCTCGGCAATGGCGAGATCCTGAGAAGGTTCGTTCATGGTCATATCCATACGTACATCTACCTCGGTCAGAAGAGTAGGGGGGATATTTAAATGTTGTTGATGGGAGCTGCTTGAGAAGTTTCTTTTGCTACTTTCTCTTCCTGCACAAACTCAACGTCGATCTTCACGACATCCTTGATCTTATCTGCCAGAACTTGTTTGACCTCATCAGGAAGGTTGAGCTTGATGGTCGCTTTGTCTCCCGATACTTCGATGAGAGGAGAGGTATGGATGATTGAGAAAAGGAAGGATTCCAGCTGCTCTTTCTTGTCGTCTACTTTTCTCGTGACCGTATATTCATAGCTGACTTCTTTCCCAGCTAACGGATGGTTGAAATCCACGAGGGTTCTGCCGCCGGTGACTGTTCGGATCATGCCGTATTGACCGTCGATCGTTACCTGTAAGCCGGGTTGAGGAGGAATGCCCTGTTTTTTGAAGACGGCAGTATTAACCATTTTGATGAGCTTGACGTCTTTCTTACCAAATGCTTTGGTGGCAGGCAGCTTGACCGTGTACTTTTTTCCTACTTCTTTGCCAAGAACGTCTTCATCAAGACCCAGGATGAGTTGATTTTCTCCTACGCAGATGATGACTTTTTCTCTGGGTTCAAGTTTGTATTGCCGAGCAAGAGAAGGATCGGTTGTATCAAAGAGCATACCGCTTTCCGTTATTCTTCCGTGATACTGGAGCTGCACAAAATCGCCTTTCTGGATCATGCAGTGATGGAACGATTGGTGTTATATAAATATTGTGGGATTCTCTTTTCATCGTTTTGTCTTCATACGTTCCCGGGTTCGGTGAAAATGTCAGTTCTGCGATCCTAAGGTAAGCATCATGGTGGTAGCACATTCGAGCGAGAAGATGTTCCAGATGAATTCTCGCAGGTAAACAACTCTATGAGCCATGCGAACAGATGGCAGAACCTCGCATCTTGCGAGATTTTCACCGGAGCCCCCATTCCCATCATCTATTTATACTCCCTTCATCTTAGGAGAGGTATGCCGACGATTGCATTTGCCCATCTCAAAGGCGGAACGGGAAAGACGACGAGCTGCATCAACATTGCCGGATGCCTTGTTGCCAAAGGATTTAAAGTATTGGCAGTTGATCTTGACCCTCAATCGAGTTTGACTTCAGGGTTAGGGGTGGATCCTGCAACGGTGCAATTTGGCATGGGAGATGTACTCTTGAAGAAAAAGGAGATGCGTGAGATCGTTCTTGAAACATTGACTCCTCATCTTCATCTTGCTCCTGCAGGTTTGGAGCTGGGTGAGATTCGTGCATTCCCTCTGTTGCCATCCACACTCCGCTCTGCGTTGCTCATGATCAAAGGGGAATATGATTATATCGTTATCGACACGCCACCTGCCGATACTGGTTTAATCAAAAATGGGATTACCGCAGCCGATGGCGTGTATCTTGTCCTTGATACTGGTATTTTTGCTGTTGAAGCGCTGATGAATGTCAAACGACTTTTTTCATTGGAGCAAAATACACAGTTTAAAGGTGTTATTTTGACGAAATGCGAGCTTACGTTATTTGGGACTCCAACGCATTATGTCAAGGATCTTCAAGAAGCGATCGAACACGGCAGCAACAAACCCGTCTTTTATGTGCCGTTCTCAAAAGAAATTTTGGCATCACAACTGCAAGGGCTTCCACTCTCGACCTCAGCCCCTTCGTCAAAGGCTGCCCATGCGTATGAGATCATTACAGAACAAATCTTGCAGGAGGTTCCTCATGCTTCAAGTTAAAAGGATTCCGGCAAAACGGGCATTTCCTTTTGCATTAGGGCGATCAGCTTCCACACTTCCTCCGTCGTCACCTTCTTCTGCTTTGCCAAAACCGAGACCTCAATCAAAATCAATATCCCGGAGACTCAAGCCAACTGCAGGTAGAAGTTGAGCGTTTCGGATCTCTCTTTCGTTTGGAGCTGGAGATCGTATTGGATGGAGTGGCACTTGAAAAAACCATCATATTTATCAATTCACTTCCATTCGTACCCTCATGACTTTAGCACGAAGATTACACCATTGGGCTGTTGGTACTCGATTCAACCCCATCACTAGCATTGATGGATTTCTTGAAGATTCCCTGCCTCGTGAAGTACGGTTCCCCTATACTCGAGGATTTCGGGATCTATGGATCGGACATGAGGACTACGGACAACCTCTCAAACATACAGGAGCTGACCGAGCAGTCATCATTGGCAGGGTTGATCAACCATCAAGCTGTGTGGATGTTTTATACAATCTCAACAAAGTCCCGATTGAATTCTTGGTTTATCATTCAGCCAGAAAACCGTTCTCAAAAAAATGGGTAGAGGCGAAGTTGCATTATGCCAGAAAACCATTTTCAAAAAAACTCGTAGCCGGGGGGTTGCATAGTGTTCCTACAGATATTAAAGAAGTAAACGATGGATCAACTTATCTCCTCGCGTTGACTTCGCTGTATCATCAACTCTATCAGCTCGTCAGTGACGTGGAGAAATCAAGACCGACGGTTGGACAAGTTACGATAACGAACGGCATGAGAAACTTGGATCAGGTCTGCATCTCGGTAACTCTTTCAAGTCATCCAGCCCAGCTACAGAAGGACATCGAAGTTGACTATCTCTTCTTGATTTCCCCAGATCAAGGTAAAATGTGGGGACCTCATCACACGATAAAGCCTTACGAGCACCAGAAAGGCTCTTTAGATTATTATGGATTAGAGGGGAATGGACTGCACACGCTTTCTGGCTATCAGGAACTCTACAAGCAGGCACGTGTACTTGTCCCACCTCGACCTCACTCAACCTAAGAATTCATCGCTTTTCTTCTTCACTACTCTCTTGGTTGGCTTACAGTGCCTTTCTCTCCTCGATACCATGCAGCAGCATCTTCCGGCATGACGGAATTAATGACACAACCGGTTGCTGTTTCAAACCCTGCCCAGATCGCAATTCTTGGCGTTATCTCAATATGGAAGTGCAAGTCTTCTTTCTCAGGAGCATAGTGCAAGAGAAAATTGTAGGCAGCGTTGATCGATTTTAATTTCTTCAGCACGTTGTGAAGCAGCTCTGCGCAATCGCTGTACTCTTGATTATTGCATACAGCAAGACTCTTAGTGTGCCGTTTTGGAAACAGCCAGACTTCATCGTTGAATCGGGAAGCATAGGGTGTAAAGGCAACCATCGTTCTGTTTTCAAAACAGCGGCGTTCGCTTTTCTTTTCTCTATTGACAATCTCGCAATACGGGCATTGCGGAAAACGCTTGCATGCTTTGATCTCTTCACGAACTGCTGGAGGAATTATCGCAAGCGCAGCAACTTGCGTGTGGGTGTGGACAAGCGATGCTCCTCCATCTCTGCCGTGATTCTTGAAGACCTGCACATAACGGATACCTTCTTTTTTGCTCAGGTCACTGATGCGTTGCTGGTACAGTTTGAGCAGTTGTGCAAGATCCTGCTTGGAAAGATCCCAGAGCTGCTGCTCATGCTTTGGAGATTCAACAATGACTTCATGGAGACCATAAGCATGTGCAGACGTGAAGAAGCGGTTGTCAGTTTTGAGTTTTGGTTCTCCCTCCATGTTTGCCAGTGGGAATTTATTCTCAAACCAGCGCATCTTCCACGATTTTCCTTGAGCAATCCTCCCTTTTTCCGCTGGCGTTAGATGCTCATTGCCTTTGCAGAAATAACACATCCCTTGCTCGGTGATCTCCTGCTTTTTGAACTGGTGCGGTCTTTCTTTTCTCTCGCTGGCAAAATAGACATAGCGGTCTAAGAGATAGTCCTTGCGGAGCTCCATGCCAATTTTAAGAAGAGAGAACTATATAAAACTGTCTACGGTTTCTGCGTGATTCTTTTGTTGATCTCACCGACAGGAACGTCAAGGAGATCAGCGAGCCATTGGCATTTCCCTTCACTGGGATACTGCCTTCCTGTTGCAACTAAATAGATCGTGTTTACTCCGATGCCTTTAGCTTTACAGAATTGTCTTAAAGGGCTCGTTCCTTCTCTTTGTGCTTCGTATCCTAATTGCCTAATTCTACCATCAACGTATTCCTGCAATGTATCCGATGGTGTCTGTTCAGCCATCGTTGAAAGAGGAGCTGCTGCTAAGGCATCTTCGAGGTTAATCTGATAGATCTTCAGCGTTGCGTTGGATCTTGCTTCGCATCCTGCCCTGAACATTTGTTGGAATAATTCGATTAGCAGGCTCGGTTTAGGAAGTACTCTTTCAATCCTGAGCACTCCATAATGATCATCTTGAGTTTCTAATCCTCCATCAATTCTTTGGTTTGTCACTTGCTCGGCTGCTGCGGTTAGGTAGTCTTTAATCTGTTTACTGACTGGAGTTTTAATGGGGATATAGAACCTCTGAACACTGTTTCTCGTTCCAACATAGAGTACCGGAATCTCTACCTTTGGTTTCTGCTCATACTCTTCGACGGTTTTCGTTGCCTGATTCCATGCCTGTTCGGCATCTTCTCTTGCTTGTTGAGGAAGAAGGTTAAGAATCTCCGGATTTCCCTTCAGGAGTGCTGCTTTGTCTTTCAGCATATTCTTGGCTTCACCATACGAGCCGTTGAAGAGCACGATATCTTTGAAATGCTCAGGATTGAAAATTTGTTGCAGGAATGCATCTTCTGCTGCTTTATAGTCACGATCAATGGCTTTAGTTGCAGTTTCTATAACGACTCTAGCGTTGGTAAGCTTCTGCTGCGCTGTTGCGTATTCTCTGAACAAGGTGTTCATTCCACTGAATGGATCATCTGCTCCATGAGTAAAAACGATACAGGCAAGGGAGAACAGCAGGTTTTTGTTTTCTGCTTTGTTAACAGGTGACTCAAATGGTTCGGTTAGTTTCCTACAATTCTCAGCTTCCTGGTGAAGTTTTGCATTATATGCTCCTGCTGTTTGGAGTTTTCTTTGATACGCAGCGGTATCCTTTTGATACGTTGTTCTTAGAGTATCCATCTCCATGGCTCTAGACTTAAGTTCCCGTTCTCTCTCAGCAACTTGCCCTTCCAAGAATTTGATGCGATCCTCAAGACTTCGTTTTTCTTTCAGGGATTCTTGCTTTGGTTCCATTATTTCTGCTGGCTCAAATTGCAAATCAATACTCAGATGCTTTCTTCCTTTCCTATCCGGACTATTTGAAGTTGCAAATCCTTGAAGTACTTTAGATAGGGAACCTACATAATCATCATAACCAAGATTTGCGAAGATATCTACTCTGCCTTCATGTTCGTTTATTTTGGTTATAAACTCTGCCCCCTTCCCTCCTTTAATCAAATAATTTCTAAGACGATCTCTAACATCAAAGAACGCGGCTCGGTCTATACTCTTGTTGAGAATCTTGAAACTTCCAAGATACAATCCTTTTTCTTTGGTCATGGTTCTTCAGGTATAAGGATTGAGCTTAGTTTATAAACCTTACTACTCCTGAGAAGTCATTTCTAGGATCTCCGGCGTTTCCATTAGTATGTTCTCTAACGGCTCTGTAGAAAATCTCGCTATCGCTCGACTTAGCGGCTCAAAACCCTCGCTTTTGGTTTTCGATAACCGACATTCCCCGTAGGGGGCGTCCCCCTTGTCGGTGAACTCCGGAAGTTCAAAAGGGGTTTTGCTTGAAGGTCGCTAACATTTTCTACAGAGCCTTCTCTAACGCAAAGTATATAAAAAACGTCGTTCATGAAGGGGAGAGGAACAGAAGAGGTACCCTATGCCGTTGATTGATGCCGAAGCAGCCAAAGCGCGATTGCAGAAGTTTGGATTTAAAGATCAGGAAATGGCTGAGGACACCAAAGATGGTAATCTCATCCCAACGGAATATCCTAAGGCAGCCAAGCGCTATCGTTTTACCTATGAAAGTTTCTCTGTCAGTGTCGAGGAGAGTTATTTCTTCATGCTCGACTACCTCCGGCATGACCGTGATTTCAGCAAGTTCTATAAGGTGATCGATCAGTTTTCAGCAGCTGAGCAGTCTTCTTTCTTTGGTTCGGCACAACAGCGGTTAGGAATTCAGCAGGACAAAGTGAGCGGGTTGCTGGCTACCATTGGGAAGATGGTGAAAGAATTGTTCCAGCTCGTGAGGGAGCTCCGTGTCCTTGATGAGCGGCTGAGCTATTACCGCGATTCTTACACCGGCAGCAGAAGTTCTGAAAGTGCGGAAATTGTGTTGAAGGGCATTTGGATCGACATGGTAGAGCAGGGTTCCAAGAATCCGGCAAGCGTTTACGGCATGGCAAGGGAACTGCAATTCACTACGCTGCCAGACCTCTTTTTCAGGACGCATCCGCAGACGGCTAAAGATGTTGATGAGCTTGTCGATGCTCTTCAGTTTAATCGTAAGGTCAAAGAAGTGCTGAAGAGAAAACTACGCTCATTTATCGAATGGAAAGATTACACCTATGGCGAGTTGAAGGTGAAACGAAAATTCACGCTGAAATACCTGAAGCAACACTATGACATCATTCGTATGTACATGAACTGGGTAAAACCTTACTTAAGGAGTATTCGCAGACTGACGTTGGATACTACCAAGGCTTCATCAGAAGAATTGATTGCAGCGTTCGAGGGCTCGATTGTGGAGATCGAAACGCTTGCGGTAAGAATGCCGAAGCATAACCATTACCTAAACTCATGCGTCTTATTGCACCTCTATTATGTGACGAGACCGAGCATGAGCTACCAGAACGCTGCGCATCAAGGTGGACCTTTGCACGTCGGCAAAGTAACCGGAACAGTTCGCGCGTATGTCTGGGATGATAAACAAGTAGAAAATTATCTCAAGATGAAGGAAGAAGAAGACCTTGAGTTACTGGGTGTCGTTGATTCGTCAGTTCGCACGGCTATGGAGGCATTGGGCAACGAACTCCAAACATACCTGAAAGAAGCAGGCGAAGAATCGTTCCAGACTCCCAAGGAAGATCATCATCCTGTGAGAAAGCCCGGGATTCTTGATCCGTTTGTTTCTATCTTCAAGGGCTTTGCTGAGATCGGCGGAGGAGGACACGGCAGTCATGATGAGCATGGCAAAGGTCATGGGAGTCATGGCAAGAGCAACAAGAAGCAGGAAGATCTTCATAGGGCTCATGAAGAAAGTGCTACCAAGAAAGACGCTAAGGATGCTGCCTTCAATACCTATAAAGAGTACAAGAAGACGCACAAGATGCTGACGTGGTGAGATTCATCATTTAGCTGTTCTTATCTTCTCTATCGCCCACATTATCAGATCTTTGGTGATAAACAAGCTCGTCTCCTGAAGCGCAGAGACTTTGTTGATTGCTTCATCTCTTGACAATAATCTTTCTCTATAAGCACGAACAATGATGCCTATGGTTCCATGCGGTTCTAATCCCAAGCGTTTTGCGACAGTTCTTGCATCGAGGTCATCCGTTAGAAATAGCTTTACTTTCTCTTCTTTTGCGAGAATCAATGCCGTAGCTTCTGCAAGCTGGAGTTCATAGTGTAAGACAAGAAACGCAGCAGCATTCTTTCCGTCTCCCGACAGCGTTTTCAGAAGCAAGATTTTCCGATACAGCTTTTGTTGCGACGGTATGACCTCATCAAATACTTCTGGTGTTGTTAATGTTTGTCCGATCAATGTATGAAGGATATTTGATTGCTGTAACTCAGCAAGATGGATGAGTGGACCTGTATCAACAACTGCATGCTTAATCTTTCCCATGAAGACCCCATTCTACATCTTCTTTGATTGCCGCTTCAAGCAATGCAGTTTTCGTTGACCTAATCTTATCCCTCACTGCATCGCGGATGAATTCTGACCTGTTTGCATACCATCCTTCTTCAATGATCTCATCCATTGCTGCTGCCAATCGTGGGGTTATTTTTGCGGGGATCGTTTCCATGAGTCTCACCAGAAGTATTACTATGGTAATACTATTTAAACCTATCGATCGTATCAAGAAGACGCACAAGATGCTGACGTGGTAAAATTTTGGGAAGTGTTATCATTTGACTGATAAACGCTCCATGTTTCTTTCTTGAAGAAACAACCCGATAACCTTGTCGTGGTTTTCTAAAGATTTCGAGAATGAGCATGTCTTTCTCACTACTCTTCCAACTCTTTGTCTGA
>JACRKL010000104.1 GCA_016219835.1 Candidatus Woesearchaeota archaeon
AATCAGACAAAGAGTTGGAAGAGTAGTGAGAAAGACATGCTCATTCTCGAAATCTTTAGAAAACCACGACAAGGTTATCGGGTTGTTTCTTCAAGAAAGAAACATGGAGCGTTTATCAGTCAAATGATAACACTTCCAAATATTTAACGGTTTAGAATTCAGCCATCTCATCCATCGCTTTCAGATAACCTTTTGCTTTCAAGAAACTCACTTGAATGGGTTTGTATTTGAAGAGCACATCGCCTTTCTCATCGCCGCCAAATTCCCACGGCTCAATTAAGAGAAGATCCCCTTCTCGCACCCATAATCCTCGCTTCAGGCGTCCTGGAATTCTGCAAATGCGAGTCTTGCCGTCAAAGCACCTTACTTTCATTCTGCTGCCGCCGGTTCTCTGCTCAACAATGCCAAAGAGTTGCTTGTCTCTCGGCAGTTTTACTCGTCTGATTTCTTCCTGCTGGATTTCCTCAGGAGTACGGTCGTCCTTCTTCCGGTCAGGTTTTCTAAAGGCGGGCATAGCAAGAAGCAAAGAGAAGTATTATATAAAGCTTGGTGTTGGAAAAATGCATGCAACTGTTTTTGGTTCTTCTCGTAAAAGTTCTGCCTTTGCTCTTGCTCATCCTGCTGGGATATCTTGTCGGGAAATATCTGAGAGCCAGCAAAGAAACCGTAGCGAGCTTACTCATTTATATCATGGTTCCTCCGGTGATGTTCTTAGGCGTGCTGATGGTTCCTCTTAACTCCAGCACGTGGTTACTTCCACTGTTGTTCTTTGCTCTGGCATCGTTGCTCGGACTTGTTGTCTGGAAAGTAAGTAGTTTAGTGTGGAAAGACAGCACGGCAAATTTGCTTGCATTTTTTGCAGGAACAGGCAATACTGGCTACTTTGGATTACCTGTTGCTCTGGCCCTGTTTGGCGATAAAATCTTAGGAATCATGGTCTTAGGCATTCTTGGCTTTACGTTGTATGAAACCAGCATCGGATATTATATTGTTGCACGAGGTCATCACACGATGAAAGAAAGTATCGTAAGGGTTTTCAAACTGCCTGCACTCTATGCGGTTGGTGCCGGTATCTTCGTCAACGTTATGCACATCAGTATCGGTGAAGAAGCGTTGCAGTTCCTTGGGTTGTTTAAAAGTGCATACCCTATTCTAGGCATGATGCTGATTGGCATTGCTCTTGCAGAAATAAAAGGATATGCATGGGACATTCATTTCTTGGCTGTCGTGTTGGGCATCCGCTTTATCGTCTGGCCGATCATCATGGCAGTGTTGATTATTGCGGACATGGCGTGGTTCAGCATATTCACGCAGGACGTCTATCACGTGATGATCCTGCTCTCTGTCGTACCCCTTGCTGCGAACTCCATCGCGTATGCATCACATCTCAAAGCCCGGCCGGAGAAAGCCTCGCTTGCCGTCTTGCTGAGCACTCTCCTTGCTGTTATCATCATTCCGATCGTGATGAGTTTTGTGGTATAACTATTATTCAAACACGCACTTCGGTGGTCCGATAGAAATAAATTCTTTCTGGAACAGCAGGATTTCAAGAATCCGATTATCCGGAAATGACTGCTCAATCTCCTGCAAAATGCCCCTTACCTGGTAGGGATCCTTCACAAATAACCCAAACTCCAGAAACGGATCGCTGACATACTCAGAAATAAAAGAAACGGATGGATGCTGGGAGAGATACGAAAGAAGCTTGTTTCTTACATCGACATTCTTGTTCTGGATAAAAATGCTGTACTGAAACAATCCCAGTTTCTGGACATCAACGAAGAAAGAATATTTGCCAAGCAAACCGCAAGTCTCAAGATCCTTGATCCGATGTGCAACTGCAACAGCACTCAACGTTACTTGCTGAGCGAGATCAACGCAGCTGATTCTTGCATGCAAGGACATTGCTTGCAGGATTATTCTGTCGATTGCGTCCAGTTTATGGGGATTGACGAGTGTCTGACTAGTAGCGGGCATCTTCCCAAAATATTTTTCATAGAAAAAGCGGTTGCTGCGATGCAAGGTAAAGCGATGATCAATAATATCTGCTTTGAATCGAGTGAGCAGCTCTTTTACCTTCGCATCAACTTCCTCATTAGTTCTCCCGAAGACTGACATGCCGAAGTTCCAAGTCCCTGAAAGTTCAGCAACCCAAGAAAAGGAAGGTGATGCAAGAAGATATTGTTTGAATGCTTTCTCTCCTTGTGCTCGTAGATTAAGAAATAATGCAGCTCCCACAAAACCCAAGTGCTGAGGGTTGATCTCTGCGACATACGCAAGGATGATGCCATCGTGCTCAAGCTTGTTCATCCTATAGGTAACCACTTCCCTCGAAGCCTTTACTTTGGTTGCCAAAACCGTAACTGGGACACGGGAGTTTCGCATCAGCTCGACCATGATCTTGAGATCTAGCTTATCCATTTTGCAATAATAAAGTATTTTAGTATATAAACTTTACTTATAGAGATAATAGAGTGGAAAAGTTTATAATAGAGATTTAACATTAACTACTAAGAAGAAACTAAAAAGCAGGAGGTAAAAACATGAAAGCAACAACGAATCAATGGATGAATAACGGGATTAAGGCATTAGGGATAGGCTTCGCAGGTCTTTGCCTCTATACCGGCATAACGCTGTGTCTACGAACTGCTGAGCACTACCGAACAGAAAAAGGTATACTGATTGAGCAAATCATCAATGGAGTAGAATGTCTCGACGAGAAAGAAGGAGTCAGCAGAGAAGAATATCAAGACTTAGGCAGACGGCTCAACGAAACGGCATCCTTCCCCATGAAGTACACCTTAGCAAGAAGTCCCCTCGATGAGCAGCATGCAGACCTCATTCAGAGGTATAATCCCAAAGCAGACGAAGATGAAACCCGGAAAATCGCTGTGGATGACTATTTGAAACGCTGGATCGGGAATGCACAATTGAAAAGGATAGTAGAAAGCTACCGCAGGTAAAAACATGGTATCGTACAAACAAATCGGAAAATATGTCGCTAAGTACACCGGAATGTTTGCTGTAGCAGTAGTAGTTAGTGGCGTGATTACACACTACGGCATGAAGTATAATGCAGCAGTAAAGCAAGAACGTCAGAAGATAATTAAACAATTAGTGCCATACGTCGAGCAGTATGATGGGCAACGAGGAGTAAGCTGCGAGGATAAAATGGGATTGGTCAAGGCGTTAGCCGAGGAAGCAAAAAACGGAAATCAGTTCCTAACGCCACATAACCTTACCAAGCTCGAAGGACTGGAACCTTTACTAAGAGAAGAGGACGTGAGCAAAGGAATGTATGATAGTTATATGCTTTCGAATGATCTATTGAAGGAAGTGGTGAAGCAGTACCAAGAGAAATGAGGGATGACAAACTCACTTCTTCCTATCAACCATCCAATCAACGCACCAATGCCAAAATAAACAGCAAGCAAGATAATTACAAGACTGAAGAAGCCAATCATTTCAGAACGATCCGCACACGCTTCTGTCGGAAACATTTCTTGTTTGAGGCAATATCCGAACGACCATTCCATACACGCTGTTTCAGTAAAGGGGCATCCAAAACCATACGGCACAATAAATCCAGAGAAGAGAGGAAAGATATGCCCAGTCACGATTGGCGGAATCAACGTCCAACCCGGTTGAGGTTCGCTACCGTAGATGCTCTGCAACAGAGGAAAATAACCATATGCGTAGAAGATAAACAAGCAAACACAAACAACGACGCCAATGATGCCGCCTTTAAGCCAAAGACGAGGGGATCGTTTCTCACGCTGAACCATCAAAATAAGAAAAGAGAGCATCTATAAAATACTATCTCTACCCAGACCACCTTAACAACCTTTTTATATCACCCGCCATGCTCCCAACAGATGCCACGAAAAAAGAAAGACAGCAATGACCTTGATAGCAGCCTCAACCTTCCGCTGAGGAGAATGGTCGTCGTAGAAGCTCCCGTATGGAAAAGAGCATTAGCTTTGCTCGCTGATCTCGTCATCCTCGATTTTATCGTGCTCGGTGCATTCAACCAGATCTTCAATCAGCTCGTGCCGGAATCTTCTCCATTCACCATCATGCAAAGCATCGAGCAGAACTCCAAGATCCTCATGCTGCTTTCCGTTACGATCTTCATGATCGGGCTGTTCATGCTCGCTTATTTTATGGTCATGGAATACATGTATGGTCAAACCTTAGGAAAGATGCTCTTCAACATCAGAGTCCAGCCTGAAGCAATATCATGGTGGCAGATCTTGGTAAGAAACATCGCAGTCCTTCCCGTCATGCCCTTTGTCCTGCTCTGGGTTATAGATCCCCTCATGCTCCTCTTCAAAAAGCAACGGCTTTCTGATCAATTCGCAAAAACAACAGTCATTGAAGAAATCGAGGTGTACTAACATGCCAGCCATACCGCAATCCAACGAACGCCCAAGGAAATGGGGAAGAATCTTAATGTTCATTGTTGTGATCTGGATCCTAGCAACGATCACCGCGCTGATCCTGCTCGGCAATGCAGGAAAGCAGGAAGCTGCAAATGCGAATGTAGCAGTCATCGCAGTCAAAGGAGTCATCACCGGGGACAGCAGCGATGATTTCTTCAGCAGCAGCGTTGCTTCATCCTCACAAATCGTTGCAACCATCGACCAAGTCGAGCAGATGCCGAACATCAAGGCAATTATTCTCGAAATTAACTCTCCCGGCGGAAGTGCAGTTGCATCCGAAGAAATTGCAAGGAAAGTCAAAGAGAGCAAAATTCCCGTCGTAGCATGGGTTCGTGAAATAGGCACGAGCGGTGCTTATTGGGTTGCCTCAAGCTCAGACACAATTGTTGCAAGTCCCGTCAGTATCACCGGCAGCGTTGGTGTGATTGGTTCCTACCTTAACTTCGGCGGGCTTTTAGAGAACTACAACATCACCTATGAACGCATGGTTGCAGGAAAATACAAAGATCTTGGTTCTCCATTGCGTGAGATGAAACCTGAGGAGCGAGCCTTGCTGCAAAAGAAATTGGATTTCATGCATGACTATTTTCTCAAGAGCGTTGTAGAAAGCAGGAAATTAAGCCCTCAACAAACGGAGCAAGTCAAAACAGCACTCTTCTTCACCGGACAGGAAGCGAAAGACCTGGGCTTGGTCGACGTGCTTGGCGGAAGACAGGAAGCCATTGCAGCAGCTGAGAAGTACATCAATGCTACAGCAACGTTGCACGAATTCAAGAGGGAAAAGACAATATTCGATCTCTTCGCCCAAGCTTCTGCCTCTTCGTTCTTCCATGTAGGACAGGGCATAGGCGATGCCATGATGACGCGCACCGAGCAAAACAGCTTGACCATATCGACATGAGCAAAACCGCATACGGATTGATAGTGGCAAAAGAAGGACGATGGGCGTCTCATCCTCGGAACATTTAAATTCTAGAGGTATTTTGTTCACCTACACCGATGGTAACAGAGCAAAGAAAACCAGCCTTGATGATTGTCAAACAAGAAGCAGACCTCAGCGATCTCATTCCTGGTGACAGGGTTGAAGTCATGATCTCTGATAAGAGAATGTGGATGACCTATCAAGGTGTATACGAAGATACAAAGAGATCGAATCAACATGATGACACGACACAGAGCATACCAAAAGACCGAAAGTACAAAGCGAGGCAGCTTGACCAGTACAGCAGAGTCAGCTTTATTCAGGAAGTAAGTCCAAATCATGAACATTCTTCTCTCATCGTTTGGACGAGCAGCTTAAAACACCTCCAATTTGGTCAGGAAGGAATAGTTTACACAGACCACAGACATAGGCATTTCACTCCCGTAAAACCTGACGCGCCAACCTATCAAGCATTAAAGACTCTAGTTGATATGGTACAATAAAACTTCTTCACAGAGCCTTTTGTTACAACGGCGCAGTCAACTCTTTGGTGCTAACTTCTGGTTGTCTCATGAATAGACAGAACTAAAATAGATAGAACTAAAACAACAAGCCGCAGCTGGCGTGCGACGAGGGTGGGGTTGGGCCCTCCGGGCTCCCGAGTAGGTTGCTAGGCAACCGTCGCACCGCCTGCAGCTGCGGCTTAGCACCAATAACTTGACTCAACCTGTTACAACAAACCTTTAAATATCCCTCGCATTCAGTAGAACCTATGCTCCAGATCTCCAACAAACGGCAACTCCTAGGTGTTGCTGTACTGCATATGTTTGTCGGTCTATTTTATCTCCCTCTTTCTTTACCCTTCCGTCTCTTCAGAAAAAAAATAATCCTCGGCGAAGCAAAGAGAATCCTCATCATCGATGCCGGATTTTTGGGCGATACCATCCTCACACTTCCGGCACTGAATGCCATCAAGCAGCATGCTCCTCATGCAAGAATAACGGTACTTGCACATCCCGTCTTTGGCGAGATCATCAAAAGCAACACCAGCGTCGATGAAATAATTCCTGTAGAGCTCCCGTGGCTTTCCCACAAGAAGGGAGCATGGAAAGCCTATTGGTCGCTGCTCAGCAAGCTTCGTGAAGAAAAATATGACATTGCCATCGACTTTCGCGGCGATCTGAGAGATATTTTGTTTCTCTGCTGGCTCAGTGGTGCGAAACGAAGAATCGGCAGTGGCATCACGGGATTCGGATATATGCTCACCGATGACGTCAAACTCAGAAATTCGCATGAGTTTCTACGCATGAATGCACTGGCAGAAGCCTTAGGTGCAAAGGTGGAACAGCAACAGCCAACAATCACCGTAAAAACAGAAGTAGAAAATGCTGTCAAAGCAATGCTCAAGGGTTACGACTTAACACTACTGATTGCCGTCTGCCCGGGAGCTGCTTACCACAGCAAGGCATGGCCATTGCAGCGGTGGATCCAGCTCATCAATACACTCACGGAAGAAATGCCAGCAACCGTCATGATACTGGGCGGAGCAGATGATACAGAACTGCTGAAGATCGAGCCACTCCTCAAGCACCAGCCAATTATGCTCGTCGGCAAAACAACACTGGATGAAAGCGCTGCTGCACTGAACAAATCAGCACTAGTCATAGGCAATGACACTGGATTGATGCACATGGCTGCTGCCTTAGGAAAGAATACCATTACCTTGTTTGGTCCGACTGATCCCCATCGCTGGCGTGCCTATGGAGAGAAGAGTTATATCATCTCAAAGAACATGAAATGCTGTGCTCAAGGACCATTGCATAACTGCAAGCACAATCGGGCAACGATGGAAGCAATTTCAGTTGAGGACATGATGGAGAAAGTGAAGGAGATTTTAAATCTGAAGCAACCGAAAAGGTAGTGCCACTTCTAAGGAGAGATTAAGGCAGTTTTTATAAACTGAGAGTTATTTCTGACAAGAGAGGGGACTATTATACGGAGAGTTAGAAGAAAGAGTAGAAAAAGAATACGGATTAAGAGACGTAGTAAAAGCTCCGTTCCAGTCAGCGAGTGAGGAAATTTGTACGGATTTAAATTTTGAATCCCTTTTTTCTGGCAGCAAGAAGAGGAAGAGCAGACTCAATGATTTAGCAATCCTTATGTCGTTCGGATTGATATCTGTCCCTCATGAGTTGATCCATGCTGGGACTCTGACGAAAATGTTAGTTCTGCCATCCTTCTGTGAGCATTCTTAGAAGAATCGGTTTGAGCGAGAAGGGTGTTCCAGAGGAATTCTCGCTAGCAAATGAACCCTAAATCATGCGAACCGATGGCAGAACCTCGCATCTTGCGAGATTTTCGTCAGAGCCCCATGCTGGAGTAAATATATTAACGGGGGGAGAAAATAAAGAGATTGTAATCAATAGATTTTACGGGGGAGACATCATTCATATGGTTTACTCAGGGATTGATACAAAACTCATGCTACCTATTTTTGGAGGTTATGTTAAGATAAGCGAATATGGCTCAAGAATCGGAGAGTTAGCAGTCTCAATCTCGCCATATGCCGTGATGACTCCATTAGGGATTTATTTAATGAACGAAAGTAAAAAAAGAAAATCACTCCCCTTAGCGATTGCTGGTTCAGGGATGGTCACTGCACATTTTGGTGGTATTATCGGCGATTGGTTTCACTTTGGGGTAAAATCGATGTATGAAGTTACAGAGTTTGTTGGAAGAACGATAGGCTATGAAAATTTTAATCCAAAAGATTCAGGGTTACATACTCCCCTAACAGTACTTGGATTCTATATAGGGTGTGGCTCTGTAGAAAAGGTTAGCGGCCTTCAAGCAAAACCCCTTTTGAACTTCCTGATTTCACCGACAAGGGGGACGCCCCCTACGGGGAATGTCGGTTATCGAAAACCAAAAGCGAGGGTTTTGAGCCACTAAGTCGAGCGATAGCGAGACTTTCTACAGAGTCATAGGGTGTAAAGCTATGAGTCTCTCGTACAGGACATGCAAAGCAGGGGTCAATTATCTGACGAGAAACAGTCATAGAGAAGAACCTACAGCTCCGTGCTAGATCAACACGCTTCCAAGTCCATAAAGAAATCTAAAAAAACATCTTCTCGATAACAAAAACTCGCTTAATCGCTAGTTTTTTGGATTCAAAACGAGCGGACTAAAGTTAGGGGTTTTAGACCCACTCGTTTTGAATAAGTTTAAATAATCCATCACATTATCTTCTTTCATGAGGCAAACGAGAACATCACAACGTAAGATGTATGTCCAGCTTATTTTCTCACCCATGCCTCAGCCGGCAGCGTAAGTGCCTTCATTGTCATTCTCAGTGAGCCCTTGCTCGTTATGCAGGAAGGGCAATTTCTAAAAACAACGGAGGAAACAACCATGGAAACAGACAACCGTATAGGCGCCAAAGGCGCAGATCAAGGAGGGTACCAGAGACTCGGAAAATCCGATGATCGCCTTCCTGGTGCAGGACAACATGATCGGCATCATCGGAGCAGGTCATCTGGGAACTGCAGTCATCGCAGCGTTGCATAGCAGAAATCACCAACAGATCATTGCAAGCAGAAGAGATGCAGCACAGATACAGCAAGTAGCAGAACAGTATGGAATTCTGGGAACGACGAGCAACGTGTATGCTGCAGAGAAAGCAGATATCGTCGTGGTTGCCGTTAAGCCGTACATGATAGAACAAGTCGGTGAAGAAATAAAGGATGCAGTGCACAACAAGCTAGTGGTCTCACTGGCTGCGGCAAAGGGCATCAGCTATCTTGAGAAAATCATGCCTCAAGCAAGGGTTGCACGAGTGATGACCGGCATTTTCGTAGAGGATGAGATTGCTGCTTATGCACTCGGTTCTCGAAGCGATGGAAAAGATGCAGGTGTCATCAAATACATCTTCAGAGCAGCAGTACAGGTGCATGAAGATGCGCTGGCAGACCGGACATGGATCGCCTGCGATGCTGGCCTCATGGCAAAAGGCATTCAGTCTAAAATCGGAGCATTGCCTAACCTACAAAAAGAAGATGCACGACAGATGTATGCCGCTACCCTAGAAGGCATTGCAAAAAGCTTGAAAGCTGGACTCACTGGCGATGAGATTTTTGATCTTGTCGCAGGTCCGGGAAGCTTCACCGGAAAGCTGGAGCAGTCGCTGCATGATGCCGGATACTACAAGACCTTAAAGGAATGCGTCGAGAGAACCGTAACGGCGTGCAAAGGCTGATCTTTTTTTTCTTTTTTAATTTCTTCTCCTCAACCTTTAAATATCATCCGCCCTTTTCTCATGCCATGACCGATCCCCTCATCTGCTTAGGCATTGAAACAACTGCCCATACGTTTGGCGTCGGTATTGTGGACGAGAATGGGACTATCTTAGCCAACGTGAAAGATTCGTATACCACTCCCTCGGGGGGCATGATCCCCACGAAAGCAGCAGAGCACCATCTCGAATGTTGTGATACGGTCATCAGAGCTGCCTGCGAAAAAGCAAATCTGAAGGTGAAAGACGTTGATCTCATTGCCTACTCCAACGCGCCAGGCATAGGTCACATGCTCCGTATTGGAACGTTTGCTGCAAAGACCCTTGCTCATCTTAAAAAAAAGCCCTTAGTCCCCGTCAACCATAGCATCGCCCATCTTGAAATTGGCAGAAAACTCTGCAAGCTGGATGATCCACTCCTCTTATACGCCAGCGGCGCAAACACGCAGATTATAACGTATGAAAACGGCAGATATCGGATCATGGGCGAAACGCTAGATAATGGTGTCGGCAATTTCCTCGATTCGTTTGCACGGGCATTAGGATTAGGATTTCCAGGCGGACCACTCATCGAACAACTTGCAAGAAATGGCAAGCAATTTATCGACCTTCCGTACACGGTCAAGGGCATGGACATCAGCTTTGGTGGCTTGCTCACTCATATCGAAAGAAAAATTCCCTCGGTAAAAAAAGAAGACCTTTGCTTTAGTGTGCAGGAACATGCATTTGCCATGCTGCTCGAAATCAGCGAGCGAGCGATGGCACAGGCAAACAAGCAACAGCTTTTGTTAGGAGGAGGCGTTGCCTGCAACAAGCGATTACAAGCAATGGCACAAATCATGTGCAAAGAGCGTGAAGCAACCTGCCATATTCCAGACAATCAGTTTCTCGTTGACAATGGAGCGATGATCGCATGGACCGGACTTTTAATGTATCGGCAAAACAAAAAGAAAGCTATCGTCCCCCTAAAAAAAGCATGGATCAATCCCTATGAACGGGTAGATCAGATCGACGTCTTTTGGCGCTAACGCTTTTTCTTCTTGCCAGACTTCTTTGCCTTGACCTTGCTCTTGAGGTTCTTGATCTTCGCGAGTTTTTTCTTCGGGACGATCTTCTTGACGAATTTAGGTTTTGCTTTTGGCTTTGGAGAACGCTTTTGAGCCTTCTTCTGCGCATGCTTTACTTTTTTAGCAGCTTTCTTCAGGACTGCCTTTGGTTTTACATGCTTAGGAGAAACTGGAATCGGTGCCTTCACCTTGATTTCAATATCCGGCGTTGATGGTTCAAGGGCAATCACGGGAGCTATTTCCGCAAAGATCATGCCACAATCCCTGCAGACTGGAGCGTTGTCGCTCTCCCTGCAAATCACATTTAAACTGCCGCAGTAGGGACAACTCGTCGGACAACTGGGCTTGCTTTGAACCGGAACTGCTACATGGTGCACTGGCTTTTTTGAGACAATTTTCTTTTTGGATTTTGCCATGCTTCAATCTTATGAACGGGGAACTATAAAAACCTTTTGATAGTGAGGGCTCTGACGAAAATCTCCATAGGCGATATCCTATGTTGTAGGCTATGAGCCTACAAAAGAGTTCAGCAGTTTGCATTATGATATGCTTTGATCTTAGTGTGCTTCCAAACAAGCGTTTAACCGCAGAAAACAAACTC
>JACRKL010000107.1 GCA_016219835.1 Candidatus Woesearchaeota archaeon
AATCAGACAAAGAGTTGGAAGAGTAGTGAGAAAGACATGCTCATTCTCGAAATCTTTAGAAAACCACGACAAGGTTATCGGGTTGTTTCTTCAAGAAAGAAACATGGAGCGTTTATCAGTCAAATGATAACACTTCCAAAGTTCTGATAGTATGCTTCTATTTCACTCTCATTTACAGAGACCTTTGACAAGACTGTTGCATTGAGGAATTGGGAGATCGTTATTTCCCGTTGGAAACTTTCTCTCAGCTCACCGACGGTAAGGCTATTAGCGGCGCTCACTTTCAAAAGAAATTCAAAGGCACCCTCATTAACCTTAGAGGAGATATCGGCATTTACATCCGCTTCAGATGCATTAAACCCTTTCTTGATTGCCTGTTGATAAAGCAATGTTTCAATAATACTTGCATTAAGAAAGAAGCTGTGCGTGGGTAGTTCATCTGGATTGTTTGCGTATTGCCCTTCCCCCCTTTTTGACATGACATCAAAGTCTGCCTGAGTAATCGGCTCACTGTTGACATAGGCAACAATGGTTTGGTTGAGGACTGCACCTACAGGAGTTACCGTTGTTGTATTAGGAGAGGTAGGAAGATCTTGGTCTGATCTTTGCGTTGAGGCGCAGCCAGCAAATACTACCATAAGCAACAGCACGCTTATGATCCCCTGTTTTCTCATGGATGTTGGGTTAAGGCATTTGTATTTAAATCTGCCTACACAAAACCTATAACTCAGATATGTTTACAGTAAGATAGTAAGACTAGCAGTGCTACCATGGCCGTCGAAACTGTGAGGATGCCATCCAAAGGGCAAATGGTAATTCAGCAGGACATTAGAGAGGAGATTGATGCCAGCGAGGGAACTGTTTTTTAGTGCTATGCAACAGAGACGCAGTGATACTGCAGAAACTAAAAACCCCTCCAAACGAGTGGAATTGCACTCCGCCACAGGATGACTTGCAGATGAAAGAATATTTTGGTCTTTAGACACTCACCACTACTTCCTTTTCCTTCAGATCAATCTTCTTGATCTTGCTCTGCTGCTTTAATTTTTCTTTCAATTCTTGTTCGCTGTACTTCTTGATCGCTTCCCTCATGACTTGCAAAATCTGCTGCAATTCCTGATAGTGTTCGTAGATCATCTCGCCTTTTCTCTTCTGCTCCTCTGCTTCTTTCTCCCATGTTTTGATCTGCTGCTGCTGTGCAGAGAGAATCGTTTTGACGCGCTCTATTTCTTTCTGGTGCGGCGAAGACTTGAGTTGTTGTGGTATTGCTTTCACGAGTGCTTTGATCGCTTCATTGAACGTTGCTTGCTTGATTTGCTTTTCTTTGGGGTAGGAATGCAGGAGGAATGGAAATGCTTCGTTTTCATACAGCACAGGATCCAGTGACCGATGCAGCAATGCTTGAGCTGCTTGTAACAGATTTTTCTGCTCGTGTTGTGTTAACGCTTTTGGACTTTTTTTCTTATCGAGCTCTGCCACAAAACACGCTTCTTCTGCGTAGATGCCACCCAATCCCAAATCTGCAACAAGGCACTTGACGATCTGCTCTTTTTCCGTCAAAGCAAGCAGGTTCTTCCATGCGGTAAAGTCGAGCTCCGGCAGAGCATACGCCATCGTTGGAGCAACATAGGCGATATTTGTTTTCAAGCTCCGGTCTTTCCGTTCGAGTTGATTAAGCAATGCAATGATCTTTCCTTCTCTGACGAGGATGAGGTTGCCTTTGTTAAAGAGCTCAATGATAAGCTCATATTTTGTTTCTTTCGTTTCTAAGTTGATCTTCAGAATCCGCTCAAAGCCCAGCTGCTCGATGCTTCTGATCCTGCTTCCTTCCAGATGCTTCCTCAGCTGCATGCAGAATCCCGATGGTGCTTCGGTAGGTGATTTTTCCAGTTCAATGACGACAATACCCGGCAGTTTTATTCGTAGAATCACTTTGCCCGTTTCCCGTGCATAGATCTGGATGAGAAACTCTTCTTTCTCCGGCTGGTAGATCTTGTCGATCTTCCCTTCCACAAGCTGTTGGAGCTCTTTGGTTAGATAGAAGAGATCAAGAGCAGAGAGTTGTGTTTTCATGGTGGTGGTGGTGCGTATGGGGAATATAAACGTTTGCACAATCTTTAAAAGCCAAGAAAGACATTCTGGGCGTATGGTCACCCATAGGCACATTGAGAAAGAGCTCAACAAATATTTCAAGGCAAAAGAGAAGAGAAAGTATGCGATTCATAAGGTCATTAAAAAGTCACATCGTGAGATCGAAGAAGATAAGATTTTAATGCGCATCAACTCCGGAGAAGATCCTCGAGTCCATGTGTTTTCTGTGGTTACGCCATTCCAGCGATCGCTGCGAAAAGCAAAAAAGTGGGTGTGGAAGAGGATCAGGAATTGGTGAGACCTTCATGAGTCTCATCTTTAGTACTTCAGTAATCTCAAGCCGGGAATAGAAGCATAATGTTCATCTCTGGTCACCAAGACTTCCCCATGGGCGCTTACAATACCTGCTATCATAAGATCTTCTGTTCCTATAGGCTTTCCTTTTTTGACTAGCATTGCTTCATATTCAGCCGCATGCTTTGCACTCTGCTCATCAAGTGGCAGAATGGTGAGAGATCGAAAGAGCTCAAGTACCTTTATTTTCTCTTTTTCAGAGTGTTGTGAAAGAAGCAGACCTGCCCAAAGTTCCATGACTGAAGGTGTAGCAACAGTGAAGTTGGTTTCCTTGCGGTCAAACGTTTCTCTAAGGTCAGCAATGCTTGCTTTCCCTCGAAGAAGGTCAATTAAAAAACACATATCAAGGCAAACCATATTCCCTCCGTTAGTGATGAGCTTTGCTGAGTTCTGCAATAACGCGTCCTACCCGTTTCGTGTGGACTTTGTTTCTTGCTCTTCTCATTTCAAGGATATTCTTCTCCAACTCTGCTCCCCCTTCTGGGCTTAAAATACCAAAGAAATCGGAGAGTGGTCTCCTCTTGGATACCCTCAAGAATAAGTCGCTAAAGCTCTCATGTTCTTCTTTAATTTTTTTCATTGCTGCATATGCATCTTCGGTTACGGTAATCGTTTTGACTGCCATACCTAAGTTTATGTATGTTTAGATCTTTAAATGTTGTTATGTTTACTTCGGTCTATGCTTTCGCTACATTCTCCCACAGATATCTGTGGTATCGTCGGTAATTGTCGGCAAGCTCTTCGCTCTCGATGACGAAGGCAAAGTCAGAATCCCCATAGACGATATTTGCAATCTTGTTGCCAAAAATGCCCATGACTGTTGGGTTGCCGCTCCACTCTTTTGGCAGGAAGCGAATCGTTTCAAGCTTCAAAGGTTCTCTAATTTCTTCTCTCATCTCAGAACGCATCAAATTAACCCATTTGCATTTTTTTTCTATTCTTCGACGATTCCATCCAGCAAACCACTCCGGATATTTCTTAGGTGTATATCTTCCTGAGCCGATCCAATAGACGAGATCCGCAGAAAGCATATCTTCCCATACCGCTTTGACGCCCTCCGATCCGCGAAAGACAGTTGCGTCAATGGGCGGCTTTTTGAAGGCGTAGCTCGCCAGCAACATTGGCATTTCCTTCTTGACATCTTCCTTAAGATCTTCCCAGCTTCTCTCCTTCTCTTCGATGTAGCCGATGATCTTGCTTGGGTGGGTGATCTGAAACAATCGATGCTTGTTCTCCGTCACATAGGTGATAATCCCTTTCTCGATGAGCTTGTTCAGAATGTCGTAGATATTCCTGCGTTCAATGCCGACGGATTCGTGAATGTTATTGATGGTTGACTTTCCTTTGGTCAGAAGGGTGTTGTAGACTTTGATCTCCCCGTCGGAAAGTCCAAGCTTCCTAAGAATTTCTGCTTGCATAAGGATACCATGCTGAGGGTGTATTTATATTTTATGGTATTGTTACAATACCACATCGGTTTAATATAAAACTCTACTTTTTAGTAGTACTACAAAAGGTGAACGTAATGACTCAAGAACAAAAAGATGAACATTATAAACCGTCGGAAAATAAATCCCGTTTTGGTACCTTTCTCACGGGTTCAATCCTTGTAGCAGGGGCAGTTATGGGTCTGATGTTTATTGACCGATGTACTCCTCTTGGTGGAAGTTATCAAATAAGAAAATCATCGGGTTATACATTTACTAACTATACGGACATTAACAACGACGGAAAAAAGGAGTTAGAGCTTCAGCTTGCAGATGGTAATCTCTTTTATGTCTTTGTTCCTACCCATGGAGTGTACAAAGGAAAACCAGTTGTTCTCCCGAAGTCTTTAGCAGAAAAAGTGTGTGATCCTTGCTCTTCTTCTGCACCAATTCCAACACCAATCCAAACTCCGAATCCATCGCAGATTTCTCTCGAGACAGCAATTACGACGTACGGAGGAAGACACCCATGAATATCGACGATACTATTCGGATTGTCTGGTTTGACATGCATCCAGCAGTTCGTAATATGATGCGGGAAAAACTAAAAGATGAAAACGGCAATAAAATTACGATCATGCCTTACCAAGATCCTTCTCAGTTAAAGGAAGTTGAACGAAGAGTCAGAGACTTCCCACCTAACTTGATCATCACCGATTTGATTTTCAGTGAAATCAATGATGGAGATACAGCATACCAGTTTGTTCAACAGATGAAGCAGAGCAGGGAATTAAGAGAAGTGCCTCTTATTGTTTTGAGCGCTTGGGTCTCTGATGATCCTAAGAGTAAATTCTATAACGGCAGATTTGTAGATGCAGGGGCAGTTGCTGTCTACAACAAGCACCCAGAATATATTCCACCGTTAAGGGAGCTTGTTGCTTATGCAAAACCCTACTCCCCATCAGAAACTCCTTCTGTCCAAGTGCCATCCCAAAATCCGTTGTCGTGTCTTGTAGGATATTTCAATAATTTCTTCGGAGGAACACCAAAATGAACTACATCAAAAAAACAATAGCAACCCTTGCACTGATCGTAGCAACAGCACTTCCAGCATACGCATCCGATATCTTCATAGGCAAAAGAGGTCCAACATCGTGGCAAGTCGATCAACGTCTCAGTCTTGCAGAAAATGAATTACATTTAGAAACCATCACATCCAACACGATCTTCAAATATTGGACCGGTAAAGAAAAAGGCGGCTGGTTTTTTGTGAATCTGCCGTACAAACATCTTTCGTTGAAAGACGAAGAAAACAGCGGACTTGGCGATCTCATCATCGGCGGTGGTCCTCGAGGAACTTTTTCCTTTGGAAAAGCAGGACAGCTTGATGTCCTCAGCTACGGCTCACTCACACTTCCAACTGGAGAAACAGCAGCAAAGCTTCCGCTGGGCAATGGACGATATGATCTTACTGCTGGCATTTTTGCAAGCTACGTGCATCCTGAGTTTGATGTGCACGCTTCAGCTTCCTACACTGCAACGGGAGAAAATAAGAAAGGCATCAATCCTCCTGATAAAACTGATTTAGGCATGGTTATCGGTAGAGAAGTGGTCAAGAACTTTCGGCTTGCGGCTGGCATGACGACACAACAGCTCGATGATGGCAGGCATCTCGAGTCTGCTCGCATAGTGGGAAGATATACCTTTTCGCCAAACCTGCATATAGAACTCATCGGCGACTACGGAACAGGACATAATAGCATGCCGTTGCAGAATAGCGCAATGTTTATTCTGAGGTATAATCTCTAAATGCCTCAAGATATTTCTTTGCGGAGATTTTATATACCAGAAACCCCTTTCTAAACTCATCAGAGTTTGTATCGAGGTGGAAACATGAGATCTATTACTGATATCATCAAAAAATGCAGTATCCCCGTTGTAGTTATGTCTATCCCACTCTTTGCAGGCAATGTAATCAGCTTCATTGGAATAATGGAAGCTAATACGTGCAGAATTGTGCATCAGTGCAGCATCGACAATCGTTTTGAGAACTATCTCGCCTCAACGCAGAAAACGTTTGGTGTTCATGTTGGAAGTACGGCGTTAGCATATTTCACGTATCCGGGAGCGCATGCAGCAGCAGAAGTGATCAATTATCAGATAGACACTCGTTATCAGAAATAGCTGTTGAACTCTGACCTTCTCACGTCCCTTCCTGCCAGCTCGCCAGATATTTTCTTTGCTCGTCAGTTAAGGTATCAATCTTCATGCCCAGTGCATCAAGCTGCAATGCTGCAATGTGATCATCGATCTCTGCAGGAAGCGTGATCACAACCGGTTTTAATTTGCCTTTGTGTTTCACGAGATATTCGCATGCCAATGCCTGTCCGCAGAACGAGGTTGCCATTACCGTGCTGGGATGACCTTCTGCGCATGCTAAATTAACCAGCCTTCCTTCTCCTGCGACCATAATCTTCTTGCTATCGACAAGGTATTCATCAAACAACGGTCGGATCGTCCTCTTCGGATACTTTGCAAGCGCAGACATTTCTATTTCATGATCAAAATGCCCTGAGTTTGCAAGCACTGTTCCATCTTTCATGGTTTTGATATGCTCCATTCTGATGACGTGCTTGTTGCCGGTGACGGTGATAAACACATCGCCGATCTTCGCTGCTTCTTTCATTGGCATCACAGCAAAGCCGTCATAAACTGCTTGCAGAGCTGCGAAATGATCCACTTCAGTCACAATGACCCTTGCCCCCAACCCATCGGCTCGCAGTGCAACACCTTTGCCGCAGCTGCCATATCCCAATACAACAACAACCTTGCCCGCGAAAAGAATGTTGGAAGCTCGTAACAATCCATCAATCGTACTCTGGCCTGTCCCCAGATAATTGTCTAACAAATGCTTGGTCTTGTTATCATTCACAGCAATCATCGGATACTTAAGGGCTTTCTCTTGCTCCATCGCCTTGAGCCGAATAACTCCGGTTGTTGTCTCTTCGCAGCCGCCGATAATGCTGGGTATCAAAGCAGCATGCTTCTGATGAATCTCCGTTACCAGATCACAGCCATCATCGATCGTGATGTTCGGCTTGGTTGCAATGACCTTGTTGAGAAACGTGTAATAATCCTCTTTGGATTCTCCTTTGTATGCCCAGACTTTAACACCATCGGCTGCCAATGCAGCACAGACATCATCTTGGGCAGAAAGCGGATTGCATCCTGTAATGGCAACATCGGCTCCGCCTGCCGCCAAGGTCTTGACAAGGACAGCAGTCTCCTTGGTGACGTGCAATGCCAACGCTATGCGCATACCTTTGAATGGTTTTTCCTTGGCAAAACGCTCTTTGATCTTCAGCAAGGCAGGCATCTGCATTTCTGCCCATGCAATATTTTTTCTTCCCTGTTCTGCGAGCTTGATGTCCTGTACCGTGTAATTTTCTGCCTGCATCATGGTTTCACCTTTGTTATCGTTAAAATTCCCTCATGGTTCTGAATTCATGAACGCGTTTCTCAATATCATTCCATGTCAACTTCTTCATGCGCTCCAGCGAAAAGTCCTCTGCATTAAAGGAAGCAAGCGCACTGCCATAAACGATCGCTTTCCGCAGATTCTTCTCCGATATATCGCCTGTTTTTGCCAGATAACCGAGCAGTGCTCCTCCAAACGCATCGCCGCATCCGGTAGGATCCTTGATCATTTCTAATGGATAACCGGGCGCATTGAAATGCTTTCCCTCAGTAAACAGGAGAGCTCCATGCTCGCCTTTTTTTATGATAACTCCTTGCACGCCCATCTTCAGTGCTTCCTGTGCAGCCTTCACAAGATTGGGTGTTTCAAAAAGCTGTCGCGCTTCCGCGTCGTTCAGGAGCAGAATATCTACTTTGCGTATGGCTTTCTTCAACGCGTCTGGCTTTGTCTTGATCCACAAATCTCTGGTATCAAGTAGTGTCAGCTTTGGCTCAACCAGCTGCTCAATCACTTGCAGTTGCATCTCCGGATCAATATTAGCGAGGAACACATACTTTCCTTGCTGATATTCGAGGGGGAGTTTTGGCTCGAAGTCGATCAGCGATCCCAAAATGAGATGAGTGGTATTCGCTTCATGCATCGTGTATTCATAGACCCCTTCCCAGCGGAAGCTTGCTCCTCGTTTCTGGATCCCTGCGAGATTGATGTGCTTTGCTGCAAGGAGATCCAAGTGTTCTTCTGGAAAATCGGTGCCAACAATGCTCACGATGCCTGGCTTTGCAAAGAAGGAAGCTGCAAAGGCTGCATAGCTCGCAGATCCTCCAAGAATATTCCGATGTTTACCGAATGGTGTTTCTACACTGTCGAGAGCAACGGTCCCCAAGATGATTGGATTAGGCATAGACCCTAAAAAAGGGCGATGATATTTAAAGATTGTGAGAAGTCCGTCTACCTTTTCCGAACCCTCTTCATCCACCACTGCTTCACCACCGCGAGGGTCAGCGTAGAAAGCAGGAACCCGGCAACTGGCACGAGCGCATTGAGCCATGGGTTTGGTGCGTTGATTAAGAATAGAAAGAGCACAACGATGAAATATGTAATCAGGGCAATAATACCTCTTCTCGTCTTGCTCGTCTCCCAAGCTTTGTCTCCTTCAACTCGCTTGTTTCTTGCTTTGATGGACTCAAGTTCTGCTTGCATAGAATAATGATGGTACAAGGAGTATAAATGAGTTGCGGCAGAGCAAGATTTATAACTCCCATTATGCTGAGTAGATTCTACACCGTTCAAATGGATCTTAACTCATTCGTCTCCTGGATGCTGGACATCGGCATAGATGAAGTAGCCCTTCCTTTTCTCCTGTTTTTCATCATCCTCTATGTCGGTCTCGGGAAAATCAACATATTTCAGAAAGAGAAGAATCCCAGAGTCTTATTCGCTTTGGTGATGTCCTTCATCCCGATCATCGCCCACGTCATGCATCTCTATCCGCCCTGTTGGGATGTTGTCGATGTCATCAACCATGCGTTTGCAGACATTGCTTATTTCATCCTTGGCATCCTGATATTTGTCATGGTGGTTGGCTTTATTGGCTTCAGCGTTAGCAGCATTCAGAAGCTGCTTGGCTGGTTTTCGATCGCTGCCTTTGGATTTGTTGTCTATGCGTTTATCACGTCAACGGAGAGGGGATGTGTCAATCTTGACATCGGCTTGCTGGATAGCAATCTGTTTTGGTTGATTTTGCTCATCGTCCTTGCTTTCTTCCTCATCCGCTGGCTGATCAAGAAATTAGGTGGCGGACACGATGGTCATGGAAGCCATGGGCATTAAAGTACCAGCTTCCTCTCATCCTTCACTTTCTTCAGCCGCTCAACAAGCTCATGGGCTTTCACGCCAAACTCGACGTTATTACCTATCCTCACCGCAAGCGTCTTTGCTTCCATTTCTTTATCGCCGATCGTCACAATAACGGGAATATGCATCTTCTCAGCATCCATGACTTTCTTAGGGATGGTGTTTGCCTTGTAGTCTGTTTCTACACGAATATCGACGGCAGCAAGTGCTTTCTTGACGTCTTCTGCATAATCGATGTGCCGATCCGCAACCGTCAACAGAGCAACTTGCACAGGGCTTAACCAGAACGGGAATCTGCCGCCAAAATGCTCGATCAAAAATGCCATGAACCGTTCATGCGTGCTCAATGGAGCACGGTGGATGACATAGACGTCCGGGTTCTGCTTGCCGTGGTCATCGACATAAAATAATCCGAATCGTTTCTTCGCTGCGAAATCAAGCTGCACGGTTGACATGGTCTCTTCTCTTCCAAAGACATTCTTGAATTGCACGTCGATCTTTGGCCCATAGAATGCTGCTTCATTCGCTGCTTCGACGAATTTGAGCTTTAATTTTAGGAGCACATCACGCAAGACTTCTTCAGCATGATCCCAGCTGTGCGGTTCATCTATGTATTTTTCTTTGTTGCTCCGCTCTCCCAGGGAAAGTCTGAACCAATAGTCTTTCAGCCCAAAGGTTTCGAAGTATCCTTTGATCAAACTCAACACTGCTTCGATCTCGTCGTAAATTTGCTCTTTTGTGCAATAGATGTGCGCATCATTCATGCGCATGCTCCTTACTCTAAGAAGTCCGTTTAACGTCCCAGATAACTCTTTGCGGTAACACGTTCCATACTCCGCAAGTCGTAATGGAAGCTCGCGATAGCTTCGCTGCTTCATCCTGAAAATGAGATGATGCATCGGGCAGTTCATTGCCTTGAGATAATAATCGCCATCATCCAACGTCATTTTAGGATACATGCTTTCTTCATAATATGGCAGATGTCCCGACGTCAAAAAGAGTTCTTTCTTCGCGAGGTGTGGCGTACTTACGCGAACATAGCCGCCTTTCTTCTCCATATCCATGGCAAAATTCTCAATCTCCTGCCGCATGACTTCACCTTTCGGTAGCCAGACAGGAAGACCTTTACCGATCATTTCAAATTGAGCAAAAAGCTCTAGCTCTTCACCGAGCTTTTTGTGATTGCGTTGTTCAGCAAGCTCCTGCTGCTCAAGGTACTGCTTGAGCATTTTTGCATCAGGGTAGCTGACGCCATAGATCCGTTGCAAGCTCTGCTTGCTTTGGTCTCCTCGCCAATAGGCACTGCTCACTTTCGTCAACTTGAACGCTTTGATCTTTCCTGTGCTTGGCAAATGAGGACCTCTGCACAAGTCTGAGAAATCTCCTTGCGTGTAGATCGACACCTTTGTTTCCCCTGCTTTTGCAAATTCGTCGAGCAGCTCGAGCTTGAAGTGATTTTTGGCATAGATCTTCTTCGCTTCAGCAATGCTCACTTCTTTCCTGCTGACCTTGTAATCGGCTGCAGCGATCTTCTGCATCTCTGCTTCGATCTTGCTCAGATCATCGGGGGTAAATGGTTCCTTTTTCTCAAAGTCGTAATAGAATCCCGTTTCAATAGCAGGTCCAATAGTGAGTTTCACATCCGACCAGAGCTTCACGATTGCTTGTGCGAGCAGATGTGCAGATGAATGCCAGAAAACTTCTTTGCCTTCTGTTCTATCGAATGTGATGATCTCGATCTTGGCATCATGCTCCAGTGGAAGAAAGAGATCCTGCATCTTTCCATTCACTTTGATAATGAGAGCTGCTTCTGCCAATCGTTTCCCGATCAGCGCAGCAAACTCGCGGCCCAGCATTCCTTTCTTTACCTCTTTGGTAGATCCGTCTGGTAAGGTAATGGTTATCATGCTGCTCATAGTTTCACCCTCTCCGGAAAAGCAATGGTTGGGGGATATTTATAGGTTGTGATGGTGTTTGTAGGAATGGCTAATGCAGTGCATGCGGATAGAGATCAAGCTTGAACTCCTTTGAGACAATGCAGAACTCATGATTCCGAATGAGGTCTGGAAATTGCTCCTTCAGGTTGAGAATGATATTCTGAAATGCGTCATAGCTCTCCAGCTCGAAGTCAATCTCAAAATCCCAGTTGCCGATCACCTTTTGTGGCCAGACTGCTCCTTGCACTGTAGAGACATACGTAATGAACCGGTTAAGCTTTTCCTTTGGCGGGTTTGAAAGAAAGAGCATAAGTTTGCAGAAGATGTTTCCCAACGCTTTTGGATCAAGATGAGCTTTGTAGGCGAGGATAACTCCTTTGCGTTCCAGTTCCTTGATGCGGTACTGCACAATCCTTGCCGTTGTTTTTATCTTTTGAGCAATCTCGGTGACTGGCATCCGACCATGGTTTGCCAGTATGCGCAGGATTTTTTCATCCATCTCATGGATCTTGAGCTGAGGATCTTTCGTCGTATGGTAGACGGTTTGGATTGCTGGATCTTTTTTATCTTTCAGAAATGTTCTTGATTGATGCGCAAGATACAGTGTAGTAGTGACTGCTTTTTCTTGAACGACTGCTGAAAATCTGTTTAAGGCTTGCTGCATTTCATCATCAAATTCGTTTGCATTCCTGACTAAAAAGCCAACAATCAAATCCCAGCGTCCGGTAGTTATGGCAACCCACTCGGTTAGCTCATGGTCTCTGAAATATTGGGCAATATCCTCGATCTTTGCCTGGTTAGCATTGGTAAACCGCAGATAGAGCTTATATTTCACGATCCCGAGTTTGAAGTAATTGATGACGGTATGAAATCGGAGAATAACCCCTTCGTCCATCAGCCGGTCTATGCGATACTTCACCACTTCTTTGCTCAATCGCACTGCTTTGCCGATCTGGCTGTTGGAGCGCCTCGCACGGACATCCAGTTCTGAGAGGATCTTCTGGTCTTTTGTGTCAAAATTTAATGGCATAGTATATCATAATCACATTTTATACTTAAATGTTGGGAAGTGTTATCATTTGACTGATAAACGCTCCATGTTTCTTTCTTGAAGAAACAACCCGATAACCTTGTCGTGGTTTTCTAAAGATTTCGAGAATGAGCATGTCTTTCTCACTACTCTTCCAACTCTTTGTCTGATTG
>JACRKL010000109.1 GCA_016219835.1 Candidatus Woesearchaeota archaeon
AATCAGACAAAGAGTTGGAAGAGTAGTGAGAAAGACATGCTCATTCTCGAAATCTTTAGAAAACCACGACAAGGTTATCGGGTTGTTTCTTCAAGAAAGAAACATGGAGCGTTTATCAGTCAAATGATAACACTTCCAAAGAAACAAAGCAATCCCCATTCTTCTTCAGTATAGATGATCTTGTGCGAGAAGCCGGTAAAGCCTATTACGATTCTTCTACATGGTCTACGTGGATGGAAGGAAAGAGAACAGGAAGTGGAGAAGGGCGTCAACTCACAGGAGCTGCTGCAGACGGTATCGTTGCAGCAATCCTTGACAGGATGCACAACAGCAGGCTTTTGAAAGCATACATGAGAGAGACAGATGGCTGCGATTTTAGTTGTGAATCCCATGGATTTGCGGTGAAAGGAGTTATCAGCAAGAGCGGAATTCATGATCTGACCTCCAATGGAAGGGTGGAAGTCAGCTACTGGTGCGGCATCCCGCCAAAGTATGGAAGAAGTTCCATTGGAATACAACGGCATGAAGACTATTCCCACATGCCTAAGTCAAAGATTCCGGTTCAGGATTTTATTGTGATGAAGACAAAAGACGGGATGGTGTATTACACGGATGGGAAAGAGCTTTACACGAATATTATCTACGAAACGAATCAATTTTTCCCTACCTATGTTAACACCAAGAGTACTATCATAGAACGGATGTATCTTCGTGATAAAGAGCCGACGTGCCATGAGGCAGACGGCTACCATCTGACTAACGAACAGCCCGCCTATACAAATCCCATGGCATCTGTCCGCAAATGGGATCTCTTGAAGCACAAAATCCTCAACTGGCGCGGTAAAGATATCCTCAAGACCTATGACTATGGTCGCATCTACTATGAAACTCAGTATTTAGAACGCCCAGCGCGGGTCAAACCAAGAAGAAGTGCACACGTACGGACTTATGACTTCGACCTTTACCCTGCTCTGCAATGCTTTATGGAGCATGCAGGTTTTTATGGTGTTACTGATTCGAGTCGTCAAAGCTTTAGGTGGTAAACTTTTTTCTTCGTTTTAACAAATTATATAAATCTCCCAGAAAGCACATTATCTGCGATGATTAAGGTCTCCAGAGTCATGTCAACTCAGCATCCAGATCACGTCAATCCTCCATTCTTCGCTGAAAATAGTGTGCTGGCTGGTGATGATGAGATCAAAGAAGCGTTTTATGCTTTTAGTCACTTAGGATGCAGAGAACAGCTCTGGGACTTTGAGGGTAAGGAAGTTGATTCTTTTGTGGTGAAAAAGTTGTTGAGCAGGTACGAGTCGTTTTTTAAGAAAAACGTTTTGGGAAAGGAAGTTTTTCTTACACCCAGAGTCCCAAACCCCGAAGTAGAGAAAGCCGATGCGAAAATCCTTCTTGAAACGTTGGAAAGCATTCCTCGTAGTTTTGATACTGCACGCTTGTTTTACGGCGAGGATATTGCTCCAATTTTTGAAGTATTCATGCCGATGACGACGCATGCGAAGACGCTGATCAGGACTGCCGAGTATTACAAACAGTGGGTGGTTGGTAAGCAAGACAGTTCTCTGATCAAAGATGATATAGCTATCAAGCAGTGGATCGGTAGCTTTCTGCCAGAAAAGTTAGGCATTATCCCACTCTATGAAGACCGCCCAAGCATCCTCAACGCAGCCGCCATTACGGAAGAGTATCTTGCAACCCAAGGAGAAAAGGACTATCAACGGGTATGGCTGGCGAGGAGTGATCCTGCTCTGAATTACAGTTCGCTGGGAGCAGAGCTGATGATCAAGATTTCATTACAACGGCTGCAAGAACTTGCAGAAAAGCTCTCGCTTCCCATACTTCCGGTTTTGGGTTGTGGCAGTGCACCGTTCCGAGGAAATTTTAAGCCAACCAACGCCAAAGAGATTATGGAGGAATACCCCTCAGTCCATACGTTCACCATTCAGTCCGCATTTAAGTATGATTATCCGGAGAAAGAAATTGCTGCAGCGATCGACCACCTGAATACGACCTCACCTCATGAGGCAACACCGGTTGATGAGCAAAAACTGCTGCCGATCATCGACAAGGTTGCAGCAGCATATCAGGATCAAGTGACCTTGCTCGCTCCTCTCATCAATGATTTTTCTGCATTCATCCCTCAACGTAGAAAACGAAAGCTCCATATTGGACTGTTTGGCTATTCGAGAAGCCATAAAGGTGTACAGCTTCCGCGTGCTATACCTTTCTGTTCTGCCTTGG
Organism: Candidatus Woesearchaeota archaeon; assembly: GCA_016219835.1. Lineage (GTDB taxonomy): Archaea > Nanobdellota > Nanobdellia > Woesearchaeales > JACRKL01 > JACRKL01. Next base: position 2,254 of record JACRKL010000109.1, read on the forward strand.
AATCTCTCGGGCTTCCACCCCAGCTCTTGGGACTGCATGTTTTAACGGAGCAGGAATTGGATGCCGTTGTAGCGGTTTCACCCTATTTTGAAAAACATCTTGACGATTCCCTGCAATTCCTGAATGCTGACAACTTAGATTTCTTTCCGCAGCAGATTGGTGCTGCTGTTCGGTCTTTTGTCAGCAAACGTTCCTTTGAGACGGAAAGAAAGCACAAGAAGATTACGTCGATCATTCTTGAGGACTACAAGAAGAGGCATATGGCTGCCATTCCAGAAAATGTGGTACGGGCTGCAAGCATTCGTGGTTATTTGGGATAGTGTTGAGGTTATTGCTCTCGGTTTCACTATCATTTGAGCTCCCGATATATATAGTATCTAAAGCTGGTAAATTGATCTAACACAATCTTTAAATAACAGTGGGGTGTATATTAATTAAGGGGGTTTTGAGATTATTCCGCATGGATGTGCAACCTTAGTTTCTTAACCCTAAAAGCTCAACATAGAATGCTAAGGAGGGACCTTATGGCAGAAGAAGAAGATACTGGTGTAGATAAGGAAGACGATAATTTTTATGATGAAGAAGACCGCGATGAGCTCTTAGACAATGATGAAGTCTCATCTGAAGAAGAGGCTTTTATGAAAGGGTATGATGAAGCTGAAGAAAGCGATCAAGAACAGGACAAGGATAAAAAGCATGAAGAAGAAGAGTAATATTAAAAAGAGTGAGGCTCCCTATTTGAGGGGTTGGGGGTTGTTGCAAGAAAACTTGGGAGCCACTCTTAGGAGTACAGATGTAGGTACTAGTATATAAATGTTACTTTTTTGTATACTGGTTCGACGAGACATTTTTTTGGTTTGAGATGTAGCGTCTAAAAGCCGGCTTTAAGCAGAGATTCTTGTGCGGTGCGGAGTTCTTGGAAGTGTTGATCTACGAACGCAAGGCAGTACGGGTTGTCAATGTCAAAGAGAGGGCCGATCATCCTTGGAAAGATGATTTCTGGCGAGAAGCCGATAAGATTACCCATGTTGCGTTCGATGCTTTGAGAAGAGGTGTAATCTACAGGTTTTTTTCCTATTGCCTGAAACAAACGAGGTATTGCCATAGCAGCTAACGTGAGCAGTGCATCATTCCTCTGGTGTCGCGCTTCTCGTTTCGTGATTCCTTTTGCCCGCTGCAAGTGGCTTGTTGATCGTACCGCATAAGTCACAATGTCGTACCACCGTTGTATCTTAGACATGGCACTGGTGGTGATCAGTTCCCGATTATCATAGGAAGTAGTTAAGAGATCCAACGCAAAACGATCAAACTTCTCTAACCCTCTGCCCACAAAAACGCCGCTAAATCGTACTTCTTTTTCTGTACCTTGCTTGTCTTTGGTGGGAAAGAAGTTCATCTTTGCTGCATAGTGATCGAGATTGGTAATATGTGCGTATGCCAAAACGCTGTCAAGGGTACATCGTTCAATCCACGGCCAGATTCCATCATAAGAATCATCGTGCTGCCGTATTCTAAGTTGTCGGACTTCTTCTCTCATGAGCAGAGGTTGATCACCCATGACAAGAGTAGCTTCTACGCTTTCCAAAGGGTTCTGTTGCTCTTGCAGGTATGCCTTGAACTGCTGCCAGTCAATGGCGTAGAGATCATCTCCTGTACACGGAAAATGAGGATCAATCTCCTTGAGATAGGTAAACATGCTGTACACCACATTTCCAATGAGACTTCGCTGCGAATTAATGAGGGTAACGGGATAGCCATCGTTCTGCTCCCATGAAGCGTCACCGCAGGGCTTTTTCAGGAGAGGAGCAAGGATCTCCTGGTTCTCTTCTACATTTCCCCAGATTAGATGGGTGAGTTGGTTTCTCTTACTGCTTCATAGACACGTTGCAGGGTAGGAATACCGTCGATGGGGATACCAAACCGATTTTTCCCGCCAAAGGCTTCGTAATGCCTTCTGCCTAAGCCCGCTGCAATAAAGACTGGAGTGTATGTGCTCATGGAAACGCGAATAGCTGATGTTATTTAAGGGTTTCTGGTCTCTATTGGTCAGCGTTGGCTTACAAAAATGGGCTTTATTTCTTGCGTGATTTGCTAACGGGTGATGGAAACGACTCAAAGGTATGATGGTGTATGATGGTTATGCTTCGTTTAAAAACAAACAGTGTCCTGTTTAAAAGCAAAAGCGTCGCTTTGGATTGTTCATCAATGGGTAGTACTACGTTAAAAGTAAAGAAAAACGCCATTTTAGGGGGTATCAACCTCAGTTCTTTGATTTTTTGGGGGTGATCCACGAAAACTTTATAAATAAATCCTGATATTAGGGTGTCAGGTTGCAAGATCCAGTGGATTTGCAGTGACGTAAGTAATAATCCAAAACGACACAGGAGGTGTTTGGATAATGGAAATAAAGAAAACGATTAAAAAAGTGGTGGCATTAGGAACAGGTAGTGTTATGCTCGGTGCAACTCTTATGGGTGCAATGGCAGCAGATCTGGGTCAATACCCAAGTATGTTCGTCACAGCCGATGGAAAGCTTGACGGTGTATTCGTTGTTGGCGCAAACGCCAGAGCAGCAGACACGGTCGGCGCAACGGATATCGCAACGCACATGACCTGGATGAAGCCAGGCGGCAGTACCACAACGACGGTAACTGGCGATGCATGGAAAGCAGCAACAAGTTCTAAAATCTTAGAAGTCAGCGAGAAGTTAAGCAGCGGTACAAACGCCAAAACTCTCTATGACATCAACACGTACCTTGGCAGTGGCGAGCTCAATGCTCTTGCAGATGGAACGTTTCAGAACAAGAAATCATCGTATGACTACCATCAGTACCTTTATCTGTCAAATGGAACTGATGTAAGTGCCAAATCTGGATATGTCCAGTACACCAAGAGTACGGTCAATGACGCTGTTGGCGATTTCCTGTTTTTTAAGAACAGCGGTACCATTGCGAACTACAACGTCCAGTTCACTTCTGGAGCACAGTCAGCAATCACGGATTCTGCTGGTGCAGCTGCAACAACCGGTGTTTACCTCTGGGATGATCAAGGTAAGAAAATTTCCCTCCTCGGTAAAACCTATGATATTGTCCAAGCACGAAGACCTGCTTCCAATGGCGGTGGTGTCAAGCTCGTCTTAATGGGAGGAGCAATTCCAGCAACAACGCTTGTTGAAGGACAGAAAGAATCCTACAAAATCAACGGCAAAGACTACACGGTCAAGTTGAGCTTCGTTGGAACAACGACTGCAAAGTTTACCGTCAACGGTGAAACGACAGACTCTCTGACATCCGGTCAGACCTACAAGCTTTCTGATGGAACAACCATCGGTGTCAAAGAAGTTTTGGCACAGGATTTCCAGGAAGGTTTAAGGCAGGTTGAGTTCTACCTCGGTGCTCAGAAAGTTGAGCTTCAGGATACCTCAGTTACCGACGGAACATCATCGAAGTCTTTGTATGTGGATGACAAGCAAATTCCAGAAGCGTATGTGATGATTACGGGAACTGATGACAACAGCACGTCAACCATCAACAACATCTACATCAACTTAACGGCGTATGACGACTATTATATCCCTGCAGGTAGCAAGTTAAGCAGCGTTATGCATAACAGCGCAGCCTTGCTGAGCAGTTGGGATGTAGAGTACAGAGGAATCAAGGATTTAGCAAGAGAAAACATCAAGGTTGCTACCAGTGGTTCCGACACTTATCGCCTGACGTTTGCAGATGGTGATGGAAAATCGGCAACAGTTCCTTTGACGTATACCTCTGGTGGAAAAAACCAGAAGTGGGGCGACAGCAATTACCTGTTCCACTTTGCTGAAAACAATGACACCACTATTGGAAACTTGTCCATCGCTAGAAACGACTACTTTATCGTTACGGACACGACCCAAACTGCTGGTCGAAGAAAAACGTATGCCTTAAGATACCAAGGTGCATCGAAATCGACGGATACCAACCCAACCATTCGGTTTACGAATGTAGCAACAGGAGATCTCATTGAAGTGCCCTACCAGTTGGCTAGTGCAGCAGAAGCTGGAAGCAATCAATGGAAAGTTGGTACCTTAAAAATTGGTGGTGCAAGCTACAATGTTTACAACATGTCTGTGGTAAGTGCGAATAACTATGCAGTGATGGTAGATATGGACAACACTGGTGCACTTGGATCAACACCTACAACCCTAAGCCCCATTGCCATCAACACCAACTATGGTGCAAAGATTGACCTTGGTGTGGTAGGTTATGCTGGACAGAGTGCATATGCAAGGCTGAATGCCACAACGGTAAATGCAACTTCCAGTAACAGCGAAGTTGTAACGGTGAACATTACCACCCCTAACGCCAATGATTATCAGACACTGGTGCCTGGACCATTGACGTTTGATCTCACTGCTGCGAGTGGACAGGTAGCAATGGTAAAAGACGGAGCAATGCTGCACAGTTTTTCCTCGCCAACAGGAAACAGCAACACAGCAAACGGCTACACTTCACGTGGTGCATATGTGACCTTTGACACGCCTACGTCAAACCCTGCACAGCTGACGGTAACGTACCCTAAGGATCAGGTTGAAGCCTTAGTCTACTTCACGACGCCTTCGGCAAGTGTCAGTAGCGCCGCTACTGGTACTGAGACTGCAGTTGCAATGCCCATTCCAGTGACGGTTTTCGACACTGAAGTGACGGACAATACGGCTCAGAACATGATCGTTGTCGGCGGACCTTGTGCAAACAAAGTCGCATCAGCAATCATGGGCAACCCAACCGATTGTACGGAAGGCTTTGCACCTGGAAAGGCACTGTTCAAGTTGAAGCAGTTTGGCGACAAGTGGGCTCTGCTCGTTGCAGGTTACGACCCATTAGACACCACCAAAGCAGCTCAGATCCTTGCACAATGGAAGATGTACCAGAATGAGCTTAAGGGTCACTCCGAGCTTGAGGTCTTGACCTCAAACACCGGCAGTGTAGTCTTCCAGACGCCTGGAACTGCAGCAGCAGCTAAAAATACCACTGCGTAAGGAGCTAAAGCTCCTTTCTTTTTTTTCTTCTTTCTTATTCTTCTTGTTTCTAGATGTGATGTTTTTTGGTGATCCATGGTTACCCTATCCCTCTGCATGATTACTAAGAATGAAGCTTCTTGCCTGCATCGGTGCCTTTCTTCCGTCAAAGATTTGGTTGATGAAATCATCATACTTGATACCGGAAGCACCGATGAGACGAAGGCTATTGCTGTTCAGTTTACCGATAAGATATTTGATGTTGTCTGGCAGGATGATTTCTCAGCAGCGAGAAATGATGCCTTACAGCACGCTACAGGAGATTGGATTCTCGTGCTGGATGCTGATGAGACTCTTGCTGTTGAAGATCATGCAAGGATCAGGGAAACGATCCAACAAGAAGGTATTGTTGCTTACTGCATGTTAACTAGAAATTACACGGCTGATAGCACGGTTGCTGGCTGGGTTCCGGATCATCCTTCTGGGTGGTTTCCATCGCTCAAGATCAGACTGTTTAGGAATCATCTTGGCATTCACTTCGTTGGCAGCATTCATGAAATGGTGGAGTCTACGATCCAAGGAAAGATCGCTGATGTTGACGTGCCTGTGCATCATTATGGGATAATGACACCATCCAAGCAACAGTACTATGTGACCTTGCTCCAGAAAAAAGCCGAGGAGCAAGGTGATGCAAAGTCCTTTTTTGAGTTAGGTGTTCAGCATAAAGAACTCGGTCAACTGAAGGAAGCTGAAGTTGCATTACGCCGTTCTTTGAACCTTGATCCGCTCGCCATAGAGCCACAGCTCAACCTTGCAGTTGTCTTACGGTTACAGGGGAAGTTGCAGGATGCGAGAAGCGTGTACGATGCCCTCCTTGGGCGTTTGCAGCATGCTGAAGCGTATGCAGGCAGGGCGTATTGCTCGTTTGTTGAAGGGAAACGGGGTGATGCTATCGCTGACTACCGATCAGCCCTTGAACTGGATCCTGATTTTGTCGAGGCATACGTCAACCTTGGCGGCTTGCTGGAGAAAGAAGGCAAGTATAAAGAAGCTGCTCTGCTGTTGCAGAAAGCGATGCACAGGGCACCCCTGCATGCACGAGCGCATTACAATCTTGCCGTAGTATATCAACGGACGGGAAATACTGAGAAAGCGAAGGAAGAATATGCGATAGCAAGAGGGTTAGGATGGAAGGAGTGAGTTATTTGTTTCTTAAGCGATGATGCATGATCAAGTCTGAGACAAGATCTGTTTGAGGATGATTTAAAGCTCACCGAATCCATGGTGCATCCATGAGGCTACCACAAGGTTTATGTTTTACTTGATAGTGACTAAATATAATGAGCAGAACACTTGACCTGATCGTGAGAACCTGTAAGCAATCGCCAGATGCAACGATCTTTCTCGCCTCAAGCGTTATAGCTTATGCTGCAGACTATGATGCTGTAGCTGGCTTTACAGCAGCGATGGCTCTCAAGCAATACGTTTGGGGATATAAGTCATATATGCAAACAAGAAAGTATATCAAAAGATATTTAGAGAGAGGACAGGAGGTAAATGAAACGGCAATAAAACGGGTTTTTACTCTCTGTGATTATTGCGGTTCTAGATACGCGTTAAGAGAATATCATCAGAGCGAGTTGCACGTTAAATAATCGGCCTAATCTGTATAACTACTGGAAGGATATACTTCCTTTAAGGAATCAACAACGGGGTTCCATAATGGATCTTTCACAGCAACAGCGAACGGAAGGGATGGCTCTTTGTTAAAGGATCTAGCATTGCTAAGGATACCAAGTAAGATATGTTGAACTAATCTCTCCTGAGAAATGCCATTACATGAAGGGTGCCAGTGCGAAAGATAAGTACTCTTATTATAAGGACTGCGATAAACTTGAAGCTCTCCATCAACCAAATTCTCAGAATAAAAACCCAGCGAAACATGCGGATACGTGAGTTGCTTGGACTGAACCTCAACATTCTTGAGAGAGTCAGGAAGAGAAGAAGGGCTATACAAAACATCAAATCCTCGGGTTTGAAAATAATGGAGCTCTTCAGGAGTGAGCGTAATGATACCTGCAAAGGACTTCGGTGTAATCTCAGGGTGTACAAGAGTTAATTGATATCGTTCAACTGCAGGATCCGCACAAATGGCATCAATGTCCATGAGAGAAATAATCCGTAAGGATTTATAAAGATATTTACATCATCTTCAGTATTCCGGTCACGAGATCGATCTTCTTCTCGTCATCAGGTCCAATACCTAAGCACGTCGTCGTTCCCGGCTCAACGACCGTATGTCCAGCATCGGTGATGAGAGCAGTCTTCAATC
>JACRKL010000110.1 GCA_016219835.1 Candidatus Woesearchaeota archaeon
GCTGTATGCCAACAGAAACGGAACTTCCAAAGCAGTTGTCGAACAGGCGAGGGTACATCTTGCTGCCGTCTTTGCGGTATCGAATCCTTATATTATGACGCTGACGCGAGCTGTTTATAACCCCGGTGGCTTGGACGACGTTATCACTGATTATGGCTTGCTTTCACGAAAGCAGCAGCAACTTACGTTGGTTGGTTCTAACGGCTATATCAAAGCAGCTGCAACGCAGGCAGACGATGCCGTTCATGCTTTGCTGGAGACGAGTGATAGCATGAGTGATGTGAACGATATTTTTAGGTGGGTTATGGGCAAGGATGCACATCTGTATCGCATCAATAATACTCCCTCGAGTAAACAGGAACGGCTGGTGGTGCTTGGCGTCGTCGGCAGCTACAGCTTCATCTACGCTAGCAACATCGTCGTCTACCTCACGAGGCCGTTGCTCGGGGTACGGTCGTCGGCGAAAAATTAATCTCCCTGAGAAATGATGACTCCCCTAAATCATCCACCACACTAAACAACTATGGGAAGATTTATATACCATAGTTTAGATTACAGTTAAGATGGATAAGCATCAGATCATAGAGCTACTGTTAGATTGGAATTTCTGGAAAAAAGAGCTTGAGGCAGGAATGCCCAGACATGGATACCTTAAGCAATGTCACTCTCTCTTGAAGTCTAATGTTATTGTCACAATTACGGGCATTAGGAGGTCGGGAAAATCATATATCCTCAGGCAGCTTATGCAAGACCTCATCAAGAACGGCACATTGCCAAAAAATATCCTGATGGTTAATTTTGAAGATGTGCGTTTTAGCTTTTATTCTCCCCGTTTGCTTGAAGAAATATATACAACCTACCTTGAAACCTTAGCACCAGATAAAAAGCCGCTAATTATACTCGACGAAGTCCATAAAATACCCCAATGGGAGCGTTGGGTAAGAACGATACACGAACTTGGAAAAGCTAGTATCATAGTATCTGGCTCATCTTCTCATCTTCTCAAAGGAGAGCTTGCAACAGTGCTTACCGGAAGACATCTTGACCTAACGGTTTTCCCCTTTAGTTTTAGTGAGTTTCTCTCTTGTAAAGGCGTTAACCATGCAGAAAAGCTGGATATTTTTGCTAAGCGCACGATTATTCGTACATTTTTGCAGGAGTACATGGAATTTGGAGGCTTTCCAGAGGTAGTTTTTGCGCAGGAATCTGAACAGAAAAAAAAGCTCCTTATGACGGGCATTGAAGATGTCCTTTACAAAGATATTGGAGAGCGCTATGAGGTAAGAGATAGTACAGCACTTCAAGTTCTGTGTAGATACTATCTGAGCAACATCGGCGGCAGGATTACGTTTAATGCACTGAGTAAATCCCTGCAAAAAAATATCATTACTTTGCAACGCTATACCGAAGCGATGGAAGAAGCATACCTCGTCTTTTTTATCAGAAGGTTTTCCTTCAAAGTCAAGGAACAGGAAAATGCAGCGAGAAAGCTATACGCTGCTGATGTTGGGCTTGCTAATGCATTTGGATTTAAATTTAGTGAGAACATAGGTAAGCTCGTTGAAACGCTCATAGCAATTCATCTGCGCAAGAAAGCATTAGATCAGAGGATAGAGCTCTTCTATTGGCAGAGTCAGGAGCAGCAGGAAGTTGATTTCGTCCTAAAGAAGGGTAATAAGGTAGTGCAGCTGATACAGTCTTGCTGGAAATTGGATGATGAAAAAACAAAGCAGCGTGAGTTACGCGCGCTTGTCAAGGCAGGTGATGCCCTTGTATGCAAAGATTTACTGGTCATAACCGAAGACCATAGTGGCGAAGAAACATTCTCTTGGTATGGCACAACGGGCAGCATCAGATATATCCCACTCTGGCAATGGCTGCTTGATGAACATAGCATGTTTGAAGAGAACTAACATAGTTCGTGATTAGTATTACTTGTGAGTAGAAATGTTTATATACTCCTGATCTTTACCTCTCCTAATGATGAACTACCCATCGCTCGCTTTGAGGTTATATCCATGAAATTCGCCGGCTTTGATTTGGAAAAGGTTTTGCGAGATGACGAAGAACGTATGCGTCTTGAAGCAGAACGCCTTACAAAGAAAGCAGCGGCAGCTGGGAAAGGTGGCAAGCCAAAAACTCCGCCTGCTGTACTGAGAACTCC
>JACRKL010000111.1 GCA_016219835.1 Candidatus Woesearchaeota archaeon
AAGCAGGCACTCTCGCTCGTCGTATCAAACCGTTAATTTTTTGTAGTATGTTTGTTTTCTTTTTCATGGGGAGCTCGTACCTCCCCAACCCTGCCAGTATAGCTGGCAGGGGTTCTATTTTAAGATTTTCACCGGAGCCTCCTAATCCGTTATGTTTATATAATCTAACGACTCTGATTTCTCTAAAAGGGGTGGCAGGATGGAGAAAGCAAAACAATTCATTCTCTGGTTTGACGAGTTGATGATAGAAGACGTTCCTCTGGTCGGAGGGAAGAATGCATCGCTGGGTGAAATGTACCGCAGCCTTACGAAGCAAGGCGTCAAAGTTCCCAATGGATTTGCCATTACTGCTTACGCTTATCATTACCTGCTCGAAAAAGCTGGGCTGAAGCAGGAGATCAAAAACATCTTGAAAGGACTGGACACCAGAAATATGCACAATCTTGCCGAGCGCGGTGAGAAGATTCGTTCCTTGGTCAGAAATGCCCCCATGCCGAAAGAACTGGCAGATGCCATCAGCGCTGCTTATGTCAAGCTTTCTGCTCAGTACAAGACGAAGTACGTCGATGTCGCCGTGAGGAGCAGCGCAACAGCAGAAGACCTTCCTGACGCCAGCTTTGCAGGACAGCAAGAAACGTATCTTAATATTCATGGGCAACAGAACGTCATTGAAGCGTGCAAGATGTGCTTCGCTTCCTTGTTTACCAACCGCGCGATTTCTTATCGTGAAGATAAGCACTTTGATCATTTTTCCATTGGACTGTCCATCGGCATCCAGAAAATGGTGAGAAGTGATAAAGCGTCGTCGGGAGTGATGTTTACGCTCGATACCGAATCCGGGTTTAAAGATGTCGTTTTTATCACCGGCATCTATGGCTTGGGAGAGAACATTGTGCAGGGCAAAGTCAATCCTGACGAATATTATGTGTTTAAACCAACGCTCAAGCAGGGCTACAAGCCATTGCTCTACAAAAAAGTAGGCAGCAAAGCAATCAAGATGATTTATGATGAAGATGGCAGCCGTTCAACCAGAGATGTTGCCGTCAGCAAAATCGACCGGGCAAAATTTGTGCTCTCAGAATCTGAAGTGCTCAAACTCGCAGCGTGGGGATGCGTCATTGAAGACCATTACTCTAAAAAAGCAGGACATTGGAAGCCGATGGATATTGAGTGGGCAAAAGATGGCATGAGCGGCGAGCTTTACATCGTGCAAGCAAGACCGGAAACTGTGCAAAGCCAAAAAAAGAAGAATCTCTATGAAGAATACGTGCTGCAGCAAAAAGGTCAGGTTCTCGTGCAGGGCATGAGCGTCGGCAGCAAGATCGGCAAGGGAAAGGCGACCATCATCCGCCATCCTTCAGACATTGCTCAATTCAGAAAAGGAGAAGTTCTCGTTACTGAAATGACTGATCCAGATTGGGAGCCGATTATGAAGATGGCATCGGCGATTGTAACGGAGCGAGGTGGGAGGACGTGCTTTGATGGGAACACCCAATTGTTGACGAATAAAGGGTTTATGACATTTGAGGAAATTCACACCCATGGCTACGATAACCTTGTTACGCTTTCTTTGAACCCTGCAACCCTCAAAGTTGAGTGGAAACCGATTCTTGCTTCCATGAAGCGCAAGGCAAAGAAAGTGGAAGTCAGTGTTTCGATCTCCGGAAAGATGCATGATAATACCTTACGCATGACTCATGACCATAGGATGATCAATATTCGAGATGCCAAGGTTGTTAAGACGGAAGTGAAGGACATGCTGGCTAATCACGATATGGCCTGCATCGCCCAGCGCATTCCCGAACTTACTGCCTCAACGGATAAAGACAAAAAGCTTGCTTATTTACTTGGCGGCATTATGACGGACGGGAGCATATACCGCTCAAAGACTCATGGAGAAGTCCAGTTCATCCAAAAGCAAACTCCGGAGAAAGAGCAGTTTATTGCGTATATGCAAGAATGCATGACTTCAGTCTATCATAAATCATTTGTGGCATCTGAGAAAAAGGTTTCGACGGGAATGATTCGTGAAAATCACGTACGAGGTCAGGCAACGGCCTTTCGGCTGTATAGCAAGCAAATTGCTTATGATCTCGATGAGCAGGAACAGCATGTGGTAACAACGCTGCTCTATGGCGATACTAAGCTTTCTCTTCATTTCCTTGCAGGGGTTATTGATGGAGATGGCTCCTTTTGCAATAATCGAATTCAAATTTATGTTTCAGAACCTCGGCTCTTCGAAGCAGTTGTTGTTGCTTGCTTGAAGAATGGCATTGTCCCCCAAGTGACGAAGAACAGGAACATCTGGAACGTCCAGATTGTTGAGCAGCTGAAAACTATTTTATCATGCACTCAAAGAGTCAAGGGCGCAGTAAAGGAAAGAACAATAAAGACACGTTTCTTTGCAGCACGGCAGCTCTTTGGTGAAGCCGCAAAAGGTCAAGATAAGCTCAGGCGTGATAAGAATCTGTATGTTGCAGATACTTTGTTGAGCAAGCGTTCAGATGCTTCTTTTGATCATCTGTTACAGAGTGATATGCGGATGCAACGCATGGATTCGACGGGAAGAGAAGAGGAAGGTGATGTTTACAATATCACCGTTGCAGATAACCATACCTACATTGTGTTTACCAGTAAACTTACTCCCGTTATCGCTTGCAATTGTCACGCCGCCATCATCTCTCGGGAGTTAGGCATTCCCTGTGTTGTGGGAACCAATGATGCTACTCGAAGAATCAAGCAAGGCGCACCCATAACCGTGAGCTGTGCAGGCGGAGAAGTGGGCTATGCCTACAAAGGCATGCTTAATTTTACCGTCAAGAAACATGATCTCGCCAAGATACAAACGCCAAAAACCAAAATCATGATGAATCTTGGAAATCCGGAAAAGGCGTTCTCTCTGAGCTTCTTGCCGAATGAGGGCATAGGTCTTGCTCGCGAGGAGTTTATCATCAATTCGTTTATTAAAATTCATCCGAAGGCACTGATCGATTATCATAAGTTGCAGGATCATAAGCTCAAAGAGGAGATTGATCGTCTGACCTTAGGCTACGATAACAAAGCTGAATTTTTTGTTGATAAGCTTGCACAGGGCATTGCCATGATCGCCGCTGCATTCTACCCCAAACCAGTCATATTGAGAATGAGCGATTTCAAGAGTAATGAGTATGCCAACTTAATTGGCGGTCACCTCTATGAGCCGAAGGAAGATAATCCCATGATCGGCTGGAGAGGTGCTTCCCGTTACTACAAGGGCAGCTATCGAGAAGGATTTGCATTGGAATGCAAGGCAGTCAAGAAAGTAAGGGAAGCCATGGGCTTAACTAATGTCGAAGTGATGATCCCCATGTGCAGGTCTCCCATCGAAGGAAAAAAGGTGTTGGCTGAACTTAAAATCAATCGGCTAGAAAAAGGCAAGCATGGCTTGAAAGTCATTGCCATGTGTGAAGTGCCTTCGAATGTTATTCTTGCTGATGAATTCCTCAACTTGTTTGATGGCTTTTCGATCGGCAGCAACGATTTAACGCAATTCACGCTAGCCGTTGATAGAGATTCTGCATTGGTGAGCGATATCTATGATGAGCGGAATAAAGCCGTTTTGACATTAATCAAGCATGTAATCAGCGTGTGCAACCGCAGGAAAAAATACATTGGCTTCTGTGGTCAAGCTCCATCAGACCATCCCGGGTATGCAGAATTTCTGGTTGATGCAGGCATCCAATCCATCTCGCTGAATCCCGATAGCGTGATCAGTGTTACCTTGAAAATCGTGGAGCAGGAGAAGAAAAGGAAGTGATAGCACGCAACCGAAAGATATATATTCACTAGCATCTACTCTTATGTAGTAAGGGGGTTGAGAGCATGGTTACGGTATCACATGAAGTTGGTGAAATTAAAATAACCGCGGCGAGTAGTGGTAATAATGAAGTACTGTTCACTGGTTCTAGAGGTGGATTGGAAGATCTAACCGTTAATGAAGAGTCATATGAGCACGGAAGTAGCGACGGTCTCGCGTACTACCTTGATCATGCTGGGTTTAAACTCCTCCCGCAGGAAAAGAATAAACATGTGTACGGCAGAACAAATGTGGATGGTACTCTTGATCTTGCCTTGGTCGGGCATCCGACTAAGAAAGAGCCACTTGGCTTCTTGCGCAATGCTAGTTCTCTAGACGTTCTTGATGTCTTACATTTTTATGAAAAGGCGTATGAATCGTATTCCACCCCAGAACGTGTCCTGAACCGAACCTTTGAATATACTGCGATAGGGGCAATGGCTATTGTTGGTGGTACTGTTGGATTTGTTGTAGACTTATACGCAAACTGGACTGGAGCAATTTGGCATAATGCGGTTGACGAAAGTCCAACTATCCTTGAGGCAGGAGTCAGTTTTGTTGCAGGAGCAATACTGCTAGGACTATATTGTGGTGTAGTAGATTACTTCTCAATCAAGTCTACGAAAGAGGAGTACTCTAAATTTATGCCAAAGTATCAGGGTAGAATCATCGGCGGCACTGATGCACTTGAAGCAGTTATGAAGCCAGCCCTTCCGATGAAGTCAGTATAAGGAGAAAAAAGTCTTGCAGAACTTTACACGTTGAGTTTTCTGACTAAACTGATGCGGCGAGTTGTCAAAATTCATGCCCCGAAATCACAAGGTCTTATCACTCAGGATCTTCATCGTTTGTATCGAGATCCAGATGCTCCTGCAATGCTCTGGCATTTTGTTCTGCTTTCACGAGCATGTCAAGATCTGCAAAGGTATCTAAAGCGCACTCCTTGCAATAGCCGCTCGGCGTTCCTTTCACAAAATATTCTGCCGCTTGCTCATCGCAGATGGTACATTTGCTCATCATTGCATACAAAAGAGAGACGATGGTTTATAAAGTTTTTGACGAGAAATCGCAGCATGGTTCCGGCTCCGGTGAAAATCTTAAAATAGAACCCCTGCCAGCTATACTGGCAGGGTTGGGGAGGTACGAGCTCCCCATGAAAAAGAAAACAAACATACTACAAAAAATTAACGGTTTGATACGACGAGCGAGAGTGCCTGC
>JACRKL010000112.1 GCA_016219835.1 Candidatus Woesearchaeota archaeon
AAGCATCACGGTATCACCGTTGTTGATGATACTCAGCGTCGTCTTTTTGACTTCACCGCCGAGCGAGATACGGCAAGCCAGCAGGCTTGCTGAGGAGCGAGGCGGAAGGGGGTTATAGGGGGTCGCAACCCCCTATTTCATCATCAGTTTCCTCTATCTCTTTTTCTTTTTCACATGCCGTTCTTTTTCGTTCCTTCGTTTGGATCTCAAGAGCTTTAACCAAAAGCGGTACTACAATGGTGATCTTCCCGGTAATCTTCCTGATCGGCGTGGTTTTCGTCATACATCACTCAAGAAGGAGTTAAGGTAGCATCTTTCTTAAAATTATCAAGCATAACTTTTGTACTCCAGCAATCTTTATATAGAAAACAGGATTATCACAAATAATATGCAAAAACTAGACAAAATAGATCTGAAACTGCTCTCCTTATTAGAGGAGGACGCCCGCCAGCCGGTTTCTCAAATAGCCAAACAACTCAAGACTTCACAGCAAGTCGTCAGCTACCGCCTCAAATCTTTGGAAAAACGTGGCGTTCTTGGCGGCTATCTTACCATTATCAACATAGCTCTGCTTGGCTATACCAGCTACCGAACGATGATCCGTTTGGCTAACGCCAGCAAAGAACGATATCAAGCGATGATCTCTTCCCTCATGCAGCATCCCAATGTCCTTTGGTTGGTGGAATGTGGAGGGCGATGGGATCTGTTGATCAATTTCAGTGCCCAGAATATCGTCCACTATGACCAGATGCTCAGAGAGTTGACGGAAGCATTTGGCGACGTTATCCATGATTATGACGTTCTCACCACCGTTGAAGTTCGCTATCTTGGCCGTGAGTATTTCACCAAGTCCCAGCACTCATTGAAACCTTCCCCGTACATTCGAAGGGAATTGCATACGCTTCCCGTAGATACAACAGCAACAAAGATACTTTCTCTTCTATCTGAGCATGGTAGAGCAAGTGCTGTAGAGATTGCCCAAAAACTCAAGATCAGCCCGAACACCGTTTTGTTGAGAATCAAATATCTCAAAAAGCAAGGCGTCATCCAAGGATTCAAGCCACTGATTCATCTTGAGAAAACACCGTACAGCGGCTATAAACTGTTGATGAAATTTCATCTGCTGACTTCAAAAAAAGAAACAGAACTGATCAGCGTCCTTCATACGTTTGTCCATGTTGTTGGCATCATCCGTCTCGTCGGCAGTTGGGATTTTGAAGTTGAGTTTGAAGTTGCATCAAAAGAAGAGATGCTCACCTTGGTAAGATCTATCCGAGACCATTGCAAAGATACCCTCAGAGAATCAGAAGTGCTTCCGCTCTACCATGAGTATCGGTATAATTTCTTTCCTCGTGATCTTATCCCTTCACCACGCCGATCGGCTTGAGCTGCGCTACTAATTTGCCGATGCCCGCTTCATCGCTCACCCGGACAACTTCATCGACGTCTTTGTATGCCAATGGGGCTTCTTCAGAAATGCCTTTCCATGACGCTGCCTTGATGTAGATCTGCTCTTTTTCTAATTCGTTTTTGATCTGTTCGCCTCGCCATCGTCGTGTTGCTTCTGTTCGCGACATCATTCTACCTGCGCCATGAGCAGTGCTGCCAAAACTTTCGAGCATGGATTTCTCTGTGCCTACAAGAACGTAGGACGATGTACCCATGCTTCCAGGAATAAAAATTGGCTGCCCGATTGCTCGGTATGCTTCAGGAATTTCTTTTCTTCCGGGACCAAATGCCCTCGTAGCTCCTTTCCGGTGCACCCACGCCATAAATTTTTCGTGATCTGCAGTATGCTCCTCTAGTTTTGCAATATTGTGCGCGACATCATAGACCGTTTTCAATGCAGTCTTCTCTCCAAATACTGCCTTGAACGCTTTTCTGGTTTGATGCCCGATCATATGCCTATTCGCCCATGCAAAATTTGCAGCTGCACACATCGCTCCAATGTACTCTTTGGCGAGCTGGCTGTTGGCTGGTGCATACACCAGATCTTTCTCCGGCAGTGAAGCAATAATTTCAGGATAAGCATCTTCCAATTTTCGCAAATAATCAGAACAGGTTTGATGCCCTAACCCTCTACTGCCGCAGTGAATGAGTACAACGACCTGTCCCTCATGTGTTATTCCAAAGACAGACGCAGCTTTTTTATCAAAGATCTTTCCCACATATTGCACTTCAAGAAAATGATTGCCGCTGCCCAGAGTTCCAAGCTGACCCTTCCCTCGTTCTTTTGCTTTTTGGGTAACCTTTGACGGATCTGCTCCAGGCATCTTTCCGTTCTCTTCACAGCAGTCTAAATCATCTTGTGTTCCATATCCCTGCGCAACACACCAATGCGCGCCGTTCAACAATACATCCTCCAGCTCAGCGTGACTTAATTTGAAGTATGATTTTCCACCAACACCGGGAGGAACTTCTTTAAACAATGTATCCAGTAATGGCTTAATTTTTGCCAAAACCTCAGCTTTTTCAAGATTCGTTGCTAACAACCGTACTCCGCAATTGATGTCGAAGCCAATCCCTCCAGGACTGATGCAGCCATCTTTTGCGTCAATGGCAGCCACTCCCCCTACGCTAAACCCATACCCTTGATGAGCATCAGGCATCATAATGCTCCACCCCCTGATACCAGGCATAGCTGCAACATTCACTCCTTGTTGAATGCTGCGGTCTTCCATCATCTTCTGGAGCAACTTTTCCGATGCAAATATTTTCACCGGTACGTTCATCGTTCCTTCTTTCTCGATAAGGTAAGAGTATGCGTTTAGTCTTTTTGGCTGCACATTGGTCATAGTTTCACCTGCATCAGAGATCATGCACCACTTGGATCATGACGCCTTCGTTCTTTTCTTCAATGAGCATATCATTATAGGTCACTGCTTTAACGATGCTATGCGTCTCATAGCCATCGGCAAGGTCACCAAGTACTGTCGCTCTCAGTTCATATTCCACCTTCTTTTTAGTGATCGTTATCGTTTTAACGCTGCTGAGCAGAAAACCTTCGGTGTCCATCAGAAAAATCAAATGCTCCAGAAAATCAAACAGCAGCATTTCCTTTCCTTTTCCTTGCAGCACAATCTTCTTTTCTTTCTTCGCTTTCACTTTACTGATGTCGGTCATCAACGCAAAGGTAGCAAGAGCAGCATTCGCAAACGCCTCTTCTAGCGTTTTTCCATACGCACGGAACTTAGCTTCAGAGGTATGATCAAGAAACTCGTAAGGCTGTCGCATCATCTGTAGAGTCATTACCGCGTTTAAAAAGGTTGTGAGCATCTTTAAAAATCTCAACAGCTTCCTTACCTCATGGAACGGTTCCCATGGTTTTCTTTGGTTTTGGCTTGCCTTTTTCTGATAGGCATCATTGCCATCTCATGGGTTGAGCAGGAGCATGAGCAAGCAGTGATCCGTCTTGTTGAGGGTCACGCCCGTGCATGGGAAACCGGCGACCTTGATCTTTTGCTTTCGATTGTCCACGACAATATCACCTTTGCTTATCCCGGAAGACGACTGAACCATGCAGAGCTCATCGACGACTTCATTGGCTTTGCTGCAAACTTTCGCGACACTAAGGTTTACATATCGAAGATTGTTCTCGATGAAGATCAGGTCGCCATCGAATGGCAGTTTGCTACCACTCGCATTTCGAATGGCAAGCGTCAGGCAGTCAGCGACGCGATCATTGCTAGAATACAGGACGGCAAGATTATCTCATGGAAGGAATACCTCGATGGCAGAGTGAGCAGAATGCAGGAAGCTGGTGAGTTACCTTTAGAAGAAGGGCAGGAACCGTTTCCATGGCCGAGGAAAGTTTAGATCCACTTACTGGACACCGAAGTTGGAGTAAGATATTTAAATACCGGCAACTACGGGTTATGAATGAAGTTGGTAGATCCGGTTTCTGAGTTTAGGTTCTTTGAGAGAGTTGTAGTTCAGGAAGTGTTATCATTTGACTGATAAACGCTCCATGTTTCTTTCTTGAAGAAACAACCCGATAACCTTGTCGTGGTTTTCTAAAGATTTCGAGAATGAGCATGTCTTTCTCACTACTCTTCCAACTCTTTGTCTGATTGCA
>JACRKL010000113.1 GCA_016219835.1 Candidatus Woesearchaeota archaeon
AATCAGACAAAGAGTTGGAAGAGTAGTGAGAAAGACATGCTCATTCTCGAAATCTTTAGAAAACCACGACAAGGTTATCGGGTTGTTTCTTCAAGAAAGAAACATGGAGCGTTTATCAGTCAAATGATAACACTTCCAATATTTAAATATCAGAAAGCTATAACTGTTAGAATTACGGCAGATCTCATCCAAAACAGAGAGCGGTGGTCACGATATGATTCCAAATGTGGATCTTGAGTCAGAGAACGTGAAGCCAACCGCTCGTGAGTAAGACTGCAGTTTTCGATCTAAAGAAGATCGTTGGAGAAGAGGCCATCATGAGCATAGACAAAACGGATTATAAGATACTCTGGAATCTGGACTATCATGCGAGAATGCCATTATCAGGGCTCGCTCATAAGGTGAATCTATCCAAACAGAGTCTGAATTACCGGCTTAAAAAACTCATCAGGGACAATGTTTTGCTCGGTTTTAGGAGTATGATTGACATCCATCGTTTGGGTTATTTAACCTACCGAATCTATTTCCGATTCAAAAACGTTGATTCGAGGAAGGAAGAAGAAATTATCGCCTATCTCAAGAGCAATAATCACGTTCTGTGGTTAGCAAGCATCTCCGGGTCATGGGATGTAGAAGCAGTTTTCACTGCACGAAACACGATACACCTTAACAATCTGTTTAAGAAAATAAAAGAAGATTTTGGACAACACTTTTCAAAGTATAACATTTCTTCGTCTATCATTAATTATCATTTTCAACGCGATTATCTGCTTGCTAAGAAGCGGGAGGAATTCATTCCGCGGTATTACGGTTTTGAGCCAAAGCCGCAGGAATTAGATCAACTGGATGTTGGTATCCTCGTCCAATTATCCGAGAACTGCCGGCAAAATCATCAGGAAATCGCCAGAAAATTAGGCGTAACCTACCATACGATAAAACATCGAATCGAAGCAATGGAGCAGAAGAGTATTATTCAAAGCCACAGAGCATTCATGAATCTCTCGGCAATAAACCGTATATTCTACAAAGCGTTAATCAAACTCAATAATCCTACAAAACGGGATGAACAAAAATTATACTCTTATTGCCAACAATGGAACGTTGTCGTTTACTTAGTAGAAGTTTTAGGGGAATGGCAGCTAGAAATCGAGACCGAAGTAGAAAACCAAGAAGAATTTACTGAATTGCTGAGGCAACTCCGCAACAATTTTTCGGATATGATCTTAGACTATGAAACTCTGCAAGTCACCAAAGAACACAAACTGAATTATTTCCCGATGGGGCAAGAGATCATGCTCAAGTGATGCACTTCGTCCGTGAAGATTCTCATGCGAAATCCGTAATCCATATTAACCAGTTCTTTTTTCCAAACAGGATGGTTCATCGTATCCTTTTCCTCTACAATGGCGGTACTATTGGTCAGGTTCCCGAGAAGCGTGGAGATCGCTTTGTTTTGGTTCCACCCAATGACTCTAAGATATTCCAGAAAGCCTGTGACCCCATCATTTCTAAACTGAAGCAGGATGCTGCGGTTACGTTTGAGTATGTCACTGCAAAGGATAGCACTAATATGTCTCCCAATGACTGGGAGAAACTCATTTTCCGTGTCAAAAAGGCACAGGATGAGGAACATTACGACGCAGTTGCGATAGCCCACGGTACCGATACCTTGGCTTATACTGCAACAGCTCTTTCATTAGCCTTGCACGGTAAAGATCCTCGGAAAACGGGATTAAGAATCCCGGTTTGCATAACGGGAGCGCAGAATCCAATTTATGAACCCGGTGGCGATGGCAGATTTAATCTCGAAAATATGTTTAGGACATTAAACGAGGCAGTTAGGATCGGGGCAGCTGATGTCATCGTTAATTTCTGGGATAAGGTCTTCTTAGGCTGCAGAATTCTTAAGACCAGCGAGAAGGATTTTGATGCATTTGCGTCGCCTGCTTATCCTGCCGTCGGTGTAATCAACGCAAAAGGAGTCACTCTCTACCCCCATTTGCTCAAGAAAAAGGCAGATGCAACAGATAAGCTCACCTTAGCACCAAAATTTGGAAGAGGTGTCGTTGGCTTTGAGTTAAGTCCTGGAACTGATCCTAATGTAGTGTTTGGCTTCATAACTGGTGGAGGTGTTTCTGCATTGATCTTGAAGTCGTTAGGCGAAGGAAACGTCTGTTGCGAAGGTCAGTACAACCTCATTCCGATTATCAAGCAGGCATCTGCTGATTACATGATTCCGATATTCATTACCACGAAATTCGTTGGCGGTACTGCAGGAGGAGCCCACTATGAAATCGGACTTGAAGCGATCCGGGCAGGTGGAATTCCCTGTTACAACCACACGGATGTTGCCGTGGACGTAAAAGTTCGCTGGCTCATCGGTAATGGTATGTGTTCAACGATTGATGATTTCAAAAAAGCAATGACGATCAGCTATGCCGGTGAAGTAACGCCGCCCGATCAGTAAACCTCTATTTCAAGAATTCTCCGACAGGTCTTCCCAACTTGTAGGATTCATTGATGATCTCTTTCACGGTACCAAGCAGCCCTTTTGGATCATACGATTGCACAAAGTGCTCAAACGCCTTATGTAACGGATGAGATTGGATCTCCGGATGATGCAGACCACAATTGCCGTAGAGTCGTTTAGTAATTGTCGTGGCAACAGCTTCACTGAGGTAACTGATACCCAAGGTTTCATTCAGCATTAAGGTTTCTTTTAGTATTATCATGTTGGAATCTCCGGCAAGATGCTCGTTCCCTAATGACATCGCTTTTACAACGAATCGTTCCAATACTGAAATATCAATTCCGATGTTAGGCACGTGAAGCATGGTTATGAGGTCTTGGGAACTATCAATCTGAGAACTCAAGGGTGATGATTGTTTCAATGATTGGAGGCAATTCAGCAGTTCTCGGTGGTATTCCCTGAAGAACACCGTATCTGCAATGTCCCAATGAACGAGCTCATGCACTGAGATACTCCGAATGAGCTTTCCATCGCTCAACCGTTTTTCTTCATCGTCATCTCGGGGGTATATGCTTAACGCTTCTTTTTTCCCGTCACGTTGATCATATGCTTGCTTAATCGCTAGAATATAATTCGCATATGCAACCAGATAATAGGGCTGTACGAAAATAAAATCCAGAGGGCTGTACCAACCGCGATTATGTATATTTCCCTGAGCATTTTCTTCTTGGATCTCCTTGCATAAATGCACTAACCTGGAGAGGGTTCTATCATAATCTGGAGTTCCCCGGTTGGAAGTGCATAACTGGAGGGATGCAAGCATCTGATCAAGATCTCGGTTTACCTGGTCATCAAAAATC
>JACRKL010000114.1 GCA_016219835.1 Candidatus Woesearchaeota archaeon
GCAATCAGACAAAGAGTTGGAAGAGTAGTGAGAAAGACATGCTCATTCTCGAAATCTTTAGAAAACCACGACAAGGTTATCGGGTTGTTTCTTCAAGAAAGAAACATGGAGCGTTTATCAGTCAAATGATAACACTTCCATCATCCGCAATCCCATGCTAACTGATCCTTTGACGGCAGAGCTCAAGTTGTGTTTAGCAACGAATCCCATCTGCCCCAGTTTGGAAAGAGAATTGTCTGCTAACTCCAGCTCGTTGAGATTGAGAAAGTCCACCTTGTCATGAATGAAGTCAAACAGTTCTTTCATCTCTGCTTCCTTTGTTGGAATGAGCGGGATTTCTATGCCTTTGTTCCCCTGAAAATGAGAAACGAGCTCAAGATGCTGCCAGAATTTCTTGGAGTCAAGATCCGGGTGGAAGCGGATTTCATCAAGACCTGCTGCCGAGAGTTTTTCTAACGTCGCTGCAGTGACTAGATTCAGTGATGTGTAGAGATGAATATGAAACTGCTTGCCAAAGCGCTGCTTTAATGCAACAATAGCTGCGATAGTTCGGTCCAGCTTGATAAGCGGATCTCCACCGGTGATGCCAGCTCCTTTAGCATCCATGGCTTCTGCTTCGGCAATGATATCTGCTGTTTCTTTCACGCTGCGTTCGTTGGCAAAGACCACATCCTTGCCGTATTTTTCATCGGACAACGGGCAGAAGTAACATCTCCGTGGACAAATACCCGTAATGAAGAGCACGAGCTTCTCGTCAGTAACGCAAAACTCGCAGCCGGGAGCAAGACCTTGCGTGTTGTAGGAATGATAACGATTGCAAGCGAGCATGACCCGAGAGAGGTGGCTCTTTTTTTAAAGGTATGGATAAGTTGGGCTCTGGTGAAATTGTCCGTTCTGCCATCCTACGATGTGCAACGTTTGAGAAAACAATAGAACAAAACGAGATTTCCAAGGATAACGCCCTTCGTTAGGCGTTATCAGACACGCAATGAATTGCGTGTAAGGGAGTTTTTGCCTTCGAAGAACCGAGAATTCATGCGAACAGATGGCAGAACCTCGCATCTTGCGAGATTTCGGACAAAGCTTGATCGCCCGAAAGAGTTATAAGCCTGGCATGGTTTTTTACTTAGAAGGTGATAACATGAATCGATCTAATGCTTTCTTGCTATATACCTTGATTGCCCTTATACTCTTGGTTCCTTCTGTTGTTGCTAATGGGTGTGTTACTCCGATAGAGTCTATGCAGATACTCGACGATACGCTGATTTGTAATGGGCAGTATCCTTTTATCAAACCGTTCATCTTAAGTGGACATGATTATACTCTCGACTGTAATGGTGCTAAGTTTATCTCAGTTGATGGTGGTGATGTGGGAGTTCAAGTTATACCCGGAGCATATAATCTCACTATTAAGAATTGCTTTTTTGAAGGGTACATAACAGGAATTTACTCAGTACTCAATTCTGGAATGAATATTTCTAACAATCGGATCCGGCTATCTAGGGGGTATGGAATTCGATTCAATCTGAATAAGAACTCAGTTATCGAGAACAATTCAATTACTCAAAACGTAAACGGAATTTCTTTGTGGATCACGAATAGTACACTTATTACTCATAATAATATCTCCTATAATGTAGGAGGTACCGATGACACACAATCAGGGATCTTATGTTCTGGTGACCAGGTTTCTCCACCAAGCACAGGGAATAATATCACAAAAAATTTGATGTTTAATAATGCTCCGGATAATATTTTACTTGATGCTCATTGTTTCAATTCTTCGGTTCAGGATAATGATATATACACAGCTAACATAGAGGATATTGGAGAAAACAACCATTTCTGCTCAATAGTTCTAACTAATCGGTATTACTTAGGTGCCACTGGTCCACCTTGCCAACCTTCAGAAATCGACTCTGACCACGACGGTTACACCTCCGATATCGACTGCGACGACACCAAAGCATACGTTAATCCCGGCACCGGTTTCTGCACGGACCAAACACACACCACAACCCTTACTACCGGCTGGAGTACGATCTCTTTTCCGTATGCTGGTGGATTCAAAGCTCAGGACATCCTCACTGGGTTGGGTGGCAAATGTAACTACATCTCCCGATGGTCAGGAAGCGCATGGCAAACCCATCCGTACAATACGCCGATCAACAACTTCGACATCGTCAGAACCGAAGGGTATTTAGTAAACTGCGCGCAGCAGGCATCACTGGATATTGACGGGCAAAAATCACTCTCACTCTTAGGCTATCCCACGCTGAACAGCGGCTGGAACTTTAAGTATGCCGGTTACTTTGACCTTAACCCTGCAACATCGCCAAAAATGGTTGATATCAGCAACTGGCTCAAGCAACAGTATGGCTACACGAAAGTATACATCGCAGAATGGACGGGATCAAGCTGGAGAATCTACCGCTCTGATCTTCCGGTCAATAACAATCTGGTCAACTTCAACAAACCATATCTTATCCTAGGACTGTCTGGATCTTCAACCAAATCAGCTACTATTCCTATTCCAAGCATGACCTCGGCGAAATGAGGGATCTTGCCTTCTCCACAACATCGTCCATGATGCCTTTGCCAAACAGGGTTCCAGAAAACATGCGGTATTGCAGCAGCGTTGATGCGGGATCATTATAGAGTGTATCCTGATCTCTGCATATCCTTCCGATCAAGGATGTATATACTTCAAGGAGAGAGGCATTATACGAGATTGTCGTAACGCCCTCGGAGGGATCATGGTCTTTCAAGGAAAATTTGTTCGCTGTCTGGTGTGATCCGCCTTCATGGACAACGGTAGCGTTGATGCAGAGATCATAAGCAGGGAATGGGTGTGAATCAAACGAAAAAGAAATAGTGGTTACGCTCAGCTGCTGTACGCCATACGACGTGAGCAGAGCATATGCCTGCTCCGGCTGCTCAAACATCTGCCAACTCTTGTAATCACTCGAGAGAAGATTTCCTTGCAAGGCAACAGACATCCATGCACTGCTGTAATTTCTTAAGCCAAGCAAACCAAGCTCATGGGGCTGATGGTGGATGATACGGCAGTTTGCAAATGCCGGAAGAAGGGACTGCTGCACCCTTCGGATGGGAAGATAAGTTACAGTGTCCAACTCAAGGAGAGGAAGCTGCTGGACAGCAGCCATCAGTGTTTCCAGCTGGCTTGCTTCTGAATGCATACTCTTCTCCTTCAGCGCGCAGGCATAGACGCGCCCATAGTTGCAGTACTCTTCGAGTTCAGCTCCTTGTAAGATCATGTGTGCACCTCAACGACATCTGGCTGATTGCTTAGAAGATCAAATGCGCGACATAGTCTTTTTGCTGATCCAATCCATCGCCCTGCTTCTTTCATAATCTCTTCAATGCTCCTTTCGAAGGCTGTTGTTTCAGCAGAAGCAGCATCCGCCCGCTGCCGTGGTTCAGCACCATCGTTCAGAAAACCATATGGAAGGCATGGATGGTATTGTTCTGCACTTTGCAATATTTGGTTTACGTTCTTATCCATGTTCTACACCTCCTTTGTTCTGCGTAGAGGAGAAAAAGCATGTTCTTCTCCTGCTAAGAATGATTCTTCCAACACGGCTTCTAAAACGGGAATCTGGCGCAGCATACCATACTCGCCAAGCTGCTGCTCAATTTCCAAGCACGCTGCAAAGTCTGCCACATACCATTCGAGGAGGAAATATTCTTTGCGGTAATCATCCAACGAACGAACGTGCATGATACTATTGAGAAACGGATGCTCAAGATCCAGAAGCTTTGCGGATAACTCTTCACTATGAGGAGAAAGCAGGAAGAGGACATGGAAAGGATACCCTATCTTAACAGGATGCAACAGGGAACAGGTTCTCTGGATGCAGGTCTGCTGCACTTCGTCAAGGAGTGCATGTGCCCGTGAGCAGTTCACACCCAGTGACTTGCTCATCTCTACAAGATTCATCCGTGCAGATGAGCGTAAGAGCTGAAGCATTGCATGCTGAGGAGAGCTTACCATCCCAACTTCCCCCACAGCGAACTCTGTTCTTCAAAGAGCGGTTGATAGAGGTCATGGATCTTCTTCCATTCTTTCTTTTCCTCAATGTTGAGCGGATACCTGCGAAGTTGCTCAGCTCCCCATGCATACATCTGCTGTTCAATGGCACGATCCGCATGCTGCACCAGACGCTTTTCCAAGCCCTGCACCATCTGCTCCGGCGTTCCAGTCAAGAGATCTTTGCCAATCATTTTGCGTTCCTTGGAATAAATATCAACCAAATACATTGCCCGTTCTCCCTCCTCATTCACCATCCGTTCAAACTTCAGACCATAGAGATCTCCATAACTTTGCTCAGCTACAGGAATCCTTCCATAGATCAAAGCGTGATATGCTCCACGGATGTGCTCTGCATTTCTCACCGAGAAAAGCATGACCGATGGCATTATGGTAAGATACAAGGCAGTTTTCACCAAGAAACGTTTTGCAAGCGGGTTCATGGATTCACCTCAATCTCCGAGAGACTCGTTGAGCAAATCTCTCCATGTTTCAAGAATACTGTGGATTGTTTTCCCGGCTTGTTCTTTCGTCTGCTGATAACAGTCTGCAGCGTAGGACTTCATCAGAGCCTTTTTGTGATCTGGGCTTAAGTGATCAAAGAACTGATGCTCCATGCCATTGCTCAGACCGATGTCAGCCAGAGATGCAAGAGCAGGAACATACCGACCCGAATTTTTTTCTGCATGCAGCCTGAAGTATCCGGTCATTGCTGCAAGATTTTCTGTGCTTATCTGATCAACGCAGCGATAACCCGTACTCAGCAGGAGGTTGGCGTAGTGGTCACGTGCTGGTTGAGGTGCTGTTTTGATCTGCGTTTCGAAGCTGGTAAGGTTATGCTCCAGTGTTCCAAAAGTAAGCTCACGAGTAACCGGCTGACCATCAAAACACGTTGCAACAGCATCATGCTGCAACCGATATTCTTTCTGCGCAGCATACGGATGCTCAAGAAAACCCATTGCTGGCTTTGCATCACGAAATACAGCGAGTGGATAAAGCAGCTTGTCGTTGATGTGGTATCTATCCCCGGCGATCATTGCTGCACCAATCACCAATGCCCGAAACGACCATCGTGCTCCAAAATGACCCAGTTCCATGTGTTCACCTCTGGCGATGGAGTGAAGGTGAAACCGACCGCTCGCAAGTGAAAGGCAACCTTCGCCATCGCCTAACCCAATCTCTAATGAATTGCATTAAAGAAGATGTCGACGAGAAAGTTGAAGGATTTGCAGGTTCGGTTGAAAGAGAGAAGCATTTTAATGCGAGATTCCGTAAATTTTTTATACTGAGCCATGCGTATCGAGGAGATATGCCGGATTCCACTCCAACCCAAACTTCTGAAAGCAAACTCGCCGATAAGATCAAGCCACTGGTGGAACAATTAACCCACAAGTTCATCGGCGTGAACATTGACGAGCTGAACAAGGATTTGAGCTCAAAGATCGACGATCCGCTCGCAGGAGTGATCATTGATCCTACCATCTCATTCAAGAAAGCAAAGCAGCAGTTCAAACGCACCTTTTTACGAAAAGTACTCCAAAAACATTATGGCAATATCTCTGAAGCCGCGAGAGAAGCTGAAGTAAATAGACGATCCATCCACCGCCTGCTCCGCGAGATGAAGAGTGATGTGCACAAGATGCGGAGAGATATGGCTCAGCCGTACATGATCAAAAAGGAAGAGCTCAACACATTGCTTGAAGATGTGCTTGGCAGCTACACCAAGATCATACACCCGGAAAAGATGAAAGATGTCTATGCATCGGTGCCGATCATGTCAGATGAGCTGCTGAAGCTGATTCCCGACGAGATCATGCCATTGAAAGATGCGGAGCATGAGTTTGAGAGACGATATCTCAAGAAAGCGTTGGAGCTCCACAACTTCAATCCTACGAAGACAGCAAGAGCCATTGGCTTACGGTATGAAACGTTGCATCGGAAGATCAAGGCGTTGGGGATTGAGAAGTAGATGTTGTGTGACCTGAATTTCTTAGGGGATTTTTGAGAGGTATTATCGTATAAGCCACCGGAGATGGCAGTTGTCTACAATGAGATTATATACATAGCTCGCTGCTACTGTAGGCGGTTCGATGCTCGCCACCCCGAAGGGGTCAATCCCCCGGCTCGCCGAACGCCAACAGCAGCGAGCTTGACTATTAAAGACGATCGTAGCGCACGATGAGGGTGAGCCCCTTATGGGAAACTGGTAGTCCAAAAGAGTACAAGCTTGCCAACTCCGTTGGCTTTGCCCGACTAAGCTGCCGTGCAGCCGTCGTGCCGCCACGGAGGCTGCCCATAGAAATAAACAATCCTACAATTTCCCCTTCACTACCTTCTCGCTGATGATCGCGCTATCCCCATCAGGATCGGACAGGATCATCTTGATTTTCTCCTGACCCCAGAGGACTTTGCCGATCTTTTTGAGCAGGTTTTTTGCCTTCTGCTTTGCCTCATCGTCATCTTCAGTTTCTTTCAGAACTTCGACCTGATGCTTGATCCTATTGATGATGCCTTCGACATTCGTCACATACCCTTGCGCATCAGGACCAGGGGTGATGTCTGCAATGTACGGGATCTTGATCGTCGCCGTTGAGCTTTTCACCACACGGATCTTAAGATCTTCTTCAGAGGTAATGTCCAACGTGTACTTGCAGGGCTCATGTTTCTCTATGGGCTCGACGTCTGCCTTGTGATAATTGCACTTTGAGCAATGCATGGCAAACAAATAAGCTTTGCCAAAGTAAGCAATATCCATCTCCTTCTCCGTCAAGGTGAGCGCTTTCTCATTGCAGAACGGACAGAGCTCTCCGCCGACAACTTCGACAGGAGGTGTTGGTACTTGACCAGCATCCTTTGCCGGGTTCTTCGTCTTTTTTTCTGCTGCCTTGGACATGATCTTTCCTGAGGAAAAGACGTTTATATAGTTTATGGTGGCTCTTTCAAAAAGCTTTTTGAACGTATCCAGATTCTCTCGTCACATGGTAACCTGGATGAAGAAAATGCTCCTGTGGGGAGCAGCAGTTACACTTCCGCTGTTTATCGATGCTAGAAGGGAAATTCCAATCCAGACTGACACCATAGTCACCTCATCAGAACAGAACCTCACCTTAGATGTTGTTGCCGTCGTGGATACATCCTTTGGAGACTGGCTATCATCGTTGGAAAATCGGGGAGATTATGTCGGAGCAGATTTCAGGTATGATCCTTTGGAAGGACAGGTGTTCAGGGAGCGACAGTTTGACAGAGTGAGAGTGCAGTACTATGAATATAAGGTTCCCCTGCCTTCTTCCACGGAACCATTCCTCCCAACGATTATTGGTCAGGAGATAAACGCAGTAAACAGGGTGTTTCAACAAAACAAAGAACTTGAGGATGCGCTGGGTTGCCCATTACAACTTGCTCTGAAGGCAGTTGTACCCTGTGATTTGAGCAAATATTTGGTGAAGGATGAACACAATAACTATACTGCTACGGCGATGTTTACGTATCTCAAAAAAACGTTCGGATCACAATATCGCCATGAGATAGTTATGGCGTGGGTTGGATCAGGGTTGATTGAGACTAAGAAATCTGAGAAATATTCTAAAACATCACACGCAGCAGGCTGTATATCTGAACTAAGTGAGCGCTTTATTGCCGTTACCCAAGATGTATTTCTCGATATTGCTCCACCAGGAGCTCTAACTGCCCATGAAGTAAGTCATGCACTTTCTGCAGAACATTGTGAGAGAAGTAAAGACGGAACCAAATATGTGATGGGAGTCGGACTTCTAAACACCGGAACAGCTTTAGACCCAGAGAATCTCAACAGAATAGTAAGATATGTAGAAACTCATATCATAGAAAGATAAACTCAAACGATCTTCACGATCTCACCCCCACTCCCGCAAACCATTCACCTCTTCCTGCAAATCTTTCAGCTTTTCTTAGGCAAGGCATAAGAAGGCGTC
Organism: Candidatus Woesearchaeota archaeon; assembly: GCA_016219835.1. Lineage (GTDB taxonomy): Archaea > Nanobdellota > Nanobdellia > Woesearchaeales > JACRKL01 > JACRKL01. The sequence goes on from JACRKL010000114.1 coordinate 8,002, forward strand.
CAACACAAATATCTCCGTAACATTAATATAGTCCTTATGACTACATAAGGATCATGGAGAACGTATCATGTTATGGACAGCGATCAGGAAGACAAGCCATTACGAACAGTATCATAAACAGATTCTCGCATGGAGTGATGTCATACGGCTCATTTACCTTATCAAAAACAAGCGAAAGAAAGGAGACAAGATCGAAATCGAGAACGATTCCTTCTACATCCTTTGTGAGTGTAAAGACAACGTCCTTTATGTCATCAACGTGAAGAAAAAATGAAATGCCCTCAATGCCGGTTGGAAATGAAATCCAGTTGGATCACAATCCAAGATGCCAAGAGCCCTGTCTTGAGCCATCAATGTCCGAAGTGTAGCTATTTCGATTTTGATGGGAAAACGATGGAGAAAGCCATCAGTGAAATCAAAGCAAAAGAAACTGCATTGAAGATGAAGCAGAAGATCATCAAACTCTCACACAATCGGTTAGGAATTTACCTCAACAAAGATGTTGCAAGAACTCTGCATCTTAAAGGTGGAGAAGAAGTCCTCATCTCAGTCCCTGATAAACATAAATTAGTGGTAGAATTAGGGAATTGAAATCCCTACGCACCCAACCGGCTCATCCTCTGCTCGACTTCTGCAAGCTGCTTCTCGAGCAGTGTAAGATCATTCATCTGCTGCTTCCCCTTGCCTTTTTTCTGAGAAGCACGCGGTAATTGCTGCTGAAGCGGTGGCTGCTGAGGGGTGATGGTACCTTCACTCTCACCAGCCATGCGTTGAACATGGTGATGGGCAATTGTTGGCATCAAACGCTTCAGTGCTCCAACTTCAGTTCCAATCTCATGAAGCTTTTTGCTTAACGCAGCAAGCAATTCCATCTTTGCAAGCCGGTATTCTTTCAAGTCTTCATAACGTTGTAAATACTGAAGAGTCTCCTTGGAATGCAGCAGTAAATTTCTCCGAACAACAGACGGATCTTCCAAGTAAACGTACAATGATGCCTGAACTGCAGGAGTAGCTTTCGTCTTGCGTGACTCTGATGTTCGTTTTGTCATGATTCCTCTGGATTAAATCCGTTCATGCCCGGGAAATGCATGGGTAAGGCTTTCGAGCTGGTTTTCCGTGGATGCAAGAATGGCTTCCCATTCGTCAACAAACCGAGTCTCAAGGTCTTGGATTTCCTCAACCTTGTCCAGCAGCATATTACAGTCCACAAAGAGTTGCTGCAGATGGACAATTCTCTGATGCAGAGCATCCTGCTGTTCAATAGCAACAAACAAAGGTGTGGAGATCGTTTCCTTATCCATCTTATGCCTCAAAAAGCGTCCGATCAACAGCCATCAGCTTCTTTTGGATGGTATCCAACTTGCTGCGCCATGCCTCAAACTGATTCGTCTTCTTTTCTTCAAGATCACGAATGCTGTCCAGCAGTTCCTTGGATTCCTTGACTCGTTTACCCACAAGATCAAGGGTCGCCATAACGTCATCATATTTCTCCATCTTGACAAAGAGATTCTTAGATGAAGTGCTGGCAACCACCAGAGGAGAAGACGGGGGAGAAGGAGATGCCAAAGGCATCATCGGCGGCGGCATCATCCGCTGCTGTCGTATCGACTCCTGACGTACTCGTGAGGATGAAGGCGGCTCTGGAGGAGTTAGTTCAGGCATGTTGGATTGCTGCCCCATGAACGGCGGTGGAGCATCCATATCATCCATGGAAAGCCGAGGATTCTTCGGGATGCTGGAACTGCTGTCTTCGAGAGGGTGGGGAGACTCTTCAAAAGTAAATACCGGCATATTCTTAGCAGTGGAAGACATGGGAAACGGCGGAAGCGGCGGAAGATCATGGAGATCCGGAAGATCAAGCGACTCCTGCGGCATTGCATCTTTTTTCTTAAAAAAACCAAAGACCATATACTACACCCCCTTTCTTAACAACCTTTAACAACCTAAAAAATGAAAAGAAAGTATAAAAAGATGATGGAGTACTGTTCAATGGTCTTTCTCAAGGGCATCTATCCATTCACCAGCCAAGATCGTCAAAGGAGTTGTTCAGGGCATCCACATCGTTCAAACCAGCATCATTTTGAGCAGCAGTTCCATCGGTCAGGTTAAAATCTCGTTCAGATGCCGGTTCATTTCCAGAAGGCTGCTGTCCATTGCCTTGAGACTGATTAACGAGCGACGAACTCTTTCCGGATGTGCATCCCATGACAACCAGAGTGAGCATCAAACAACAAGAAAACAAAAGCAAGGAAGGTTTCATGCTTCCACCTCCTTGCAATGCTCATATGCCTTGCCATCAAGATCAACCGATCCGGAGTTTTCAGTTTTTGCTGTGCCCACAAAAATCAGTGCAGGGTTGCCGTTGAATGTTCCTTCAAGGTGAATCTTCGGTGATGAAGTCATCATCACCATGCCATCCTGTGCTGGCTTGACACGGGCATTGACACGGATAGTAGTACTATCTTTCGTCAAGGTATCCTTTCGTTCAAAACGTCGATCCTGCACACCACAGAGACCATCAGACGTTACCTTGAGAGAAACATTCTGCGTCTGATTATTGCCGCTCCAGAAGATCTTCCAGCGGTTCGCTGAATCCTGCCAAACATAGACGCCAAGATCTTTGCCGGGAACATAAGCTGGCTTATTGGGATCATCCAGGCTTCCCTTATTTTCTTTCACGAGGGCAACAATGGACTGCAGATCTTCATGTGCTGCCTTGACTTCCTGCTGCGCGTCTTTGATCAACGCAGTAATCTGATCCAGCGTTGCTTTTCTGGTCTCGTTGGCAGTGGTGTTCTGTTGCGAACCCAGCGTTGCAGAAAAGTCAGTCCAGAGTTGCTGGATTTCACTATAGTCCTGCTGTGCCTTCTCGACGTGCGTGTGGAAGGAGCTGACTTTAGGCTCAATCTGTACCTTTAACTCTGGGCTTGCTGCAGCAACAATATCATCCAAGCGCTGCTCTAAAAGAAGGGCTTTTGCAATCACGCCTCTCACTTTAGCTTGGGTAAGCCGATGCTGAACTCCCTGCAGGAGATCGTGCACTTCGTACCAAATCGCCCTGAGCTGTTTCTCATCAGCTTTAAAATCCGCAGAAGTCAATGCTTGTCCAATCTTTGTTTTGACCTCTTGCAATGCAGCATCCTGTGCATCTAATGATTGAGTCAGTTGTGATGCTTCCGCATCCGTCAACGTATCGTCCTGTTCTACGAGGGTTTTTGCCTTGACGATAGAAGATTGGATGATTTCCACGAGCTTGTTCAGATAGCTCTGTGTTCCTGCCCTGACATGATCACGTGCTTCTCCACAGGCATCTTCGGTGAGATTCTCGGCAGTAGTTCTGCTCAGCATGCACTCGCGCAAGGTCTTTCGCTGCTTGGTAAAATCCGTTCGCAGGTCTTTGATCTCGAGCCTTTTCTGCACCATATCCTTCTGTTGCTGCACCATCAGCTCTTTGTTCTTGATCACTTGCCGTTTCATGAAGCCAGAACGAACGATCTCATCTCGTGTTTCATTTGCGTTCTCATGTGCTTTCTCTGCAAAACGCTGTTCTTTCTGCTGGAGACGGTCTTCACGCTGCTGAAGCCGCTGATCTTTTTCAACGAGCCTTTGTCGGCCATTGTCAGATGAAGTATCTTTACCATCCTCGGCAAAGACACTGCCGACAATCAAAAGAGCTATCATCACAAAAAGCATGCCGGTTGCTAATCGCACAAGCCATGATGGCGTAGTGTACCTCTGCCCCTGCTGATCTCGCTGATTGATTCGTTTCATAATGTCCTCCGAAGATGGTCGCTGATTTCAAGAATCAGTGATCTCTCACCATTTCTACTACTGACCTACCTTATAAAGATACTTTTCAAGTTCTGTACAAAACAGCAATAATAAAGCTTCAATCGTTGAAATTTTAAGGAATAAACCTTTAGGGGATCATGATAACAAAAACTCGTTGATCGGATGGTTCTTCTCTTAAAATCCATAAAGCCAAACATTTATATAATCAAAGGTGCGAGATCGTTGCATGCCTATTGAAGTTTGTACCGTTGGCGGTTTTAGTGAAGTCGGCAGGAATATGACTGCTGTCAAGATTGATAATGAAGTGATCATTCTCGACATGGGCATTGATGTTGCCCGCTATATTTCTTACACGGAAGATGAGGATCTGCAGAATGTGACTGCGGCTGATCTCATCAAAGAGGATATTATTCCCGACATTACCCATATTCAGGATTGGAAACCTCTCGTGAAGGCGATCATTCCCACGCATGCACATTTGGATCACGTTGCTGCTATCCCTTATCTCGCTGAAAATTTTAATGCGCCGATTTTCTGCACGCCATTTACGGCAAGGATCATTCAGGCAACCCTCAAAGACAATGCAAAGAAGCTGAGAAATCCTATCCGTGAACTTGCTCCGAATGGAACATACCCACTGACCAAAAACATTTCTCTGGAGTTTATCCACATGACGCATTCGACGCCGCAAACCGTTTTTGTGGCATTGCATACCAAGTATGGAACGATTATCTACGGCAACGATTTCAAGTTTGACAATTCTCCGGTGTTGGGGAAAAAGCCGAACTATGAGCGACTGCAATCGTTGGGTGATGAGGGAGTCTTGCTGCTCATTGTCGACAGCCTCTATTCTTCGAGAGAAGGGAAAACGCCGTCAGAAGCTGTGGCAAAAGAGATGCTAAGAGATGTCATGCTGGGAACTGCATCAACCGGGAAAATATTTGTTGTTACAACCTTTGCTTCCCACTTGGCAAGGCTCAAGAGCATCGTGGAGTTTGGCAAGCAGATGAACCGAAAGATTGTCTTTATGGGAAGATCCATGGCAAAGTACATTCAGGCAGGGGAAGATATCAAGATCGTCAGCTTCAGCAAGGAAGGTGAAATTCTCAGTTACAGCAGCAAAGTAAAAAGGATGCTGAAACAGATTGACAAAGAAGGTAGAGGAAAATATCTGCTCGTGATGACCGGTCACCAAGGCGAAAAGAAAGCTATGCTGTCAAAAATTGCAAGAGGGGAGTTTGATTTTGCCTTCAAGACCGGCGATATTGTCTGCTTTTCCAGCAATGTGATTCCCAGTGATGTCAACAAAGGACAGCGAGCAGAGCTGGAGCGGATGTTAAAGCATCAAGGCGTGAGAATGTTCAAGGACATTCATCAGAGTGGGCATGCATCGCATGAAGATCTTAGAGATTTAGTGCATTTAATCAGACCGAAGCACATCATCCCTGCACATGGTGATGTCAGCAAAACCGTAGCCATGGCTGAGCTCGCCAAGGAAGAAGGATATATTCTTGGAGAAACAGTGCATTTGATGCACAATGGGTTGAGGAAAAAGTTTTAGTTCTCAGGTGAGAGAATCAAAAAAAATAAGGAAGAGCAGTGAGTACCTACTGCCCTGAACCGTACTTTTGTTTTAATCCTGCCAATGTCTGCCGATGCTGTTCCATTAACGGCGGGAGGACATGGTCCAGATAGTTCTTTTCTTTAGCAACAAAATCCGTAAGTGTTGCATCAACCATACGAAGAGCGCGGAAGTAATGAGCATTGACCTTCCAACGAAAAAGTTGAGCGTCAACATTCTCGTTGAGCTTCGGGTCCCGGACATATTCCTTCACCGAAGAGAATCTTACCACCTGAGGACTGTTAACTTCTACGCCATAAGAATCAGACATGTCCACAGCATTGATCTCTGTTCCGGTTCTTAGATCCTTTACTTTTTTTCCAGTTCCTGAGATCAAAGCATAGACGTCTTTTCTCCCCGGCGTGAATCCATCGCTGCCACGATCATAAAAGAGTTCAGTTTCGAGCTGGTAAGCACCATTCTCGAGGGGAGGAGTAACGTGCGTAATGACCACGAGAGGATTATCCTTACCGAATGCTCCTCGTTCCGCTACCATGGACATCTGAACGAGATAGGAGCCGTTGCCTGCACGGGATTCATGGAGAACCTGACGATATTCATGATGAGGTTTCCAAACCAGCTCATTGAAGAGATCATCAGTGCCCTGTGGAGGAAACCGACTCCCAGACATGCGAAAATATGGCTCAACAGTGGGAGGAGAAGGCATAAACAGATCATGATCTGCATCGCTTGCACGATGATCAAACCCATATGAAGGATCGAGAACTTGTATCTGATGTTGGATCTCACGATCAGCAGTTAGTTGTTCATTAATTTGCCGCTGTGACTCCTCCTGCTGATTATGAAGATCAAGAATATTTTTTGTTTCTGCGCCGATATTCTGCAGAAGGTGTTCCAGTGAATCAGCCGATGAGGAAGAGGTGCCGTTCTGTGTTACATTGGCTTTAGGAGCAGATTCCAGTGCACAACCGGATGTGCCAAGAGCAAGAGTTCCAGCAAGTGTACATGCCATGGAGGCAGCGAATCTCTTAAAGGTGTTGAATACCATGGTGTTTTCTCCAAGATCCGGGATGCAGACAAGAGCACGGAAGAATACACACAGACCGCCGGATATTCCGAAGGTCCTAGTATCATCGGTTTCTTCGCTGTTGTCTCAGCAGGATGGATCTCTAAATGAAGGAGATGGGGCAGGGTATATAAAAGTTGCGGTCACTATCACTGACAAGTACTCTTAACTCACGAGTTGATGGACTGCATCCGAGGATTAAGATTCGTCTCAACAACCTTTAAATATCTCTCCTACTTTAAGACGAGCAAGAGCAGAATAAAAAACATCAGAACAGAAACAGAAGATCGGGGGTTAGACTATGACCATGAAACTTGTTTTAGCGGAGCCAAGATACCTGAAAGACAGCATTTCCATTATTGCAGATCTCGTGAATGAAGCAAGGTTTACCATCACGAAAGATGCCGTTGAGCTGATTGCGATGGATCCCGCCAATGTGGCCATGGTGATTTTTAAATTGCTATCGAGCAGTTTCGTTGAATATCATGTCGAGAAGACCGTTGAGATTGGTGTCAATATGAACAACCTCAAGCAAATCTTACGGAGAAGCAAGAGCAACGAGACACTGTGCCTTGAAGTGACGCAGGACAATAAACTACAAATCCAATTCAAGGGGACAACAACGAGAACGTTTGCCATCCCGATCATTGAGCTGGATGAAAAGCCGCAGAAAGTGCCTCCGCTATCCTTCCCCGTTATGGTATCGATGAGTGCAAGTTTGCTGAATGATTCTATTGAAGACGCGGACATCGTTGCAGAATCCGTTACCTTCATGGCAGAGAAAGATAGATTCACCGTCAAGGCAGAAGGCGACTTGAGCAGAGCGATGGTAGAAATTCCTGCCGATGAGAAGACCAAGATCAGCCATACCACCGGCGAGAAGATCAAGGCAAAGTACAGCGTTGAGTATTTGAAGAAGATGATCACTGGCGCAAAGATCGTTGACCATGTTGATGTGCAATTTAATGCCGATTATCCCCTGAAATTAGAGTACAAGGAGATCGACAAAGTCATGCTCAGCTTCATCTTAGCGCCAAGAATGGATGAGAATTAGAGAGTATGGGCAGTATTCCAAAAGACTCTATAAAAATACTCATTACCGGCGGGACATTTGACAAGGAATACAACGAGTTGACCGGAGAGCTTTTCTTTAGAGATACCCACCTGCACGAAATGCTCAATCTCGGGCGTTCCCGAGTGCCTGTGGAGATCAGAACACTGATGATGATAGATAGTCTTAACATGGTTGCAGCAGATAGAGCCATGATTGCAGAGCATTGCCTCAGAAGTACTGAAGAGAAAATCGTGGTTACACACGGCACCGATACGATGGTAGAAACTGCCCAAGTCATCGCCAAAAACGTCAAAGATAAAACCATCATTCTTGTTGGCGCTATGATCCCCTACAAATTCGGGAGTTCTGATGGACTTTTCAATCTGGGAAGTGCCCTTGCCTTTGCAGAAACTCTTCCCCATGGAGTATACATTGCGATGAACGGACGCTATTTTATGCATGATAACTGCCGTAAAAACAAGAAGACGGGAGAGTTTGAGGAGATACTGTGAACCAAAAACAGAACGTTCCCGTCGCCCAAGAATCAGCGATGGGCTGCTCGGTTGCGTGCGTTGCTTTTGTCTGTTGCATGCCGTTCAAGCAAGCTTTGCGATTATTTAAAGATCCTCAGCGTGTGGGAAGTAAAGGCGCTGGCTGCATGGAGATTTGTGCAGCATTGAAAAAGCAGGGACGTTCATATACTTGGAAGAAAATTAATTCGATGCGTGACCCGTTACTGAAAAGAAAGGGAGCAATTATTTACGCAGCCCCTACACTAAAAGAAACAGGTGACCATTATGTCGTGTTCGTTGGAAAAAGAAAATACATGAATCCGTGGATCAATTTTCCGAATATGAATCCGGTGCAAGCAGGTTTTGCTCAGAAGATTCCGGGAAAGCCAACATATGTGATGTATCCGAATCAGTGATCACTATGGCAACCTATTGCTCTTCAGTTCGTGATCTTCCGTTAGACAATGTTCATCGACAACATCATGATACCGAACATGGTTTTCCTCCGCAGGATGACGACGACCTATTTCGCAGGCTGATGCTGGAGATCTCGCAGGCAGGTCTTTCCTTTGAAACTGTCTTGAAAAAAAAGAAAGCGATTTACGAAGCATTTCCATCGGTGAAGAGAGTTGCAGCGTTGCAGGAAGCAGATATTCTTCGGCTATTACAGAACTCGGGTATCATCCGAAATCGCCTCAAAATTCAGGCTGCCATTGCCAACGCACAGAAGATCCAACGAATCCAGCGCAAGCACGGCTCGTTCTGGCATTGGCTGAAGATGCAGCCCTGCAAGAACAGAGAAGAGTGGACTCAACTGTTTAGAAAAAAATTCCGATTTACCGGAGGAGAGATCGTCAATGAATTCTTGATGAGCGTTGGAATGCTACCGGGAGCACATGACTTGGATTGTAGAATTTTCCAAGAGATAATCCCTAAACACGGAGTTGACCGAATAGATGATAAATCAAATACATGATCACTGCACAACAACTTTCGTTCCCAGACATTGACCAGGAATCCCCGTTTCAAAAATAGCTCTAACTGCTCCGCTGTTGCCGTGGGCAGCACTTACTTTGCCTTTCAACTCTTTGCCAGCAGGAGAAACCCAAGTAACACCTTTGCCAGCAAGAGCAGCCGCTTTCTCTTTGGAAGTAACTCCTTTGAGCTGGATGACTGCCTGATTCATCGTAACCGTCTTTCTGCCTCTTCGGTAATTCACAATAACGCCTTCCATGAGGTTATGAGTTTATGGGTGATTTATAAATATTGCGGCAATGCGAAGGACACAAGCCATGAGAGAAGGCACTATCTTTTTATAGTCCGTTGCTGAAGGTAACGGCATGGCAGATCCTGAGATTGAGAACCTCCGTGAGCAGCAGAAGAAAAATTGCCTGTTCTGCCATATTGGCAAGGGAGAAACGCCGTCGAAGAAGATCTTTGAAGATGATAAAACGTTTGCTTTTCTCGACATCAATCCTGCATCACCAGGTCATATCCTGCTGATTCCAAAAGATCATTATGCACTCCTGCAGGAAATGCCAGAAGATGTCGTCAAGCATCTTTTTCAGGTAGCTAAGCAGCTGACACAAACGATGCTGAAAGGTCTGAAGAGCACAGGAACGAATATCTTTGTGGCAAACGGCATGGCTGCAGGGCAGAAAGCGCCGCACGTGATTGTGCATCTCATTCCCCGAAAAGACAACGACGGTCTTGGTCTGTTTCCATTACAGAAAAGAAGAATGCCCGACAGCGAGATGAAAAAGCTGCAGGAGCAGATGGCGAGGATTCTGAAAGAGAAGAAGATCGTCAAAGAAGAGCAGCAGAGTCATGGAAATAATCACGATACTAAAAAAAGTCACGGCAACGATACTCATGGAGTTCATCCTACACCGGAACATGGTCATCCGGAAGCTCATGCGTCTGCTCCTGAGAAAAAAAGTGATCAAAAACATCATGCAGAACTCGCACCAAAAAAAGAAGAGCAGAAGCCCTTCCCTGAGCCGAACAACAAAGGAGGAGAGGTAGATCTCGATGATATCTCCTCGTTGTTCTCATGAAACAGAATTGTAAGCAGTGTCATTTGGCTCATGGCACCGTACCGAGCTTTCCCGTCTATGAAGATAATGACATTGTGGTTTTGCTGTGCGATGAGCCAAGTGTGTCTGGACACATGGTGGCCATTCCAAAAGAACATTTCCCGATTCTGGAAGTCATGCCTGATCCATTAGCAGGGAAGCTGTTTGCTGCTGCAACGAAAGTTTCCAGTGCGTTGTTTGAACATGCGCAGGGCATGAACGTCATCGTGCAAAATGGGATTTCTGCAGGACAAGATGCTGCACACGTGCAAATCCACCTCATTCCACGAGCACAGAACGACAACATCAATTTCAACTGGATGCCGAAACAGTTAAGTGAAGAAGAGATGAACAATGCTGAATTCCTGCTGAAAGAGCAAGCGAAGAGCGTCTTTGTCGAGCAGGAGCATCAGGTGCATGTGCTGGATGAGCATCAAGCAGAAGAGATCCATGAAAATTTTCAAGTCAAAAGGTTGAGACGGATGCCCTAAGAAGAACGCATATATTAAGTAGTCATCTTTTTTTAAGAAGATTTGCTTCTGGGATTGATTGAAAATCAGTATCGAAAGTGAGAATCTTTGCAGCTTTTTTTCGTGCAACTGCAAGGGTGATAGCATCGGAGAGAGCTATCTTCGGCTTAGTCTTTCTCAGCTCTGCATAAAGCTTTCCACCTTCTCGTGCAAGTTGAGCATCAATGGGAATAATCGTTGAAAGATTAGTTAGCGACTCATTTGCAACATCAGAAGATAGACCCCGCCGTATCATCCTCGCAATCACTTCCGCAAGGCAAATGGAAGAAGTGAATAACTCTGCATCTGTAATGAGATCCTTAACACACTGCCCATCACTGCTGCCGTCAAGGTATTCTAACCAAGCAGATGCATCAACAACAAGTTTACTCATGGATGTCTACCTTCTCGCCTTTCTGCAGTTTACCACCAGCTCCTTTCAATGCTCCAAACCAGTCCTTCTTTGCTTTTTCAACCTGAAGCTTAACCATATCTCCGGCATGGAGATTCTCGTGCACAGCAATTTCCTGGGGGATGGTGACGATCAAAGAGCCACCAACTTTTCTTGCATACTGAAGTGTTGTTGTCATAAAACCACCGGTTATACTGAGTTATATCTTCAGTTATATTTAAAGATGATGGCGAAAGAACACAAGTATCTATTAGTCATTCCACTCGTTTGACATACGCCTTTCTTCCGTCAGAAATCACATGAACAGTAATGAAAGTATCTTCGGTTTGTCCGGGCTGATGGGCTCGATGAATAAGGGCAGAAACCTCTTCTCTTGAGATAATACGATCCATAGGTATTCCAAGCGCAACCTCGGGAAAAATTAAACCGGAACGTGCGTAGTGACTGTTGGTGATTTCATACGCCATGTTCGGAGTCCCGTCCTTGTTGAATAAGAGGTTCCCCATAAATTGTACCTTAGTATGCCGAGCCATCTGCTCGGCAATTATTCCCCCACGATGGAGAAATGAAGCTTCATGCACCTGAGGATAAGAAAGATCATGGTTGATCTGCGCAATATGGAAGATGGTTGTTTTGCAAGTCAATCCTTCCGGTGGAGTAGCTCCACGCACGTAAACAGCTTCATGTTCTCCTTCTTCTGGTGGACGGTCGAGCACAAACGCTGCTGGTTGGAAATCTCTTCCGTTGTGATACTGAAGCACATAATGCTTTCCGTTCACGGTTTGCATCTCAACTACTGGGCAGTTGTTGGGATCAGTTAGACTACGCACGCGCTCATAGAGGGAAATCATCTCATGGTACTCATGAAGTAACCATGATGGATTTCTGATTTGTCTCTTAGCAAATACCCAGTTGAGGGCTGAGAAAACATATCCGGTAAGAGGAATGAGATCAGGAGCATGACGAGCAATCATCTGGCTATACCACAACCCGATGTTTTGATCCCAGTCACGAAAGCTTTGATGGTAGTTACCAAACACTTCTTTTCCATGTTCGATGAGAGCATAGCTTTGATACCTGAAACTGGCGTCTTCCCTGCTGGCCATGATATGATAGCGATAGGGAATGGCAGAATCGGCAACAATGCATCGGTTTGATCCCGGTAATTTTTCCCAAAGCGAATAGGATAGGTCTTTGAGTAAATCTTCTTGACTCATACTCCAGAATTTAGAGTAGGATTTTGCAGCATATCCTTCTTGTTCGTTACGCTTCACAAAAGCCTGCTGTAATGATTGATCCGTCTTACTGTTTGCAAGAGAAGAATGATCTAACGACAAACTCGAGAACAAACCAGAGACGCGATTAAATTCATGTGGATGCTCGCTTCTCACTAAGATGTCTTTCCCGGATGCAATCGCTTCGTCAAGACAATCAAAAATCTTAGGAGTTGAAATGCCTTGCTCTGCAAGATAACGGACGATATTCTTCTTCGGCTGCATACCTGCTAACGCTGCGAGATCTAGAGGAAGAGACGGATCCATAGAGGGACGAAGTTCAGAGAGAATTTAAATGTTACTACTAGAAGAAAAGTATTAACGAAAGGTTTATATGCTTCTCCTAGTCACCTGTTGGGTATGACTCTCAAAAGCATAGCTAAGTACGTCGGAGCAGCAGTAGGTTTATCTGCGGGTTTATCTATGATAGTCGCTGCTGGTTGGTTAGGTCTAAATACATTCCCACCAGATGAAGAGCGAGTCTCGAGAATAACCTACCACATCCAAGGCACTCAGATCCAACATACTATGTATGCACGATCCTATCGGAACGCTGATGGTCTAAACTTAACTGAGGAGTTTTATGACGCAGGAGATGATGGTGCCCTTGACGGGTATGCTCAAATGTTCACGGAGCATTTCCTGACGTATCAACGAGAGAGGATCAGAGAGGATACTAATCTTCTCAACGCAATGGTAAATGATGAACCGCAGGATCTCCGTAACCCTCTTCGAGCTGTGTTAACCGAGAAACCACAAGCGTTAGTTCGGTTTGTTGTTCCATATAAAACACAGGGAGGCACGGTTTATATTGATGAGTTTGGACGATCAACATCTAACGCAAAAGATTTGCAACAGCGATTTGAAGATGCTAAGAGATTATACCGAAAAACGGATACCATAGGTAAACATGGCATATGGCATTGGAGTTATGATACAACTTACTTGGTCAATAAGGATGGTTCTGCACGATTTGATGGTAGGTCTTTCCCGTTTTATTTTCTATCGGTTTCAGAACAGAAGTGATTGACCAGAGAGTCATGTGAAGCAGGATCTGATTTCTCTCACACTCGCATCCGTCCTCACGCTATGTTCTCGGAGATGCGTCCGTGCTGCTTTCTTGCCCAGGTTATGAAGTAAAGCTAGCACGCGCTCTGTCTTCGGAATGACTGCACTCGTCCTCCTCGCTACTTCATGAAGATCATAAATCCCAACCACGGGAATGTCCATCTCGCCGCTGATCAACGCCAAGAGTTTGGATGTGCGTAGATCTGCCAACGTGTTCTTAGCGATCATGCCTTTCACGAGTTTTTGATCCCACAACTGACCAGTCCAAAGGGGACCGGCAGCAAGCATGGGTTTATTGCAGCAGATTGCGGAATTGAATAGAGAAACCGTGTGTGAGCCGCACGATGAGCAACAGAGAAAATAGAGATGCTGCTCGAGTAAAGCATCAACATCTTTCTTGCCTTTGATGTTCAGAAAAAAGATACGCATGTAATGATCTTGAGAGTAAGAAAAAACGGGCAACAATGCTTTCTCATATTGGCTGCCGATGAGCTGCACCTTACGGATCAAGATGCGCAAACCCACATCATGCATCTGCTCGTTGTTCATCGGTTGTGCCCAATATTTACGAAGACATACATCAGGATAAGATCCGGCTAATGCGGATGTATCGGTTGCGGTAACCGCGAGAATGCCGTCTCTGGCGATTCGTTTGACTGCTGTATCCAGAAAAGGATTCGGCGTGCCAAACGGATCTACATCAATATAATCATAACCCGTCGAACTCAGGAGGAAATCATTCGCATCTTTTTGAAACACACGAACTTTTTTGGTCTGCACCTTGTTGAGTTTCAGATATTTTTTGATAGCACTTACAGCTTTTGGGCTATAATCGTTAAAGTCAATCCTCTCCATCATGCTCTTCGGCAATTCTTTCAGGAAGCGAATGCCACGAACACCCGTGCCTTCCAGAGGAAGACCGATCTGCATGCTCTTTCGGTTGAGTGCTTTAAGCAGCAGCACAGAAATATCACGGTTGAGTTTCATCAACGGGTTGTAGAAAACATCCATCTCTTTGGAGATTTTAGTCTGCTTCGGTTGATCAATACGCGTTGACTCTTCTTTAAGGTAAGGTAACATAAGTCAAGAAGAAAAGAAAGGGTATAAAATACTTCCGTGTTAATTCCTTATGATCGGCACAACTTTTCCTCGAATCCTCTGACCGTGCTCAGTAACGACAACACGTGCAAAGAGAATATCCTCGTCACTTGCAGCATTCGCAAAGCCGGTGAAGGAAAGCTCGTCTGTATCTTTCCCACTTAAATCAACATAATCCGTTGAAGCATAGGCATCGAGATTATCTACGAAGAGTTTGGTTTGCACACGATCAAAGCTTTGACCATGCGTCTTTAATGTAAGAGTGCCATACCATTGGTTTCCTGATTCTTGCATGTTCTGTGGATGCAGCCAAGGCTGCGGCGCAGCAGAAACACTCACTGATGCAAGCACCAGCATAAGGAATGTGACAATCCATTTCATAGTTATTCCTCCTGCTCTCCCGTAATGATGAGGAGATCAGCTTTTTTTTCAACATCGATGGATGAAAGATGATTGATAACCAGATCATTTCCCAACGGCAAGTATCCCACTTCCAAGCCAGTGATGATGACTTTGGTAATGCCCTGATACTCAAAGGAATCCGTCGGCACTTTATTGGTTAAATGAGGATCGTTGACAGAAAACAGACTTACAAAAACAGGATACGATTCTCCTGTCCGCTTGGTTCTCCCAATAACGACGCTTTTGGTTTTGTAGTGCATACCCTTTACCCAGAAGGAATAGAGTAAAGCTAGTTTAAATAGATATTTGTTTGTGCGGCTCTGTTGCTCTGTAGAACGTGTTAGCGGCTTTCAAGCAAAACCAACGGAGAACGTTCAATACGCCCAGTTTTCCGGTTGTATTGAAAAGTTATAGGCTACCGCCACTTATGCGAGCACCGGGGATGTAACTATGAAGCAAAAAGGAGATGCCAAGAGGAATTTTTGCTTTCAAAGCAGGGTAGCGAGGTGCGAGCAGGCGGTAGCCCGAAGCCTTGCGGAGAACTTTTCAATACGCCCAGTTTTCCGGCTCCGGTGAAAATCTTAAAATAGAACCCCTGCCAGCTATACTGGCAGGGTTGGGGAGGTACGAGCTCCCCATGAAAAAGAAAACAAACATACTACAAAAAATTAACGGTTTGATACGACGAGCGAGAGTGCCTGC
>JACRKL010000116.1 GCA_016219835.1 Candidatus Woesearchaeota archaeon
CTGCTTCTTGGCAGAAGTAAGTCCATTCATAACGATATTGCTGCTGTTGCAGCTTGTGCAGATGAGTTTTGGTGCCATACGCACACCAAATATTTCAAAGAATAAAAATCTTTCGGTCAGTCATTTACTAACACTACCCGTGTTCTTTTAGGGGGTATGGATCATGAACTGAAAGAATTTGGCTTAACGGAGAATGAAATTAAGATTTATCTCGCTTTACTGCGGCTTGGAACTGCTAATCCTGTGCAAATCGCTGAAAAAAACTGGATTCTCAAGACCATATATATACGATGCTCTAGAACATCTTATGGAAAAAGGAGTAGTTTCTTCTATCCAGATTAAAAACAAAAAAAATTATCAAGCAGCAGACCCAAGAAGACTTGAAGAGGTAGCTACCCAACGTTTGGAAAATCTTCAAAAGATCATCCCTCAGTTGATTCAATATCAAAACTTCGTCACTGAAGAAATTAAAGTTGAATTACACAAAGGGAAACATGTCTACAAAACACTTCTTAATGACATTATCGTTACTCTCAAACGAAATGATGAGGTTTTAGTTTATGGTATTGATGATGATATTCTACTTCGTCTCGATAAGTATACTCCTTCCAACCTAAATCTATATCTTGCTAAAGCAGTGAAATTAAATATTCATGAGAAAGTTATCGCCAAACAAGGAAACACTGTTTTGAAAGAAGCAAAAACAACTACCTATCGATTCTTGCCAAAAGATGTTATTGGCAATGCTGCTTTTGAAGTGTACGGAAATAAAGTTGCTATTTTGTTATGGGGTTCACCAAATCATTTAATCTTAATCACAGATAAAGAAGTAGCTGATTCTTATAGAAATCAGTTTAAGATACTCTGGGAAAATGCTAACCCTAAATGAATCTTTCTCGTCTTCCTATGCCCTGCCCTGCGGAGAAATGAGAATTTTACATCTTCACTAACATAGGCTCTGACGAAAATCTCGCAAGATGCGAGGTTCTGCCATCTGTTCGCATGAATTCTGGGTCTTCGGTTAGCGGAAATCCCCTTTTTGTCCTATTGTTCTCTCAAAAGCTGCTTCCTCAAGATGGCAGAATGGACATTCTCGTCAAACCAGTCGAATGAGTAATGTTTATAAAATGAGATAGATTCTCGCCTCTATGGTTCATCAAAATATATTAAGCGAAGAAGCAATAGCAGACAGAAGATCTCATTTATCTTTAGAAGCGACCCTTGAGGTAGGTCAGATCCCGGTTATCCCAACTGAAGTTCTTGGACGCATGAACGCTATTAGATTAAATGTTACCTATGTTCGCCCGGGGACTGAAGAAAGCTTTCATGCACGTTTCGTAGTCAATCCTAAACCTGCTGACGCTGGTAAAAGCCTCAACGGTGATGCAGGTTGCTTGACGTTAAGCGGCGATCGTTACGCCGAGCCAAGAAAAAGTTTTAGGGAAGCTTACAATAACCAAATTTATAATGCAAAAACTCTCGAGATGGTATGCAATCCTGATGGAATCACTTCTGATCATGATATCGAGTTCTGGAATAAAGCAGCTGACTGGTCAAGTGCACAGAAATTTGAGTACATGACGCAGGCGTTAAGCGGATATTTCACGGCTCAAGGAAAAAAGGTAACACAGGTTGACCTTTCCAGTGCTGTAGATGCCAGGCTTGCGGAGATTGAGCAGAAGATCATGAAGGATAATGACGGTAGAACGGTTCTTGAGTCTGAGGATTATGTTCTATTAGCGAGATTCAATAGCGTGGTGCAGGTAGGAGCATGCTTTGTTGCCGGTGCCTATAAAGGAGCAATGAATGGCTCTGGACATGATGTTAACAGTTGGTTGCTTCCCGGCACGATTGTGGAAGCTTCAGTGACCAGTGGTGTCGCAAAATATTTTCAGGAAAAGAATAAAGGATACCTGAATATAGCTATTGAATCTATCGTTAAAACCGCGTTCGGAGTGAAGAGCAATACCTCAAGTCCTGAAGTCAAAGGTGTCACAGAAGCAGTAACTGGGTTAGTAGGGTACACCGTTGTTGCCATCATCGGTTATGGTATTGGCTACATAGGAGCGAAAGTATTTTCTTAGACTTTTGAGAAGGTAGTGCTTGATCTCATGACAAAAACGATTCAACTACCTCATCTTCTTATAGCCAACCCAGATCAAAATGAGCAGCACAACGCCGATCAACACGAACCTTACCACATCGCCGAGGTTGCTCCAGTAGGTCATGATGCCGTAGAACATGCTGAAGATCCCACCAGCCATCAAGCCAGCAGAGACTGCTCCGACGCTGATGAATAAGCCAATGAGCAATCCAATGGCTCCTGCGATTAATGCGATAAAGAAAACGCCGCGCATGTATTTGTTGTTCTCTGACTCATACGCCTTGTTGCAAGTATAGTACATATCACAATAACCGAGAGGGATATTTGCACGCGTTTCCACAGGCGCTGGTTTAGGATAATAGTTTGCATTCCATCTGCCGCCCAATTCTTCGCAGATTTTCTGCGTCATGTTTTCAGGAACATAAGTATTGGTGTTGTTGCAGTATTGATCATACACCGGCTGTGGAGTGAAGGTGCGGATGCCATAGAAAACGAAGGCAAAAAAAACAACAGCAATGCCAACGGCAAGGAATTTTTGCTTCCAGTTCATCTTGGGAAGTTGACCTTGGATTGGTTCCATGTGATTACTCGTCTCCAAATCTCATTTCAATGCTGCCCATGACCATAGGCGTCTGCATACCTCGCTGGAGCTGGCGATCCTGACTAAAATAGTAGACTCGAACGCTAACCAAGCTTGCTTCTTTCTCTAAACCCAACGTACGAAAGATATCGGCGACAATCTCCTGCTCTTGATGTGCAACGGAAGCATGCAGAACAACATCAAGATTAACGTCCATGCCAAAATGAATCAGGAAGAATCCGAGATCTTGGTTATTCGAGCGCAAGAGCCATTTTTCCGCTTCCATGTCCTTAATGGCGCGGTGCATCGTTACTCGTTCCATCTGCAAAGGCAATGCCTTTTTGTTGATGATCTGTCCGATAATGGATTTTGCTTCCTGCTTGCTCTTGGCTTTAATCTCTTTGAGCACATGGGTCTGTTCTCCTTTCATGGCAATCTCAAAGACTTTCCAATGATTTGCTTCTTGGCGTGCCTCAATGCACCGTTTTCCGGTTGCAGTTTCACGCAAATAGCTGATGACCTCTTCAGTTTCGAGAATTTTTTTCCAAGACATGAATATCAAGTGGGCGATACAGACTTATATGTTTTGTGGTTTGTTGATGCAGAATCATATTCCAAATTTCACTCATGCATCCCTCGAAAAAATAGAAACGCATTCAGGACATCAACCCTGATTTCTTCCAATGTCTTCTTACCGTTTCTTCCTTGGCATGGAGTTCTCTGGCGGCTTTCGCACAATTCCCTTCATACGTTTCAAACGCCTCCAGAATGCAGGCAATCTCCTCATTACTTTTCGAGCGATGCTGTTTCGTAGTTATTTCTAAGTCGGCTTCGTTCCAGTAATGCAGAACAGTTTTCTCAGCAATCCCTAAATCTTTCGCAGCTTTGGCACAGATTCCGTGTGTAGAATCATAAGCATTAATGATCCGGCTGATCTCATCAGGGCTTTTGGTTGACCAGTTATTCCTTCTCGGCTTTAGCCCTGCAGCAACCCAGCATTTCCGTATGCTATGGCGGTCCATCCTTAAATTCTTACTCGCTTCTTCGCAATTTCCTTGAGAGGTTTTATAGGCATCCAGAATTAAGCATTGTCGCTCTTCAGGTTTCAACATTTTTTTCTTTCGATCTATGGGAACCTCCATTCCGACTCTCTTCCAATAGTTCTGAATGGTACTCTTGTTGTAGGGAAGATGTTTGGCAGCCTGACAGGAATTACCGTGGTAGGTTTCATACGCACCCAGAATTATTCTTTGATCCTCATCAGAGAGCTTTTTGGTTAATCCTTCTCTCTGAACTGGAAGTCCGTGGTTATGCCAGTGGTACGAGATAAGCGGTTTCCCAATACCGAGTCCCCTCTCTGCTGCAGCCATATCCCCACCATAGGACGCATAAGCTGCAAGGATCTGCTGTGCCTTTTCAGAATGCGGTTGATTAAGGACATGTAGCAGATGCAATCCAGTTTCTAACTGACCAGCTGTTCTCAATGATTCATAGAGCCCCTTGTCTACGATTTTGAGTTCGCCGTTGTCCAATCCAGTATAACGTCTACGATTCTCCACCAAAAACTGAAGTGGGTTTTCGAGATAATCCCTTCTGCCAAACTGAACATGAACCCCCTGCCCTGAGATTGTAATGGTTCTTATTGGTCGATTGGGAATGCACAGCTTACCATTAATTGTAAACCGCTCAACTAATTGATCAAGGCGGCTGCAAAGGACTCTTGAATTAATGTACTTTGGAGGATCAAAACATTCGACCTCTTTTGCAAGCTGCTTGAGCAGGGAGAAATGGTAGTGGTCAATCACCCCCTCATAGTATTTAATTCCCAAGTGGCTCATGTCACCGTTGCAATCTTCTGGGTATCCTTCATTCTCAGACGGAGCATCTTCTTTTCCGATAATCTCATGGTACAGTATATTGGAATGATCCGAAACGGGTTCATCGAGAGAAATAGGTGGTTTTCTACTCCATGGTTCATTGAATCGTTCAATAAGCATGGCAACAGCATCATACTGTGAGCTAACATCATCGAGGGAATGCTCTTCAAGATATCTTGCAGCGATAGTATACATCCGTTCATATTTCTTAGCAGGTAATTCGTAAGACTGAAGGATGGGTTGAAGGTACTGAAGGTTTACCATGGCAAGATGAATGCAGAGAGCTATAAATGTGTTACGATGTTCAGCATCTGCATCATGATTTCAGCGTTCAGACTTGCTTCTCTTTCACATTTCCACAACCATTATATATCCAACCCTCTCAGGAGAAATCATGGACAAATCTATGCGGAAGGTCGACCGGTCGAATGCCTACGGCGTGATCGAGGTCTATCCCAATCAGATTGAGCAGGCTATGAAAGTAGCGAAGCATGCCAAGATCGACATTCCGGAAGGAGGGTTTGATCATATTTTGGTGGCAGGCGTGGGCGGGAGTGCATTGGCTGCTGAGATCTTAGTTGATTACCTGCCGCAAACCAACATCAGAATCTCAAAAGATTATGCTATCCCCCCATGGGTAACGAAGAACACATTAGTTATTGTTTCCAGTTATTCGGGAACTACTGAAGAAACGATTGCTGCATACAAAGCAGCAGCGCGCAAGCAGGCAACGATCGTTGCCATTGCTTCCGGCGGAGATCTCCAGGATTTAGCAGAATCACATCGGAATCTCTTTCTTCCTCTTCCGGTGGGAATGCAGCCACGGGATTGCACACTCTTTATGTGCACGATCCTCTTGAAACTGCTGCATAACAGCGGATTGGTCAAAGATGCGTGTGACATCGACAAAGAACTGGAAGAGAGCATTGCAGCACTGCACAATACACTCTACCGAGATATTGCCAAAGACCTCTCCCAAAAACTCGTAGGAAAGATTCCACTGATCTATGCGACGCCCAGCATGCGTTCGATTGCATATCGCTGGAAAATCGGATTTAATGAAAACAGCAAAGTGCATGCCTTCACTAATGTAATTCCAGAACTCGATCACAACGAAATTGTAGGCTTCACGCATCTGCAAGGGAATTATTTTGTTATTTTTTTAACAGATCAGGATGACCCGAACTATCACCGCAAACGGGTTGAAGTTACGAAAGAGCAGGTCAAGTCAAAAGGTGTCAACACCATTGAGTTTCATGTCAAAGGAAAAACGCGCCTGTCACGGATGTTATCGGGCTTAATCATCGGCGTCTGGACGTCCTATTTTCTTGCGCTGGCGTACAACATTGATCCAACGCCCGTCGTGATGGTAGAAGAACTCAAAAAGAGGTTGAAGACACCATGACATTACGAACCAAAAAAGCAGGGACGACTATGCTTGGCATCGACATCGGCGGAACATATCTTAAGAGCGGCATTGTTGATGCACGGGGAAACGTAAGCAATTTCAGAAAAGACAAGTTGCCTGCTACCCAAGAGCAAACGATGAAGCAGTTACAGAAACTCATCGCATCTGCCCCTGGCAAAGAGGTTGGCATAGCAATTGCAGGCACGGTTGATGCCAGAGGAAATTTGGTGAGAGTCAGCAGAAACATGGCATGGAAGAAAATTGACCTTGCACCATTCTTATCACGAACAACTGGAAAAAAAGTAACAGCGCAGAACGATGCTAACTGTTTTGTCCTTGCTGAACATCATGCAGGAGCAGCAAAAGGTTACAATAATGTCTGTGGCGTTACCTTAGGAACTGGTCTTGGTGTAGGCATGATCATCGACGGAAAGCTGTACGCAGGAGCCCATAACAAAGCAGGAGAGTTTGGTCATGCACCGTATGAAGCTGCTACCGTGGAAGATTTGTTGTCGAGCAGAAGCGTCGAAGCATATTACCAAGTTGTTTCTGGCACCAAACAAAAAACCTATGCTATTATTGATGCTGGGCTGAACAAGGAAAAAGATGCACTCTACACGTTTCAGATGTTTGGCTATAACCTTGGTAGGGCACTTACCATCGCTGCGACACTTCTGGATCCCGAAATCATGGTCATTGGCGGCGGCATAGCTCACGCTTATCCATTGTTCAGGAAAGAGATGGAGCGATCATTCAAGAAGTATACCTCCGCCCTACCACAGAAGATCAAGCTCAAGCAGTCGGCATTGATGGATCATGCAGGTGTTGTAGGAGCGGTGCTATGGGCGAGAGAATGTGTAAGTACATCAAAATAAGATTCTCCAGCCAACCATGGCAGCTGTCGTCGCTTTGCTCCTCGTCGGCTCACCCCGGATGGGACAACCTCTGAACCGACCAGCGCCATGGCTGGAGAACTCAATACAGGGATCATGCAGGTGATTACTATGGCAAACGAAAAACCAGACAAGCAAGATAAAACTGAAAAACCGGAAAAGATCCAGTTTACGATCGATGACGGTATGGAATTTTTTACGGATGAGATTGGCGTGATGCACAACCCGATCCGCTTCTTCATCGACTTCAAGCGGACAACGCCAAGAAGCGACCAGCGCAATGCAGAATTCCAACCGCTCATAACCAGGCATCAAGTCATTGTGATGGATCCCTTTTTAGCAAAAAACTTCCTTGACGTGCTGGGAAGAAATATCAAAGACTATGAGAAGAAGTTTGGAGCAGTGCAGAAGCCAAAAGCATTGGTCAAAGCCATTGCCAAAAATAAAAGAGCAGAGAAGAAGAAGGAAAGCGAGCCACAAGAACGGGAGATGCCGAATTATTTGGGATGAGCGGAAGAACAGAGCACGTTCATCAGTTGCTCTACGTTCCTTAGTCCTTCCTCGCTAGTCTTACCACGAGCATACTGCCTGCGGATCTCACTTCCTACAATGCAGCCATCAGCACCAGCAGCCACGACCTCATCAACATCTTCCCTGCTGCGGATGCCAAAGCCGACCATAATAGGGATGGATGAGATCTTTCGAATTTCTGCAATCGTCTGCTGCACCTGTTCCTGCTTTTTTAAAGAGCCAGTCACACCAGCATAGGCAGTCACATACACAAAACCGCTTGCCTTTAAGAGGATGCAACACATTCGCTCTCTCGACGTAGTGGAGGTGATCAGGTAGATCAATGGTAACTGATTTTGTTTGCAGGTTTCATGGAGCTGCTCGCTTTCTTCGAAGGGCAAATCTGGCACAATAATCCCCTGCACACCCGCTTCTTTTGCTCTTGCAACAAAAGCAGCAATGCCCTTTTGGTAGATGATGTTATAGTACGTGGTCAGTACAACAGGGCACATACATGCTTCAGCAAGCTTGAACACATCGTTCGGCGTAATGCCCTGCTCCAAGGCGTTGGCGCATGCCTCAGCAAAAACAGGGCCATCAGCAAGAGGATCTGCATACGGAATTCCCAGCTCAATAATGTCTGCACGATTCTCCAAAACAATCAGCAGCTGCCTGGTGAATTCCATGCTTGGATCTCCTGCATAGACATGAGCCATCATAACCTGTCTTTTGATGGAAATGTTTGAAAAGACATCGTTCAGCTTCATCGTTTTTCCTCCAGCAGTTTCTGCACGAGTAACATGTCCTTATCGCCCCTGCCGGAGACATTCAGAATCACGATATCGTTGCTGGAAAGTTTCATCCTCAGCAAATGAGCAACCGCATGCGCAGATTCGAGAGCAGGGATGATCCCTTCAAGCTCTGCAAGCATCCGAAAGCCAAGAAGAGCTTCATCGTCGGTAATCGAAACATACGACGCTCTCCCGCAGGTTTTAAGGAATGCATGCTCTGGCCCAACTCCCGGATAATCAAGGCCTGCAGAAATGCTGTGCGCTTCTTGAATCTGGCCGAAGTCATCCTGCAGCACATAGCTCAACGCACCCTGAAAAATGCCAACGCTTCCCTTGCTCAACGTTGCGCCATGTTTTTCTCCCTTGCCGCCTGCTTCTATACCGATCAATGCAACATCATCCTGCAAAAAAGCATGAAAAATCCCGATAGCATTCGATCCTCCGCCGACACAGGCAAGAATCTTGGTAGGCAGCCTTCCTTCTGCTGCAAGAATCTGCTGCCGCGCTTCGATCCCGATTACTTTCTGAAAATCACGAACAAGAGAAGGATACGGATGAGGGCCTGCTACCGAACCAAGCACATACGCAGTTGTCGCCGAATGAGATGCCCAGTCACGAAGCGCTTCGCTGACTGCATCCTTGAGCGATCCTTGTCCCTGCCTGATTTCAACAGGTCTTACCGTTGCGCCACATAATTGCATCCTTAATACATTGAGCTGTTGCCGCTCGATATCTTCAACGCCCATATACACTTCAGCAGGCATGCCCAACAACGCTGCTGCCATAGCTACGGCAATGCCATGCTGGCCTGCTCCGGTTTCTGCAATGATCCTCGTCTTGCGCATCTTTTTTGCCAGCAAAACTTGTCCGAGAGCGTTATTCGTTTTATGGGCTCCCCCATGAAGAAGATCCTCACGCTTCAAGTACACCATACAGCCAACTTTTTCTGATACGTTTTTTGCAAAATATAAGGGCGTTGGTCGTCCAGCATAATCTTTCAAATAATGGGAAAGCTGTTCCTGAAAGGGAAGATCTCCCTCTAACGTAAGGTAAGCATGCTCGAGCTCTGCAAGCGCCTGCATGAGAGTTTCCGGCACAAACGTTCCGCCAAATGTTCCAAATTGGCGAGATGGTTGACCAGATGATTGAGAACATGCTTTCATGCCTTCACCTTCTGGCAATCATCACTTGCTTTCTTGGCTGCTGCAACACATGCTTTCATCTTTGCCTCATCTTTGATCCCGGGCGATTTTTCTACACCAGAACAAATATCTACACAGAACGGATCGAGCATGCAAATGACATCTCCTCCGTTTTCAGCAGTAAGACCGCCAGCAACAAACAGTTTCTTCCTGAAGTCCTTCTTGAATCCATGGAGAAGATGATGGTCAAATCTTCTGCCTGTACCGCCATGAAGATCAGGATCATGCGTATCGAACAGATAGCCAAACGCCTCGGCATCGTCGATGTTAGGAAGAGCATGATCCACGCCATAGGAAACGATGACGGGCAAAGGAAGAGTAAGATTCGGCAGTGCGCCATAGTACTGGATCATGTCAATGCCAGAAATGGTTGCTATGCGCAGAACAGATTCTTCAGACCCATGCACAAAGATCCCAACACAACCCACCGTGTTCGGCAAGGCAGCAATGATTTCCTTTGCATGCTCCGGCGCAATAAACCGAGGGCTTTTTGGGTAAAAATTAAACCCCAGAAAATCCGCTCCTGCAGCGACAGCGCTCAACGCATCAGCGCGTGAGGTGATGCCGCAGATCTTAACCTTTGTTCGTCGCATCGCTTGCAATGTAGATGCAACATCATTCGATTGTAGAAGATGCGTGCCGATGAGCACAGCATGCGTATCCGCTGCTATGATCTCATCAATGGTTTGAAATCCAGACTCACTTACGACGATGACATCAGCAGGAATTATTTTTTTGAGTCGGGCAGTCGTCTCAAGATCAACAGCGAAGGTATCTAAATCGCGGTTGTTGATCCCGATCATCAATGCCCCGCAAGTCAATGCGCGTTCAACGTCCTCTGGCGTATGCACTTCTACGATACACTCCATGCCCCGTTCATGAGTTCTTTGCATGAGTTGTTTCATCTGTTCCCGAGAAAGAAGCCTCGCAATTAGCAGCACCGCATCTGCTCCTGCTGCATAGCTTTCGTTAATCTGCGCTTCGTCGAGGATAAAGTCTTTTCGCAGCACAGGCAACGAGGTTGTTTTCTTTACGTCAGCAATCATGCCAAGATTTCCCGCAAAGAAAGAGCCATCAGTAACGACAGAAATCGCGCTTGCATACGGCTCATATGCCCGAACAAGAGACGGAATGTCCAGATCATGACGCAAAATTCCAGCCGAGGGAGATGCTTTCTTGATCTCCGCAATAATATTGTGCTTTCCTTGCAGATGGCTGCTCAATCTCCGGAGAGGAAATGCGCGTTTTTCAAATGTCCTGCCTTTCAGAGCAGAAATCTCTTTCTGTTTTTGTTCAATGATGCGTTGCAAGATCATGGGTTGTCCTCAGCTTGGTTTGTCCTTCTCAACGTTTCTACTTTCTCAAGCGCTGCGCCGGAATCAATAACCGCAGCAGCCATCCTCATTCCTTCTTTGAAATCTTTCGCTTTGCCTGCAACCATAAATCCTGCTGCTGCATTAAGGATAACAACCTCTCTCCGGGCAGATCGTTCGCCAGAGAAAATGCGCATGATGATTGCTGCATTTTCTTCCTTGGCGCCTCCTTTCAGCTCTTCCAGCGAGCATTGCCGTAGGCCAATATCCTTTGGATATAAGATCATACTCTCTCTCTTGCTATCGTGCAGCTGCATGATATTTGTAGGCCCATGCAATGCAAGCTCGTCAATACCCGAGCCATGGACAATCATCGCCGAAGTAATTTTCCTTTCCAGCAATACGTTCGCATAAATTTCCATCAGAGAAGCATCAGCTACCCCTATCACTTGCCCTGTTAACGGGGCAGGATTCAGCAACGGTCCCATGATATTGAAAACGGTTCGTATGCCGAGCTCTTTGCGTACGTTGGCAACATGCTGAAAAGCTGGATGATACCGGGGAGCAAACAAAAACGAAAAGCCATGCTGCTGGAGGGATGACGAAGTTTGCTGTGCATTCATGGTGGTTGCGATGCCCAATGCCTCAAGCACATCCGCGCTTCCGCAGCTTGAAGACATTGACCTGTTGCCATGTTTTGCTACGGCAACATTGCCAGCTGCGAGCACCAGTGCAGCAGCGGTTGAAATGTTAAATGTGTTGCTGCCATCGCCTCCCGTACCACAAGTATCGACGAGGACAGGAACAGGTGGATTCTGGGCAGCAATAGAAATCCTAAGGGCATGATCTCGAGCTACCTCAACAAAAGCAGAAAGCTCATCTGTCGAAATGGTTTTGCATGCCAACGCAACTAACAAGCCAGAAATCTACGCTTCCGTATATGATCCCGTAATCATCCCTTCCATCAACGCTCTTGCTTCTGTTCTGTTCAGTTGTCGTCGTTCAGACAACGCTTCGAGCAACGTTTTGCAATTCATCGGATCATCTCCATCATCTCTAAACACCCTAACTTCTCTAACATATCCATGAGATTGCGCAATATCCGGGATCCATGAGGAGTAAGGATAGATTCAGGGTGAAATTGCAAACCATACATATTCTCCTGCAGGTTTTCAATAGCCATCGGCAATCCATCAGCCGTTGCAGTCACCTTAAAGCAAGAAGGAACCTCTGAGCCATAAAGCGAATGATATCTTCCAGCGCAAAATGGATTAGGGATGCCTTTGAACAGCGCAGAGCCTTGATGCGAAACGAGCGATTTTTTTCCATGCACGGGCAACGGTGCTCTTGTTACTTTACCTCCAAGCGCTTCGATCATAGCTTGATGCCCAAGGCAGATGCCAAGCATCGGGATTTTTCCACGATATTTTTTAATCATAGGCATGCAGATACCCGCGTCCTTAGGATGGTCCGGGAGATATGACGATCAGCTGTGGTTTCTCCCGGTGGATGAAGGTATCAAGTAGTTCCATGGAGATCGTATTCCTGACCACCTTAGGATCGCATCCTAGCTTCCTGAACTCATCAACCAGATTGTAGGTGAATGAATCAAGATTATCAATGAACAACACCTTCATAGGTTGGTTCATGGTTTCACCCCCAATGCCATGAGACAGGCAGCTGCTTTTTTTCTGGTTTCTTCTGCTTCCAAAAGTGGCTGTGAATCATAGACTATTCCTGCTCCCGCCCTGACGGTTGCAATGCCTTCTGCAATAACCATCGCGCGAATGATGATGCATGAATCAAATTCACCTGCAGGAGTAAGGTAACAGGCAGCTCCTCCATAAAATCCTCGCTTTTCCGGCTCATAATGGCGAATGAGTTCCATGGCTTTGATTTTAGGAGCCCCGGTTAGTGTGCCCATGTTCATCGTTGCAGCATAAGCATGCAAAGCATCAAGATCAGGCCGTAACGTTCCCGTCACTGTTGATACTAAATGCTGGACGTGAGAATATTTTTCAACCTGCAAAAGCCGTGATGCTGTTCTTGTGCCCGGCACGGATACACGGGCAATGTCATTTCTTGCCAAATCGATCAGCATGCAATGCTCTGCCAGCTCTTTTTCGTTGAGCAGCAGATCAAGCTCAAGTCTGCTGTCCATCTCATGGTCTATCATTTCTCCACCTTCTATTTTTCTACCTTCTGTTGCAGATCCTCGATTCTTCTTTCCGCAGGGAAGCGTTCCTGCGATGGGTTTTATCTCGACTGTCTTCTCATGTCCTCCTGTTACTTTAAGGCACGTTTCAGGGCTTGAGCCGAGTAAAGTTAATCCTGCATCCTCGATAAAAAACATGTAGGGCCCGGGATTGATGCTTTTGAGACGGGCATACACATGCAGAGGATCTTCATCGCAAGCAACGGAAAACACACGTGAAAGAACGCACTGAAAGACATCGCCTGCATGAATATGCTCTTGGATCTGCTCAACTTTTCTGGCAAAGGTTGCATCTTCAACGTCTGATGCTTTGAGCAGTTGTGTTCCAGATTTTTTTTCGGGTAAGAGTTTTTCCCCCGCATGCATGATGCTGCTGATCGTTTTCTCATACTGTTGCAAGGTGTTCATGAGCTCAAAAGGGAAAGCTTCATGAGCATCTCTATCCATCGATCCCTCTACGCGGTTTGCATCTGCGTAGTTTGCAGGAGCACTCGCAAAAATGTAAGTCTTCTGTTGCTGATGGTCAATGATGAACATCTCGGTTGCATAGTAGAACAAAAAATCAGGAACATAACGTGATCCTGCTGTTGTTGCTCTCGAGGCTGGAAGCTGCTCCACATAGTCTATGGCATCATAGCTTATCGCCCCAAATAATCCGCAGAATGGCATCGGTAATGGCAAGGTGGGAGCAAAAGCAAATGCAATTTTTCGGATCAACTGAAAAACCGGAATTTGCTTCAGCCGCTCTTCTTCATCAGCAAACTCTTGCGCAGAAGGAAGGGTGCCGCGAAGTAATGTAGCCGTTGCTTCATGGAGTTCATGGACGGGAATAATGGTTCTCATAAACAGAAGCATAGCTTCGCCAACATCATTTAACGCCTCGATAACAAACAGGGAATCTTTGATTGCTATTCTTAGAGACGGATGAGTGCATCCAATGGTTTTCTCGCCTGATGCAGTATGATGGTCAGCCGACTCAAGAAGAAATGCATGCTGGTCGTGCTTCTCCTTTTTTTTTGTCTGTCCTTTGGTTTGCTCTCGCAGCGCAGAGAACAGCAGGAGAGGATCAACACTGCCTTGGATTACTTTATACACCGTTTGGAGTTTCATCGAGGGGCTCATGGAAGTATTCTCCCCTCTATTGCTGCAAGTCTCCTGAACTGCTGCATGAGATTCCTGAATTCCGGAAAGGAAAGCGACTGCTTGCCATCCGTCAACGCTTCTTCGGGATGCGGATGGATCTCAACGATAATCCCATCGGCGCCGCATGCCATGGCCGCTTTTGCAAGGGCAATGACATAAGAACGATTGCCTGCAGCATGGCTCGGATCGACAATCACCGGAAGATGCGTCTTCTCTTTTAAGACGGGAATGGCCGTCAGGTCGAGGGTATTTCGGTACGACGTTTCAAACGTCTTGATGCCTCGTTCACAGAGGATGACGTTGTTATTCCCTTCAGCAAGGATGTATTCAGCGCTCATTAAAAACTCTTGAATGGAAGCAGCCATGCCGCGCTTCAGAAGAATCGGCTTGTTTGTTTTTCCCACTTTTTTCAGGAGCGTAAAGTTCTGCATATTTCTTGACCCAATCTGCAGGACATCTGCATACGTTGCAACGGTCTCAACCTGTTCAGAGTCCATCACTTCCGTTACTATAAGGGTGCCAAACCGCTCCCTTACCTTTGCCATGAGTTGAAGCCCTGATTCTCCAAGCCCCTGAAAGCTGTAAGGAGAAGTACGGGGTTTGAATGCTCCCCCCCTCATAAAGGATACTTTTTCTTCCTGCAAAATGTTTCCGACTTGCTGCAC
The DNA here is from genome assembly GCA_016219835.1 of Candidatus Woesearchaeota archaeon. Classification (GTDB taxonomy): domain Archaea; phylum Nanobdellota; class Nanobdellia; order Woesearchaeales; family JACRKL01; genus JACRKL01. The sequence continues at coordinate 14,702 of JACRKL010000116.1, forward strand.
CATTTCTTCATTTTCCACTGAGCAAGGGCCGGCGATGACCGTAAAGTAGGGTGCACCGATATGCTGCTTGCTTATGGAGATCAACGTTTCCGCAGGATGCAGCTCACGGCTTGCAAGCTTGTAAGGGGAAAGCACCGGAATGACACGTTCAACGCAGCCATAGTTCTCCAAATGCAAGGATTCTATAGAGCGCTCGTCGCCAACAGCACCAAGGACAATCTTTTCGGTGCCGGGCATATACAGGGGCTCAAGCCCCAGCGATGCTATGCCCTGCAGCATGCGATCGATGTCATTCTTTGGCGTGTTGCTCTTGAGGATAATGATCACACAGAGACATGCGGCAACCAAGAGTATTTAATGATTATGGCAGAAATAGAAAGAAATATAAACAAATGCAATATCTCTATAGAATATGTCAGAATTAGAACATGCCTATCATGCTTTTCTCCTGCAGCATCCGGAGATCAAGGCTTCATTAGCTCAAGGATTAGTCAATACACGCGCACTTGCGCGCCTCTTCATCAAAGCAAAAGGGTATTCGCTGAGGCAGACGGAAGCCGTTGTTGCAATGATCCGCCGGTCTCCTCCGCAAAAACTGCAGCCGGGGATTAACCTCAAAGTCTTTGCGGTCATGAAAGTCTCAACAAAAGATGAGATTGCGATTCTTGATTACTCGAAATCACGCGAGACGGTCGAGCGCATCCGCAATCTTGGAGGGCTCATCGAGTACGACAAGAATGAGACGCTGAAAGTCATCATCGGAGCGCATACGCTGAAGATCATTGTGGATCATACCGCTGCAAAGAAAATAAAGGATGCTTTGGGAAAGCATGACCTCCGGAAGCAGTATGAGCACATTTCTGAAATCAGCCTGCTGTTTCCGGAGTCTGCGCATGAGCAGCGGGGCATTGTTGCGTATGTCACGAGCCAGCTTCTCATGCATGGCATCAACCTGCAGGAAGTGTTGACATGCACTCCTGAGCTGCTGCTGTATGTTGATGAATCGCAAAGCCTGAAAACATTTGAAGTGTGCAAGAGAATTAAAAACGGATATTAAAGTAAAAAGGGATAAGAAAAAATAAAAAAATGCAGGAATTACTTCCTGCCTCTTGCCATAGGAGCGCGCGAAATGTCGCCGTTCTTGTCGACAAAATAGAGATATCCCTTCTCCTTCTTGACGCCTGCTTTGGCAACTTTCTTTGCACCCTTCTTTGCCTTGGTGCCGCCTCGTGCCATGGTGGCGCAGGAGATATCGCCCTGCTTGTCTACAAAGTAGAGACAGCCTGACTCTTTCTTCACTCCAACTTTTGCAACTTTTTGTGCCATGTTTGTACAACCTCCCTAGGATTTATTGTACTTCTCTCCGAGAAGACAGGAATATATAAATCTTTCGCTCGACGGATGGAAAGCTTTATATTAATAAGGGGTCATGAATTGCAGGATATGCATACGAAATCGGTTGCCCTGTTTTTGATACTCTTAGTTATCAATATGCCTATTGTTTTCTCGGTCAGACCTGATGTGTATAGTGTCGAAGCTTCTGGCAAAGACAAAATTCCGGGATTTGCCCAGCAAACCGACATGCTTACCATTACAGCGACGGTGAGCGATGGCAACGAAACGAGCCCATCCCAAGTCGAGTACCATGCAACCGGTTCTCCGTTTACTTCCTGCGATACGTCAACATTGAATGGCTATTTCGACTGCATGATGACGCTGCAGTTACGTAATGTCAGACCAGATGTCTATACGTTTCGCATCGACCTCTTCAGCGAGAATCACACCTGGCTGGATTCGAAAGACGGGAGTTATGCAATTGATCATCTTGCGCCGTCGCTTGCCCTTTTTAATTTACGCCAGAGCATTTCGACAGGACAATCAATGGGCGTCACCTATAAAGTTACGGATAAAGCATGTGCAACCTGCGGCAATGTCTGTGTCGGCGTGCAAAGCATCCGTTTTATGGACGAAGTCGGAACACCTATCGTTGAAATGGATAATAATGACACGAGTGGAGCATGCACCGTGCAGGGACAGACGGATATCCCATTAACCAGCCTTGCTTCCGGTGATCATCAGCTCTGCATGGATGCCATCGATCGATTTGGACAGAGAAGCCAAAGGTTGTGCCGAGATTTTAGGATCGACGCTGAAGCTCCTTCGTTTGATCTCTCCACCTGGAAGATCAGCAGAGGAACTGATGTGTTTTATGATCAGGCAACGCAACTCGCGTATGTTTCTGCTCGAGGAGCTTCGGGAACCATGAGTATCAATGTCACCGATCCCGGTGCTTCAACCTTAACAAGTGTACTGGCAAATCTCTCGCTATTCAGTGGCAGTGCCAGCATGGTCGCAGGAAGATGCAGCGCTCCTTCACGCGATAAAGTTTCCTCGTGCAGTTGGTCAAATCTCCGATTAAGAAATGCGACGGGCAGCATCGTCTTGATTGCCAATGATTCTGCAGGCAATAGTGCCAAGGAAGAGATCCCCATCGTGATTAAACTCGATACGACAGCACCGAATGTGACTGCTATCCATACCCAACAGCAGGGATTAGGTAAAGGCGGGAAAGATGCTGTTACTGGACTGACGAATATAACGGCAACGGTTGAAGAAAGAGAGTCAGGCATGGCTCATGCTCGCGTCTATGCAGACTTGAGCCAGATAACAGGCAATGGAGCAGATTCGTATGTACCTGCCAATAACTGCACGGGCTCATGGACATGCACGTGGTTCAACATTCCTGGCGATGGAGCAGATGGCAGCGAGGCAACCATTACCATTTCAGGAACTGATGATGCCGGCAATTCCCTGGAGCCAGCGACTGCGATCTTTGCCGTGGACAATCAGCCGCCAACACTGCTTTCGCTTTCTTTCAATTTGTCGAACGAAAGCGAACCCATTGAAACGCCAGGATTTAATAGAACTAAAGAATTAGAGAGAAATCCTCTTGCCTATTACCGAGGAGAAGCACTTGCCATCACTGCAACGGTCAAGGACTTGGGCAGCGATGTTGTCGAAGCGTTCATCAATGCATCATCGCTCACCAACAATTCTCAATTTGAGCAAATCACGTGCGTCAATAATACCAACAGCTCAACGGGCAATGAGTTTCTCTGCTCATGGCAAAGCATTGGTCCAATCACCGGCACGTACCGAAATGCCGACCTCATGTTCTTTTTTAAGGATGCCTTTGGGCACACCAGCAACACGACCAAGCGATTAACGATCAGAAGCGTCATTGATGTGAATGAGACCGATAATTATATACTGGAGATTGACAAGAATAACATCTTTCCGAAAGATGGGATTTCCCGTCTGACGATTACCTTAATCCCCAACCCTCCGGGCTATATGATCTTCGTTCCCTTTACCTTACGGAAAACAGGAACTGCTACGCCAGGCGTTGAAGTGCTCAGCATTGACCCGTCGGTGAACTGCGAACTGGATAATTCGACAGACAAGAATTTTGCGTATACGTATGCAGATCTCTTCCCCAATGCGACGGCATTGAGCAGGTCTGTGACCCAAGCCAATGAAGCCAATAAGATGACGTTTGCATTAACGAAGCTGAAGAAAGCTGAAGTGAATAATCTGTACCATCTGACGTTCCATTGCATGATGGACATTTACGAGAGAACAGATAGAGAAGTCTTCACCATGCCGGAAAAAGAAAACTACACGGTGACGCTCTTTTTCAGGGGAACCCCGTTAGGAGGAGATCCCGGCGAAGAGTTGATCGGCAAAATCAAAGATGCGCAAAGCAGTGCCCTTGCTGACTGGAAGATCATCGGCGATATGAATGATTTTCTCCAAAAGATTAAAGCGCTCTGTAATCTCATCCGGCAGATTATCAACTTGTGGAACACGTTTTATGAACTCGAGGTTCTGGGCGTTGGCATGATAAACGCAGCCAAGAAACTGAAGGCTGCTGGTGCTCCGGTCAGATGGATTGGCAAAGGTGCGTATCTCATCGGCTGCAATGGCTACAAATACTTGGCTTATATCATTATGCCCTTGTGGTATTCTGATTTTCAGGGATGGAAGTACCTTGGTGGTGTGAGCTGCAGCGGTACAGGACAAAACAAATACAGCACCATCAATGTCCAAGGAGCCTTTGAGAGCAATTTTCAGGCTAATATGAGACCCCAAGACGTGCAAAAACGACCCGAGAATTGGAAACGTTTTGAGGGCAGATTAAGTATGCGCTATCTGTGTGGATTGATGAATTGCGAATTTGGCATTGAAAGCTTAGGCAAGGCCGATTGGAATAAGGAGCTTACCGTGAATGGCGTGTTTGATCCAAAAGGCGGATTGTTTGGCGATGCCATTAATAACGCGGTTTACACGGGCAAAGGTGCTCAAAACCCAGCGGGGGGCAATGGTCCAGATCAGCCAACCTCAGCTGCTGGACGTTTCTTTGGCTCACATTTCAATCTAAGGGCTTCGATGGATGCACAGAATAGCATGATCGCAGCCATTGCGCAGCGCTGTGTTCCTGCGATTATTTATAATCTGCAAAAGTATCGGGTTATTCAATGCCAGTACATCCAATGCTTAAGAAAGTTAGGTACAGGAGCAGCGGATATCTCCAACTGTGACGCAGGAAGGAGCCAAGCATGGTGCATGGTGATCTTCGGCGAGCTTATTGAGGTAATTGGACCGTTGAATGTGATGCGCGCCTTCTCGCAGCAGTTCAAGAACTGGTTTGTCAATGGCATTCCAGCAGCGATTCTCGATGCTGCAACAGGGGCAGGAAAAATGTGTTCTGCCAAGAATTTTGATTCAACTACAGATACGTGCCCTGAAAAACCTTCACGAGATGATGCCTTTGGTGGCAAGTATCAAAAGGACGGAACCGACTGTGTCCTTACGATTCGATATATCATCATGTGTCAGCTCCCTGGTATGATTTTCACGACGATGGATTATGTGAACCGAGCCAAGCAGTACGGCAGCAAGGATTATTTCAATACGATGTTCGCTTATCCGCCGCAGACGGGGAATGATATCTGCGAAGATGCGACCTGCAAGAAATGGAATTACTTGGGCAATTGCTGTGCAGACTCAGGGTATAAAGGAAATAACAAATGCAAAAAGTCAGCAATGGATAAATCTGGTAAGAATAATGATACGGGCATAGGTGATCCTTCGCATGATCAATAGTACCAACAACAACGATCGGAAACTGCATAGGGTAGTACAGCTCTTCCTAGCCCTCTTCATCCTCTCGCTTCTCCTCCTTGCGCCCGTGGAAGCGAA